>JAZUIX010000244.1:0-1626 GCA_045642445.1 Bacteroidales bacterium | reverse complement strand
CCTGCCGGACTCCAGACCGTTGCTCTTTATCCCAATCCCACCACGGGACATTTCAACATCGAAGTGTCCGGCGCCAGCCAGGTGCAGGTGACGATATACAGCCTTCTGGGCACAGTGGTGGCCACCTACAGCGGCAGCGGACGCGACCGGTATCGTTTCACGGGCACCCTGCCGTCGGGCAACTCCTACTACGCCACCGTCACCACCGAGAATGGCAGCCAGACCATGAGGCTTGTGGTGAAATAGAATCACCAGAGATCGCTATGAGACACATATAAAAACAAAAACCTTTTTATCGATGAGACGACATTATTTCACTATTATACGGGCGGCCGGAGTCATGGCAGTGGCCATGCTCGCCGCCTGCCATCGTTCCGACCATGGGGCTGCTGTACAGGACGGCAAACCCGTTCCGAAACAAACTGTTCCTGCCGTCACACGGCCCGAAAATAGAGGCGCACAGCCGTGCGTCTCTTCCCCGGCAGAGGTGCGCCGTCCCGATGTGAAGATGCACGTCAGACGAGGGCAGACCCTTGCCATACGGACGGAGGGGATGACGCTTACCGCCCTCGATGCCGCCGTACAGCACGAGGCGGACTACTCGGCCACCTCGCTCAGGGCCGAAGAGCTGCCCCCGCTGCCGCAGGGGATGACGAACATGACGGCGGCCACGGCCGGCTACCGTCTGCTGCCGGGCGGCGAACATTTCCTGCCATACGCCGAATTGCGAGTGGAATATGACCCAAGCAGACTGCCCGAAGGATATACACCCGATGACATCTATACCTCTTTCTACGACACCGCAACCTTAGCTTGGGTGCGTCTGGAACGAGTGGGAGTAGATACCATAAACCATGAGATTGTCTCACTGACCACACACTTCACGGACTTCATCAATGAACTACTTAAGGCTCCCGAGATGCCAGAGACACAAGCTTTTGTACCGACAGCAATGGGCGATTTGGAGGCTGTCAGCCCGATGGACGGATTGACGATGATACAACCTCCTACGGCCAACAATAACGGCACAGCCAACATTAGTTATCCACTCGAAATTCCCGCCGGTCGTGCGGGTATGCAACCCAATCTGACTTTGACATATAGCAGCACCGGCGGCAGCGGATGGCTCGGCGTAGGCTGGGACATTCCTATACCATCCATAACTCTTGACACCCGTTGGGGTGTACCTCGTTATGATGGCACCTATGAAACCGAGATTTACCTGCTTGACGGAGAACAATTGATTACCAAAGAGACTGACGGCACTCCTCGTCCTATGCCTCACCGAACTAACCAGCAGACCAACCGCCTGCCTGACGGGACACAGTTCTATGCCCGCACAGGCGATGCCCACGACAGTATAATCCGTCACGGCAACAGCCCCAAGAACTACTGGTGGGAGGTTGTGGATCGCAATGGAGTTACCCACTATTACGGCCGTTACTACCAATCTGATCGCAGTGTGGATATCAACCCCAATTATAATGTAATTAATGATGTGCTCCCCTCTGATGTTTCTTATGACTTACACAACAATATCCTTCATTGGCCGCTTCCTACAACACTGTGCGACGACGAACAGAATATAGCTCGTTGGGTCTTGACCGAGAGTAGAGACCTCTGTGG
>JAZUIX010000243.1:0-6770 GCA_045642445.1 Bacteroidales bacterium | reverse complement strand
GATTCTTTTATCGTTATGGTATCGTTATCGTATCCTTATGGTATCGTTATGGTATCGTTATGGTATCCGGAATACCATAACGATACCATAACGATACCATAAGGATACGATAACGATACCATAACGTTGGGAGCATCAAGGACGAATGTCTTGTGCAAGGCGGACAGAAAGCCCGTCACTACGATCGTTGTAGGTAATGGCATTTACCGCAACCCCAAAATAGAAATCAAAACCGTAGTTATCGTCGTTGGGCGTGGAAAGCCAGTAGTGGCCAAAGACCCCTTCGCTGGTCAGGTTCATATTTTGGACAAGGCCGGCTGCGGGCAGGAATACAGCTCCGGCGGTTTCCATGGTTGCCCAAGATGCGGCATCATAGACGTTGCTGTTCCATTCCGAGATAACGGGATTGAAGGCGGGCCCGTTCCAAGTGTCGGGCAGGATTACCAAGCCGTGCACGCCACACACCGTAGCTTCGCCTCGTTTGTCGATGGCATCCTCTCTCTGCTCAATCAAATATTTCCATTCAGGACGAGAAAGTGTACGCCAACCATCTCCAATGATGCCGCCCCAGTCAACAAAGGTGGGGTAGTCGTGATAGTCGGAAGAGGTGCTGTTGGGGTTGTTGCCGGTACCCCAACAGAAATGTCCGCCATAGTCGTACTGGTGAGACGTGAAGAAATAACTTGTGTCGTACCCCAAGTTGCCTGCAGCAAAACGCACCTGTGTGGTTCCGGACACGGAGAAGACTCCGCCAAGTGCCTGATACACTCTCGGTTCGGGATTGTCAGGGGTGTCGTGTGTGCCAGGGTCGGCAGGTGTAACGACAGGTTCTTTCTCGCATCCGACCGCGAAGAGCAGGGAGGCGAACAAAATGAGTGATAAAGTTTTTTTCATAACTATAAAAATAAAAGACAAGGCCGCCCCGTAGGAACGGCCTTGTTGTGTATTCGGAAAATTATTTCTCCAAACGGATACGGGCATCGACTGCTGTGACGTAGCGAGGATTGCCAAGCAGGGGGTTGAGGTCCATTTCGGCAATCTCGGGAGCGGCCTGCACGAGGGCGCTAACGCGGGCGATTTGGTCAGCATACATGTCGATGTTGACAGGTTCCTGACCACGGACACCCTGGAGGATCTTATAGCCACGCAGTTTGGTGAGCATCTCCTTAGCTTCGGCAGCTGTGATGGGTGCGAGGGCACTCTGGACATCCTTCAGCACCTCGATAAAGATACCGCCAAGGCCGAAGAAAATCTGATGGCCGAATTTGGCATCTTTGATAGCGCCGATATAGACATCCGTACCGTCGAGCATGGGGTACATCTCAACTGCGTAGGTGTCCTTGATGTGGATGAGGCGGTCGAACTCCTTGGCGACTGTGTCGAGGTCTTTGACACCAAGGGTGACACCACCCACATCGCTCTTGTGGAGGGGTCCGACGACCTTCATTACGAGAGGCACATCCTTGCTGCAACCCACCTCTTTTGCGAAAGCGAGAGCATCTTCAACTTTGTCGACTTCGACACTCTTCTTGCGGCTGATACCGGCAGCATCCAGAAGCTCGTTGTAGTCGGCAATTTCCATATAGCCGCTCTTGCAGCGGTCGACAGTCTTGCGGATACGTGCCACGTCGATAGCGGGCTGTTCCACATTCTCGGGCTGAGGTTTTGGGGTGTGGTAGACCTTGCAGAGGGCGTTACCGAGCACACACTCCTCGGGGAAGTTGATACGACCGCGGTCGATGAACTCCTGAATCTCGTCCTTAACATTGATGATGGAGGGGAGCACGGGGAAGATGGGTTTCTTGCAGGTCTTCATCTTCTCGTCGAGGAGTTTGTAAACCTCGCGGTTGGAGAACAATCCGGGAGAGCCGAAGATAACGACGGAAAAGTCGATATCAGTATAGTCGTTTTCAACTGCATCGATGATGTAGCCGAGTTGTTCGGCGGTACCCGTGGCGAGGAAGTCGATGGGGTTGCCCACAGAAGATCCGGCAAAGAGTTTTTCCAACAAAGCAGGGCTGGCGGGGTGATCCTTCAAGCCGGGCACCTCCATGCCGCCATTGGAAAGAACATCGGTGAGCATAACGGCGGGACCACCTGCGTGGGTGATAACGGCGCAACGCTTGCCCTTGAGTTCGGGATGCATAAAGATGGCGCAAACGGTGGTGAGCTCCTGACGATTTTGGCAGCGGACGATGCCAGCCTTGCGGAAGAGAGCGTCAACAGCGGCGTCGTTGGTGGCGAGAGCACCGGTGTGGCTGGAAGCGGCACGGCTACCTGCTGCAGAACCGCCCGATTTGATAGCGGCAATATGGCAGCCCTTGTTGATGAGGTTGCGGCTGTGTTTGAGCAGACGCTGAGGATCGCCAATCTTTTCCATATAGAGCATGATGACACGGCTGGACTTTTCGGGATCAAAAGTCTCGTCGAGGTGTTCGAGGACATCCTCAATGCCGAGCTGGGCGCTGTTGCCTACAGCCCAAACGCTATTGAAGGTAAGACCGTTGGTGATACCATACTCCTTGATGAACACGGCGGTGGCACCACTACCGGTGATAAAGTCGACACCGTGAGGATCGAGAGTGGGGATAGGGGTGTCGAAACAGCCAGCGTAGTTGGTGTTGAGGAAACCCGTGCAGTTGGGGCCGATGAGGGAGCCTCCGACAGCGTTGATGCTGTCGACGATGTGCTTCTCAATAGCGGCACCTTCGGCATTTTCCTCAGAGAAACCGGCGCTGACGATGATGAAACCCTTGGTACCCTTCTGCTGAGTGAGGACATCAACGGTCTGAGCACAGAATTTTGCGGCGATGCAGAGGATTGCACAGTCAACTTGGGGGAGGTCGTCGACCTTGGTGTAGCACTTAATGCCCTGCACTTCGGACTCTTTGGGGTTCACGGCATAGATTTGGCCTTTGAAATTGCTGTCGAGCAGGTTCTTTAAGGCTTTTCCGCCAGGTTTGTGTATATCACTTGATGCACCGCAAACAACGATGCTTTGGGGATTTAAAAGTTCTTTTGCTATCATTACTTTGTATTTTTGAATTGAGAATTGTGAAATGTGAAACGAATTGTCGATCCACATTTCACAATTTACTGACAATTATTTATTTTTCGGCATAGATTCAAGGGCGGCAACGAGGTAGTCGAAGAATTTCTTACTGCTCTCGATGTTGGCGCGTTCGTCGGGGCTGTGGGGGCTGTTGAGAGTCGGGCCGAAGCTGATCATCTCCATGTCGGGATATTTTCCGCCCAACAAACCACACTCCAAACCAGCGTGGATTGCCACCACGGCGGGTTCTTTTTTGTACAATTTCTTGTAGGTAGCCTTCATAGTCTTCAACAAACCACTTTCCATATTGGGCTTCCAGCCAGGATAGGCACCAGTAAGCTGGCATTTACCACCGGCCATTTCGGCGAGGCAGACCAAACGCTCGGCCAAAGCATCCTTGGCCGAATCAACGCTGCTACGAAGGAGAGCCTTGATAGAAAAGTTCTTGCCGTTGGTCTTCATGATGGCAAGGTTGAGCGACGTTTCAACGAGGCCTTCCATATCCTTACTCATACGAATGACGCCGTTGGGGGCTATCATGACAGTGTTAATGATTTTCTGCGTGTCAGCCTCGGTCATCACTTTGGGACTCATGCGGACGGGCTCATATTTCATGAAGAAATCGGGCTCAACGGCACCAAGTTCCTTTTTCACCCAGCCAGCAACCTTGTCGAATTCCTTGCAGATGCAGTCCTTGTGGGCTTTAGGCATAGCAAAGACCAATTCGGCATCGCGGGGGATAGCGTTGCGCATATTGCCACCCTCGACACTGATAAGACGGATACCGCACTCAGCAACCCAGCGGATGTGGCGGAACATAAGTTTGTTTGCATTGGCACGACCTGTATTGATTTCCATACCGCTGTGACCACCCTTCAAACCGCCAATAGTAAGGCGCATTGCGCAGTAATCTTTGGGGGCTTTCTCGGTAGCGTAAGGGATAGTGATTGTGGCATCGATACCACCTGCGCAACCGACATACAGCTCGCCTTCGGTCTCGCTATCAAGGTTGAGCAGATATTTACCCTTCAGTTCGCCTTTCTTTAAGCCGAAAGCACCAGTCATACCGGTTTCCTCATCGGTGGTGATGAGCACCTCAAGAGGACCATGTTTGATGGTCTTGCTTTCCAAAACAGCCATAGCGGCAGCTACGCCGAGGCCGTCGTCTGCACCCAGAGTGGTATCGCAGGCATACACCCAACCATCAACGATCTTGGTTTCAATCGGGTCTTTTAAGAAATCGTGCTTTTTGCCGGCACGAGCCTGGGGAACCATATCCATGTGGGCTTGGAGAACCACAGGGCAGACATCCTCCATGCCTTTGGTGGCAGGCTTGGTCATAATGACATTACCAACAGCATCGACACGGCAATCGATTTTATGTTTCTTTGCCCAGTCAACAAGAAATTGACGTACAACTTCCTCGTGTTTGGAAGGACGAGGGCAACGTGTGAGGTGATAAAAATTACCCCACAGCTCTTTCGGTTCTAAATCCTTAATAGTCATAATGCAATAATATTATTTGTTTTGTTCCTATTCAAAAAGTTGTTACAAATTATGGATATCTTCTAAAGAAATACCTGTAGCGACCATAATGGATTCTTCAGACATTCCCATTTTTTTAAGGTTACGTGCTATTTCCAAAGATGTCTCTTCCTTTCCTTTGGCCATTCCTTCTGCTCGGCCTTCCTCTCTTCCTTCTGCTCGACCTTCTTCTCTTCCTTCTGCCAAGCCTTCTAATTTTGAGGCCAAGAGAACGGAATCCTGAATATTCATATTCTCAAGATGGCGTTCGTATGCCCGCTTCTCATTAGCCGACATGGTGATATAAGTCAGCTTCTTGCGGGCCTCTTGCAGTCCTGGGGCTTTTGTTTCGGGGTTGATGTGACCACTTTTGATGTATTCAATCCACTCCTCCAAAGGAGTTGTCGCCACTTTGTTGAACTCATTGACTCGAATCAAGAAATATTCGGGGAAAATGTTCTTTGGTGAACGCGACATGAATGTCGCGGCATCTTTTTCACTGAGCATCAAGGTGTCATGGCTATGGACTCCAGTGAAAGTGGTTTGTCCATGATACAAATAATCCGAACCTGTGCCCAAGTCGAAATAAAGGATGTTGACCGAATAAACTTTCTTCACTTGCGAGTATTTCTCGCCCAATCCCACATGCTCGGTTATCGTCTTCGCCACACCATAAAGTATCCTTTCCAGATAGTCGACCTCTCGTCTCTGCTGCACTTCGATGATAATATATTCGTCTCGGGCATTCTTTGCCATGATGTCCACCCGATTGAACTTGTCCGACGAATCATTCTGATTGCTTTCGCTTTCCAATATTTCCACAATTTTCACCTCTTCCTCTAACAGAACGGTCATTAAACCTTCCAGCACACCAAAATTCGCTTTGTCGCGAAGGATGCGCTTCACCGCCCAATCAAACCGAATATATTTGTCACTGTAATCCATCATTTCTACATTCAGAAATCCATAATTTATAAATGCAAAAATACAAATAAATTCTGATTATTTGGAGATTTGGGTGCAGTTTTTTTCACAAAGCCACAACTCTTGTTGTCCAAAGCACCATTCAATTGTTAGTATTCCACAAAGTTATATTCCAGACGCAGCCATGCTATTTTAAAATATTTTTTCGTTTCTAATGCCATGCCATGCTTTTTTTTAGTATTTTTGCAGTATGAAATGTTTGAATTGTCCAAGAGGTTGCAACGTTGACCGAATTGAGAATCACGGCTTTTGCAATGCCGGTACAATTCCCGAAGCGGCCACAATTTGTGTGCATCGGGGCGAAGAGCCCCCTATTTGCGGAGAAAAAGGCATCTGTAATGTCTTTTTTGCCCATTGCAATTTGCAGTGTGTTTATTGTCAAAATCACGAAATCAGTTCTCAACGCACCCAACACAGCACCATACAAGGTGTGGAGGCAATCGTAGATCGCATTGCCGAGGTGTTGCCTATGACCGAGAACATCGTCGGTTTTGTTAGCCCCACGCATTATGCCGACAGCATTCCTGCCATTGTTGAAGAGCTCCACGCCCGTGGTCTTCACCCCACTATCGTGTACAACACAGGCGGCTACGACCGTGTGGAAACGCTTCAAACACTCGCTCCCTACATCGACATCTATCTTCCCGACTTCAAATACATGGACACCAATTTGTCTGCCCGATACAGCCATGCCGAAGATTACCCACAAATGGCGCTCAAAGCCCTCAAAGAGATGTACAATCAAAAAGGTTCTGCCCTACCCACCGACGACAACGAGATGGCCTATCGAGGCATAATTGTGAGACATTTAGTACTGCCGGGACAAGTGGCCAACAGCAAGGCCGTCCTCGACGAAATTGCCGACATTTCGACCAATCTACATGTATCACTTATGGCACAATACTTCCCTCCCCTACCCGACTTACCTGACGATTTGGGCCGCACATTGAGTGCTGCGGAATACGACGAAGTGGTGGATCATTTCTACAACATCGGCCTACATCGAGGCTGGGTTCAGGAATTAAGTGCACAAGAGTGCTACAGACCCGATTTTTCCAAACAAGATGCTTTTAAGGTGGGTTCTATAAATTCAACGTATGAAGATAATGAAAAATAAAATACTTTTCTGCGATTTCGGGCGTTTTCCGGCATCTTGCTGTTTATCACTCGGTCACGTAGCCCGCTACGCTTCCTCGTTCTGCACAGCAAT
>JAZUIX010000242.1:0-9031 GCA_045642445.1 Bacteroidales bacterium | reverse complement strand
ATTCTCCGCTATGCCTCCTTGGAGCGTCGGCATTGCCTATCGGCACCGCTATCGAAAGCCACTGGCTTTCTTCATGCTCAGCAATCTGTTCCAAAACCAACTCAAAATCCCAAGAAATCAATTTATAGAACCCACCTTAATTTTTAATTCTACATTTTTAATTCTACAGCCTTCAGGCTGGTCAAATCAAAGCTAAAAAGAAAAAGGTAAACAAAAAAAAATCACCAAGTCAGATTTTATTTGTATCTTTGCACTCGTAAATTTATGTATTATCCTATGTCAAGCGAAAAATACACTAAACTACAATACTGCGTGGCACTGATTGCGGAGTTTGCCCTTCGTTTTGGCATCAATCAGCGACAGGCACTGAACTACCTTGTACGATTCAAGGGTATTGAACACTTGGAGGAGTTCTATAATGTGTTGCATACCTTTTCGTTTGAAGACAGCGTTGATTCTCTTGCCAAGGTTTGCCGGAACAATGGAGGAAGGCTATAATGGAACTGTATCACGGATCAAACGTACATATTGAGAAACCAGACATCACCCTCTGCAAGCCTTTCAAGGATTTCGGTAAGGGATTTTATCTCTCCGCCGAAAGAGGACAAGCTCTTGATCTGGCAAAGCAACGAGTTCGGGTGACTCAAGAAGGTGAGCCTATACTCAATGTTTTCTCTTTCGATGAGTTATTGATGACTTCTGGAGAACTAAAAGTACTGACTTTTGATGATTATTCAGAAGAATGGGTAAAATTCGTGCTTGCCAATCGTGACCTTCATGGCCCGCAGCCTTTTCATGACTATGACATTGTGTATGGTCCTATTGCTGACGACAGCGTAACATTCCAGTTGCGTCGCTACCAACGTGGAGTGATCCGTACCATACCCGAGTTGATTGATGAACTTCGTTATTACAAAGGCATCACATTCCAATACTTTTTCGGCACTCAGCGTGCTTTAGACAAACTTACGAGACTATGAGACTAACCCCCGCACAAATAGAATCCATGCAAGAAGACATGACTGCCGACATTCTGTCCATTCTGATGGAAGACCGCAACATGCCAATGCAAGATGCAATGCTTCTATTCTACAATTCTGACACATACGCTCGCCTTCAAGACGCAGAAAGCGGATTGTACTACCAATCTGCTGGCTACGTTCTGGATTGTCTCGACAATGAGTTGACAACAGGGAGATGCTTTTGAGATATTGCCCAAAATTGCAAAATGACACCAATTGTTAATGTCACAATACGTCTTCGTTTTTTGTGTCATTTTTGTCATTAACTTCAAGATGCAAAATATACACGCATCAATATCAACACAATACATTTTTATCGGTCTTTTACGAAATGACAAACTGATGACATTAATGACATCGAAATGACACATTAATGACATCGAAATGACACGATAATGACAATCACAGAATCAAAAAAGCCTTGCACTAACCCTGCACTAACTCTGCACTATCCCTGCACCTCTTTCCTGGCATCCTGTCTATCAGTTTCTCATACACCAGCTGATAAGCCTTCTTGGGATCGAACACTACCTCTGGCCTGAGAAGAGGCGTTACATCCTCTAAAAACTCCTCGTCTTGCATCTTTTGTTCCAGATTTTGGACAAATTCTTTGTACGATGGAGCACGCTCAACCACAAACTCAATGTACTTATAGTAACACACCAATACCTTATCAACATCCAGTTCTCGTGCATTCAATGCCATATAGAGGTCAAACAAATCTCGTCCTTTCTTCCGCTGGTATAACGCACGAACCTTTGTTCCCACCAATTCTTCCAAGTGATAGGTATTCAGCATCGACTCACCCGTGAACCAACTATTCTCCACCCTGAACGGCACTTCATGCAATCCCAACACATTAAAATGCTCAAAGCAATTGATCTCCACCTTCAGACGAATTTGCTGAATTGGCGGAATCTCTGAATCCATACGAAACAACAACTTGTTACTATGCTTCTTCTGTTGAGTATTACGATTCGGCAACCAATCCAGCACCTCCCCCAGACGAAACATGATTGGCTTGATTGGCCCTGGTTTAATTTGCACAAGGTCTATGTCTTCACTATATCGAGGCTGAGGTTGAAGAAAAAGTTTATGCAGAGCCGTACCTCCACGGAACGCCAAATTTTCCCTAAGGAAGTCATCTCTGAAGATACTCACTAAGGCACGACAGATTATCAAGTCCTGCTCCACCATCAGCATGTCTTTCCATGAAACGAACTCATTCCACTCTCTTATACACCTTTCTTAATCATATTTCGTCAATATCAATTTCTTGGTTAATGATTATCTTCCAGCGCTTATCTCGCTCATCGTCTTTATAATTCACTACCGAAGGCTTCAGTGCGACATACTTAAACTTAATGCCTATTTTCATACAGAGGTCAAACCACTTGTTCTCCATTTCATCAAGTTCCAGTACCCTAAGCAGATAACCAAACCGTTGCAATATCGGACTGCCATACTGTCGGATTAAATCCAACTGACCTTCGATCAGTTCCAATTTCTCAGCAAGCTCATAAATTATTTCCGCCACACGACTCAAGCCACCCACCTTACGCTCATCTTGCACAAGGTCTAAAGCTGTCATCAAGGGTGAAGAAACATTCATGTATCCTCCCTCGGTTCTCACCTCCTTAGTATAGCACAAGTCTATGTCCTTTTTCTGGAACAAGAGCAGTTTTGTACCACTCCTCACACAGTTCCTTAATGCCGCCCCATCTACTGTAACAAAGAAAGACATTACCCTCTGATGTCCAGCTCCATGAAGACTGGCAGCCGTCAGGAGCGAAACATAGTATTTCCGGCCTAGGAAATGCATCAGTTCGTCAATATAGTAAGAAGGAGGCACCTCACCCTTTAGCTTATACTGAATCGGTACTATGACAAAAAAATTCTGCCATGGTGACGAAATCCTACCTGCATCGACCAATCTGCTCAATGCAACAGCCAAAGTGCCTTCGGTTGTATTGGCAAAAGCATTCCTAATATCATCCTTTGTAAAGAATGAATTTCCCCTCATGGCTCTTTGGTTGAGCCAATCTATGTAATCATTTGTATCAATTCGGCACATATTTTACATTTAAACTTGCAAAACTTAACATAGTTTGTTAAATTCTGCAATTACGGCTGCAAAATTACTCATTTTATTCCAATTGAGCAAGAAAAAATAATGACAATTAATATTTATTTGAGCATTATTTATTTCTTTACGCCTTCTTTTCAAATTTATTAAAATGATTTTCAAATAATTAATAATCAAATCCAGGTTAACCTATTCAACTGCCAATTAACTGCCACAACTGCCAATTAACTGCCACAACTGCCACTCAAGGGCCGAGATTTGGCAGTTGGGTGGCAGTTGTTTGGCAGTTGTGAAAAGGATATACTACATCGGGGTCACCTTGGTGAAGGGGCCGCCGTCGTCATCATCGTCGAAGGTGTAGGGGTTAAAGATGGGGAAAGGGACACTCAAGAAAAGGAGATTGTTTACAACGTGAGTATCCAATAATAATCTGCGTAATATTAATGATTATCCACAACGAGGTGAACGTGTCAGCAAAATATTTCCTTAACCCTATTTCCCCCGAAGGGGGCGACTATTTCCCCTCGATAGAGGGCTTTATTTCTTGCCGTCAGGCAACTTTTTCAAACAATCACCTATCAAAAATACCTTGCACTAACTTTGCACTAACTGCAACTGCCAAAATACATATTGCAATATGTGTATTTTCCTATAATCGCTTGGCAGTTTCTATATAATTTTTACACAAAACACTATAATACAAATTTTTATAAAAAATTCAACCCTCTAATTTAACTGCCAAACAACTGCCAATTAACTGCCACAACTGCCACTCAAGGGCCGAGATTTGGCAGTTGGGTGGCAGTTGTTTGGCAGTTGTGAAAAAGGATATACTACATCGGAATCACCTTGGTGAAGGGGCCACCGTCGTCATCGTCGTCGATGGTGTAGGGGATAAAATTGTCGGGCTGCTGGATGGCGGTGCTGTCCTTCTTAAAATATTCCCAGCCTCGGGGCGGACGCTTGCAGTCACTCACGCTGCCCTGGATGTAGGCCAGTTCCTCGTCGGTGAGTTCCTTGTCGCCAGGGATGAAATGCTCACGCCAAAAGGGGAAATAGTCGGCCAGTTCGCCTGAGAAATAGAAATCAAAACCGATGGCACCAAAGGTGTAGGTGTTATCGCCGATTTTGATATGGCTACCTCCACAAACGGGATTGGCTTTGGGCACCGATTGGGCAAAACCCACATTGAAGAGGGTGAAGAGCACATCGGGGCGGTTGCTGATGTCGTAGCCGGCACGTTTCCATTGTAGCATAGTTTGATGCAGGATACAGGCAGTATAGAGGTAGGAATAGAGGTGGTTGCGATAGTCGACAAGGCGGTTGTAGCGTTCGTCGTCCTGCGCGGTGCCCTCTACAGTATAGTCGAGCAGATGCTCGTAGCGGGGACCCATGTAGTACTCCGAGGTGGGATCTTTCAGGTGCTCCTCGATGGTCTTGGCGGTAGAGATCTTGATACCGTTGACACCGTAGGAGAATTGCGACTGCACACTGAGCACCTTCACGGGGCCGAGGTACTTCTTAAACGTCTCACGCTTGGAATTGAAGAGACGGATCTGCTCGCCGATGAGGCAACCCACGATGAGTCGGGGTTCGACACCCGTGAGCCTGCCCGCTTCGATGATGAGATCCTTGTCGTGGATGATGGCCTCTTTCAGAGCGGGCCATTCCACCCCCTGCATCCAGGGGATGATGTTCTCCTGCTCTTGCTGGGGCTGGCGACGCAGCACTTTTTCCACCTCGGCGAGGAGCCTGGTGTACTCGGGGTTCTCCTCGGTGATATACATGCTGCAGGCAGCTATCATCTTGTCCACGATCTCGGGGTCGTGGCTGTATTGAGCCGCTTTGGTGATAAGCTGAGCATTGGCGGGATAGAACTTGCTGAACACAATCAGTTTGGCATACTGTTCCATCCATTTTGCCTGAATCTGCTGATCAGTCATCTCTCGGCTCTCTAACTTTTTCATTTCGTCGACCGACAACATATAGCGGTAGTTATGGTCGACGGCCCCACGGTTTTTGGTGAAACCGAGTTGGTAAAAAGCCCAGGCACCAATAATGGCAAACCCCGCCAGGGCGAAAAGGGCGACGATGATGTTGAAAATCTTGCGTCCCGTAGAACGCTGTTTCCAACGGTTGAAAGCTATGCTAAGTCTCGAAGCCATGCTATTTTTTCAAACAAAGTCACGTCCATCAGTATGAACACGATGGCACCAGCCAGATAACCGGCCAATGCAAGGGGGCTGATTTTCTTGAGATACCAAATAAAATCGATTTTTTCCATACCCATCACGGCCACACCAGCTGCCGAACCGATAATGAGCAGGCTTCCGCCCGTACCGGCACAGTAGGCCAAGAACTCCCAGAAGGGATGGTTGACATTGAAGAGCACCTCTTCGCCGCCCAAGGGGTACATGCCCATCGAGGCAGCCACCAGAGGCACATTGTCGATAATCGAAGAGAGGAAACCGATGATGATGTCGATAAGGAAGAAGCCGACACTCTCGTTGCCCACCTTCATATCAATAAATGTATTGTTGAGGCCGGTGGCCAACATGCCGAGGGCACCGCAGGTCTCCAAACATGCCACGGCCATGAGGATGCCGAGGAAGAAGAGGATGCTGGGAGTATCGATATGCTGGAGGGTGTTCATTGCCGTAGGCAGTTTGAAATTCTCTTTGGAATACTTATGGCTGAGCAATTCGGTGAGAATCCACAACACCGAGAGGCCGAAGAGCATACCGAGGTAGGGAGGCAGATGGGTGATGGTCTTAAAGATGGGGACAAACACCAATGCGCCGATGCCGACGAAGAAGATGAGGTGCTGGAAGCGTTTCTCAATCTGGATGCCTTCCGCCTCCTGCTGAGGAATCTCGACATCGCCTTTCAGTGTGAAACCAAGCAACATGCAGGGCACCACGAGGCACACCAACGAAGCCACCAAGGTCTTCACCATAATGTTCACCGTGGTCACTTGTCCGCCGATCCACAGCATGATAGTGGTAACATCGCCGATGGGGCTCCAAGCGCCACCAGCATTAGCAGCCAGGATGACCATGCCGGCAAAGAGCCAGCGTTCTTTCTGGTCGCTGATAAGTTTGCGGAGCAAGGCGCACATCACGATGGCGGTGGTCATATTGTCGAGCACAGCCGAGAGGAAGAAAGTGATGATGCTCAAAGTCCAGAGCAGTTTCTTCTTGTTGCGGGTCTTGATGAGGTCGGTGATGATGCGGAAACCCTGATACTCGTCGACGAGGGTGACGATGGTCATAGCACCCAAGAGGAAGAACACAATCTCGGCGGTGGAACCCAGATGGTGCGTCAGCTCGCTGGTCCAAGTCGATCCTTCGGGGATAAGGCCGGCAAACTGTACGTGGGCGAAGGCGTAGAGAGTCCACAGCAACACGCCGAGAAGCAGAGCTGTGGCAGTTTTATTAATTTTCAGCGGATGTTCAAGCGCAATGCAGGCATATCCGACAATAAATGTGGCAATGATAGCTACTAACATGATTTGTTATTTGTTATTTTTAGTTTATTAATTATTATCTTCTTTGTTGTTGTTTCTGCATGGCCTCGGTTTGTTTCTGCAATTCTTCCAAACGTTTTTGGAAATTGCTCTTCTTGGTAGGTTGGTTCTTGTGTTTGAGGTCGTAGGCGGCCATGCGGGCACGCACCTTCTTCTCGCTGGTGAACTTGCGGATGAGAATCATCTGGAGCATGGTCAGGCTCAAGGAGAAGAAATAGTAGAGGTTCAAACCGGCAGACATGCTGTTGAACATAAACAACATCATGAACGGCATAAAATACATCATGAACTTCATGCCAGGCATATTGGCCTGTCCCTGGGTGCTCTTCATGGAGTACCAAGTGTAGAAGAACTGCATACCGAACATCAGAAGGCAGAAGAGCGAGACATGGTCGCCGTAGAGGGGGATGTTGAAGCCGAAGTCAAGGATGCTGTCGTAGGTGGAGAGGTCCTGGCACCAGAGGAAGGACTTTTGGCGAAGCTCGATCGATACGGGGTAGAACATGAACATGGCCGTGAGGATGGGCATCTGCAGCAATATCGGCAAGCATCCCGCCATGGGGCTGTAGCCGGCCTTCTTCTGGATTTTGGTCATCTCCTGCTGTTTCTGCAAAGCCTGATCGGGGTTGGGATATTTTTTGTTGAGGGCATCCATCTCGGGTT
This sequence comes from Bacteroidales bacterium, assembly GCA_045642445.1. Classification (GTDB taxonomy): domain Bacteria; phylum Bacteroidota; class Bacteroidia; order Bacteroidales; family P3; genus Colimorpha. Next base: position 1,734 of record JAZUIX010000242.1, on the reverse strand, counting down.
TGAGGATGCGCATGATAGCCGAACCCTGGTACGACTTAAAGGTCAAGGGGAACAGCACCAAACGCAGCAAGAAGGTGAAGACGATGATGATGATACCATAGTTCCAGCCAAAGCCTTCGAGGAAGTTGAAGGTGGGGATGATGATGTAGCGGCTCACGAAACGCGAGAAGATCCACCAACCCAGGGGCAGCATCTTTTCAAAGCCGTGGTGCATGGCGCGGAGGTCCTTGTATTTGGTGGGGCCGAAATAGAAGCCCATGCCCACCGTGCAGTCGCTTTCGTTGTCGTAGGTGAGGCCGATGACGCTACTCATATCGCAGAGGTAGTGCGGGTCGTTGCTCTTTTCGGCAACCTGGTTGAGGTCGGCATTCTCAAAAGTGCTGTCCGACATGAGCACGGCGGCGAAATACTGCTGTTTGAAAGCCACCCACTCCACGCGGGTCTTGACCTGTTTCTGACCATCGCGGCCACGATTCAGCTGGTCGACATCGCCCTTGGCGGAGCGGTAATAGATGCTCGAATAGAACTTTTCGGGGTCCTTGTTGCGGTTGTTGCTTCCGCGGGTGCTGGCATCCACCTTCTCCTGGCGGTTCATGCGGTTGTGCCACTCAAAGTCGAGGTAATTGGAGCTGCGCACCACGTCGTTGAGACCGTGGAAACTGATGTCGAAATCAACATCGTACTCATCGCCCTTAAAAGCGTAGTAGAACTCAAGGTAGCGGTCCTTGTTCACGCCGGTGCTGTCGCCGATATAGGCGCGAAGGCGGAAAGCCACGCTGTCCTCGGCGGTCAACTCGTAAGTGTTGCTGGCTGTGATAGGCACCAGCTGGCCGTCCTTCTCCTGATAGGGGACGAAGACGAGGTCGCGGGTGTTGATGACGCGGCTGTCCTCGGTGGAGAAGACGAGGTTCATATTATCGTCGGCGGGAGAGATGAGCTGCAGGGGGCGTTTGTCGAAAGTGGTGTACTTGTTCAGCACCACCTCGCGCACCTGGGCACCCATATTGGAGATGTCCACACTCATCACCTCGTTCTTGACCACGAGGTTGATAGAGTCGCCATAGGCGCTGGCGTTGAAAGCGCCCATGTCGCCACGTTTGGTAATCTGCAGCTGACGCATGGCAGAGGTGTCGCCCGCGTTGGCAAGGCTGTCCAAATGGCTCTGCACGGCAGCCACGCTGTCGGCGTAGGCCTGGCTCTCGGCCTCGGCCAACATTATCGAGTCGCGGATGCGGCGTTGTTCGGCGATTTCCTCCTCCGAAGGCGCAATCCACCACATGTAACCAACGAAAATAGCAAAAATTAGTACAAGTCCGATGATTGATTTCTTGTTCATATCAGTTTGTTAATCTGTAATATCAATAGTTTTTTAGCATATTAAACGAATTTGCAAATTTACACATTTTTTTCAATCTATTATATAAAAAATAATGATATTCTCAAGAATTTGTCAGAAAACACCAAAATCACACGAACGAGACAGATTTATTGAAACAACAAACAACTCAAATGAAACAAATTTATTGAAACAACGAATTACATGCGACAAGATTTATTGAAACAACGAATTACACGAATTCAACGAACTATGTTTGTGAGATTTGTATATTTGTTGGAACGACAAATTACACGAATGAGAATTTTTTTTGTGAAATTTGTGAAATTCGTTGTTTCAAGATGAAATTCGTTGTTTCAAAATATGAAATTTATTATTTAAGACCGTCTTAAAAAATC
>JAZUIX010000241.1:0-5580 GCA_045642445.1 Bacteroidales bacterium | reverse complement strand
GCTGTGCAGAACGAGGAAGCGTAGCGGGCTACGTGACCGAGTGATAAACAGCAAGATGCCGGAAAACGCCCGAAATCGCAGAAAAGTATTTTATTTTTCATTATCTTCATACGTTGAATTTATAGAACCCACCTTAACACTATTCGCGGGTGGAGTTGTGAGGGCGGAAAGGGGTTTGAATATAGGGATATTTATAGGGATGGGGCTATTGCCTTGTATTTTTCTAATGCGAACACACCTTTGGGGCCTGAGGGTGTAGGGTTTTCCAGAACAAGAGAAAAGATTTTTTCTTACATGTCAGAAAAAAGTTGTAATTTTGCAGCCGATTTGGTCACCACGAAGGTGTCAAAAGGGAACCCAGTGCGATTCTGGGACAGTCCCGCTGCTGTAAGCCTCGACCATCGAGGTCTCAAATTAGCCACTGTGCTGCGCCACAGCAACATGGGAAGGCGAAGACCCCGAGAGGCAAAGTCAGAAGACCTGCCAAACCGTAATTTAACCGCCCTCGAGGAAAGGGAAGTAAATTTATGAAACAAAAAAGACTAATTGTCCTTATATCAGTTTGTTTGTTGCTGGTTTCGCCCAAAGGCAAAGCCCAAGACGACACTTCGCATCGTGCTGTCAACCTGCCCGAGGTGAGCATCCAAGACAAAAACACCCCTCCCGATGTCAAATTTGTGCAGAACCCCACACAGGTCGTGGTGGCCAAAGATCATCCGCAACTAAGTGATGCCGTGCGCACTATGAGCGGCATCACCCTCAAGGACTATGGAGGCATAGGGGGTATCAAGACCGTCTCGGTGCGAGGTTTGGGAAGCCAATTCAGCACCCTGACTATCGACGGGGTGGCTGTGAGCGACTGCCAAAACGGACAGGTAGACCTCGGACGTTACTCTTTGGGCAACTCGGCCTACGTCACCATGGCCAACGGACAGCATAGCAACACTTTGCAATCGGCCCGAGCCCTCGCTGCAGGAAGCATCATCAATATGGAGACTCGCCAACCCGAGTTCGACGTCCTCCCGCTGAACCTCGAACTCCGTGCCGAGGGGGGCTCTTTCGGCTACCTCGCCCCCACCCTCAACTACGAGCAACGCCTCGGGCGAAAAGCCTCGATTACTTTCTTTGGCAACTACACCCGCTGCAACGGGGATTACCCCTTTACATTATATTATACGGCCAGCCATTCTGACAGCACCTCGCTCGAGAGACGCCGGAACTCGCAGATGTGGCTGGGTACGGCCGATATGAACTTCTTCTACCAAATCGACCACCGCAGCCTTCTGCATGTGAAATCGCACTTCATGAGCGGCTACCACGCCCTGCCAGGACCCGTGATATTTTATTCGGCCAAGGCCTCCGAGCACAGCGAGGAGCAACTCTTCTTCGCCCAAGCACGCTACAAACGCCAAGGCAATCACTGGGATATGCAATTATTGGGCAAATACCAGATTTCGAACGACATATACGAGGACACCTCGGCACGAACCCCCACAGGCGTCCTTCACAACGAATATCAGCAACGCGAGGGCTATCTCTCTCAAGCTGTGCGTTTTCATAGCGGAACAACCCACAACGATGACCAACTTACCCTCTCGTTCTCAGCCGACGAAGCCTTGAGCCAACTTCTCAGCAACCTCAACCAGCACAACGAGGTGCAGCGTTTCGCCGCTTTGGGTGTGCTGGCCGCAAAATATCGCCCACAGAATATTGAGTGGCTCAATGGTTTAGACCTCGACGCTCATCTTTTGGGCACCTTTATTCGCGACTATGAAGCCTCCCTCACCTCAAAGCCTTACACCCGTCTTTCGCCCTACGCGGGCATCTCGTGGACACGCAATGTGCTGACCCTGCGATACTTTTTCAAAGAGACATATCGTGTGCCCAACTTTAACGAGCTGTACTATTTCACCGTCGGGAGGAGTCTTCAACCCGAAAAAGCGCTGCAGAACAACCTCGGCGTGAGTTACCACGGCCACTCTTTCGCACTAAACGAAACCCTCCAAGCCCACCTCAACGCCACAGCCGACCTGTACTATAACCGCGTGAGCGACAAAATCATTGCCGTCCCCACTCAAAACATGTTCCTCTGGTCGATGGCCAACCTCGGCCAAGTGGAAATCATCGGCCTCGACATTCGTGGCGAAGGGAGCCTCTACAACACCCTTCCAAAGCATTTCAACCTCCGTCTCTGTGTGGGATATAGTTTTCAGAGGGCCGTCGATTGCACCGACCCTGCCAGCAAAACCTATGGGCACCAGATACCCTACACACCTCGCCACAGCGGCAATATAGCCCTCTCCGCCTCCACCCCGTGGGTCGACATAGATTACACGGTGATGCTTGTGGGCGGACGCTACTCCATACAGCAGAACACCCCCACTAACCGACTGAATGGTTATGTCGACCAAAACCTCTCCCTCGGTCGAGCATTCGACCTCAAGCATTGCACCTTGGAGTTGAAAGCACAAGTATTCAACATCTTCGATGTGCAATACGAAGTAGTGCGCAACTACCCCATGATGGGTCGCAACTACCGAATTTCACTCACTTGCAAATTATAAATTCACACCAATATGAAAAGGCAAATAATTATTTTGGCAGCATGTACCATGCTCATTTTTAGCGGTTGCAAAAAAGAACCGACTACCAACGAACCCACCAATCCCCCTGCAAATCCTTCCTCCACAGCCTTCCTGCTCAATGAAGGCAACTGGGGTGGCAACGATGCAGAAATCAGTTTGGTAAACCTCGCCGAAGGAACTCTTCGAACCAATTGGTTCTCATCACAAAACGGGAGAGGCCTCGGCGATGTGGCACAAGATCTGATTCATTATGGCAACAAACTGTATGCCACCGTCTACCAATCGGGGAAACTCGAAGTTATTGACCCCATCACAGGCAAGAGCATCAAACAAATCGATATGGGCAACCGCGGCCCTCGATACCTGGCGGCTCACGATGGAAAGGTATACGTCTCCTGCTACGACAAAAGCATTGTTCGCATCGACACCGCATCACTCAGCATCGAGGCCACCTGCCGCCTCAGCGGTATGCAGCCCGAACAACTCTGCATCCTCGGCAACGATATAGTGGTTTGCAACTGCTGGCAATACGACAACGATGGTCAATCCGTCTACGACAACACCCTTTCGGTGGTCGACATCGCATCATTTACCGAGAGCCGTAAAATACAAGTCGGCACCAATCCTGGCAAAATCAAAGCCTTGGACAGCCATCGCTGCATCGTAGCTTGCTCGGGCGATTATGGTGCCAATCCCGCCCAAGCCATCGTTCTCGACCTCAGCAACGACAACCAGGAAACGCTCCCCATCAACGCCACCAATTTTGATGTCTGCAACGGCTACACCTACCTCTATGCTACAGCATACGATGAAAACTGGAATACCACAACCAGTTTCTACAAAATGGACATCAACACCTTATCATGCAGTCCGATACTCGAAAGCCACAGCAACACCCTCAGCAACGCCTACGGCATCAATATCGACCCATCGACAGGCAATATCTACATTTGCAACAGCGCCTACGGCATGAACGGCGACCTCTACTGCTTTGCCCCCAGCGGAAAAGAGCTATGGCACGCCGAAGCATGTTTCTATGCCTCCAAAGTCGTCTTCTGAAGACAATAAAGAACATATCAAAGTGCCAAGGGTCGAGAGGTGTATATTGACCATTGAAGATCATAAAGAAAAACATCTTTTGCACGTGTATAATAAAAAATAGATACAAAATTATAGGTAATTCAAAAAAAAGTTGTATTTTTGCATGTTCAAACCTTTGCCAAAAGCACAGGCATTGAACCTATAGAAACATTATAAACAGAAACAACAACATACTATAAATGAAAAAGATACTTTTCTCCTTGGCTTTGGTAGCATTTGCCTTTACCGCCAACGCACAGCTTGTAATTAGTGCCAACATTGGCGGAAGCATGAGTTCTGGAAACACCAATATCGTCACACGAATCAGCGTGGTGGGCGATTCGTCATTTACCAAAGATGTCCCGCTGGACAAGACCTCTTCGTTCTCCGGCGGTGTGAAAGTTGGTTACAAAATGGGCAGATGGCAGTTCGGCCTTGCAGGAAGCTACAATACCTATTCGATTGAGACCGAAACGCTCGATAAGACCATCATCCCGTACCCCGCTGACCAAATCCCTGGCATGACAACCATGGGCCACATGTCCACCAAGGGCAGCTCCATCACCATCGCCCCGTATGTGCGCTACGATGTGATTCAGGCGGGCGATGTTTCGCTCTTTGCCGAGTTGAATGGTTTTTTCAACATGACGATGGACCCGACCATATCGGCCCACATTGACAATATCAACCTCATGAGCGCCTTCACCTTGTCTATGGACTCCACCTTTGTGCGCCCAATGAATTCCACCAGCATCGGTGTCCGCGTCGTTCCCGGCCTCAGCTGGCAGCTCAGCAAACATTGCGGCATCGACCTGTACCTCGACTTCCTGTCATTGGCCTACACCTCCACTACCACCATTCGTTTGGACAACTCGTATTCATTCCGCATGGCCAGTATCAGCGGCGAAACCATCCTCCTCACCGAGACCACTGCCACCACTTCGACCACGAAAGAGACCTCTTTCGGCGGAGCCATCACAGGTTCGCCCCTGCTGACTCAACTGGGTCAGAACAACTGGGTTCGCGTTGGTTTTAACTTCACCTTCTAAGCCTTCTGAATCATGAAGAGATTATTTATCATTATATCCCTGTTGGCTTTCACAACTGTCGCTAATGCGCAGTTTTTGGTAAGTGCCAACATTGGAGGTTACTACTCCAATGGCAGCAGCACCGCGGATGCCACCTTCCTCGGTTTCACCCCAACGATGACTGATACCAGCTATACCATCCCCACCGTTTTCGACACGATGGACAACATGCTCAACGTTACGGGCGGTTTCAAGTTCGGCTACCAGTTCGGACGTTTGCAGATCGGTATCTCGGCCCGCATTTCGTGGAGCCGCGCCAATGGCGGCCAGACCCCCGATGAGTTCTTTGTCAACAACCCGAGCCAGTATCAGTACGACGTTTACGCCCACTACCCTGAACACGACAATCCTCAGGGATGGTTTGTTCAGCAACAGATAAGCTACTCTATCGCCCCGTATGCCCGCTACGAGCTCATCAACTTTGGCGATGTGGCTTTCTTTGCCGAACTCAGCGGCTATTTCACCAAGGCCAACAAGCCTCTGAGACACGACTATGTTGAATGGTCCAACCTGGAGATGCACAGCACCATCGATACCACCTACAATATCGAACAAGATGGTCACTCATTCGGTGCATCCATCATTCCTGGCCTCAGCTGGCAACTTTCGCCCCACTGCTACATCGACCTCTATTTGGATGTTTTGGCCCTGACTTTCGACAAGACAAACCTCACCACTGTCACTGTGAAGGACGAGTTTGACTACACCGCCACTCCCCGAGTGTTGGCCCGCCGCACCACAACGACCTATACGACCAGCAGCACCGACCTCGGCTTCGGCATCACAGGTTCACCCCTGCTCACCAACCGCAACTGGGTCCGCGTAGG
>JAZUIX010000240.1:0-4818 GCA_045642445.1 Bacteroidales bacterium | reverse complement strand
GCATCCGTCGCAAATCGGGCGAAGCCTATATCTTCCACCCGTTGGAGGTGGCCATTATTGCCGTAAAGGAGATTGGGTTGGGACCCATTGCCGCAGTATGCGCTTTGCTGCACGATGTAGTAGAGGATACCGATACGTCGTAAGATGACTTGCGTACCATCTTTGGTGACCGTGTGGCCACGATAGTGGACGGCGTTACCAAGATAGAGGATGTTATCGTGCTACAACAATCCGAATCGAAGCAGGCCGAGAACTACCGCAAGATTCTGATGTCGATGTGCAACGATGCCTACGTCATCTTTTTGAAACTGAGCGACCGACTCCACAATATGCGTACCTTGGAGTCGATGAAGGACACCAAGAAACTGGCCATATCGGCAGAGACGCAGTATCTCTATATCCCCCTGGCCCACCGTCTGGGTCTTTATAGCATCAAAACTGAGTTGGAAGAGTTGGTGATGAAATACACCAATCCGAAGAAATACAGCGAAATACTTGCACTCATAAACAAGACCCCCGGAGTGGAGAAACAGTTGAAGGAGTGTCTCACCAAAGAGATACGCCGTATGCTGGACGAAAATGGTTACAAATACACCATCAAAACGAGGGTGAAGTCGGTTTACAGTTGTGCCAAAAAGATGGAGCGTAAAGGGGTGCAGTTTGACGAGATCTATGACCTTTATGCCATGCGCATCATCTTGGACGTGCCTCGCGAACTGGAGAAACAGGAGTGCTTCAAGGTGTATGCCCTCATTTCTTCCAAATTCAAGCCCAATCCCACCCGTTTCCGCGACTGGATTTCGGAGCCCAAGAGCAACGGTTACGAGTCGTTGCAAACCACGGTGATGACCCCTATCGGTCGTTGGGTGGAGATTCAGATACGCTCGGAACGCATGGATGTGATAGCCGAAAAAGGTATGGCGGCCCATTTCCTCTACAAAGAGGCCCATCCTAATGAGCATTTTGAATCGAACCCGATGGAGGAATGGCTCCAGCAGATTCGCACCACTCTCGAAAACACTGAGAAGAACGCCCTCGACCTTGTAGAGGAATTTAAAGCGGCCTTATATATTAACGAGATATATGTGTTTACCCCTAAGGGCGACACGATAAAACTGCCAGCCCGATCCTCGGTGCTGGATTTCGCTTTCGCCATTCATTCCGATTTGGGCCTGCACTGTATAGGTGCCAAGGTGAATGCCAAGCTGGAACCTGTAAGCTACAGACTTCATGCCGGCGAACAGGTGCAGATTCTGACCAGCCGCAAGGCTCTGCCGCAGGACGAGTGGTTGGACAATGTTCAGACAACTCGTGCCAAAGAGGCTTTGAAAGACTATCTGCGCGACCAACGCAAAGTGTATAGAGAGCAAGGCGAGCGCAAACTACAAGAGATTCTCAAGCAGATTGGGATGCAGAATTCTGTGGCCAATATCGGCAAACTGAAATCGCATCTGGATATTGCCAGCGAAATCGACTTGTACTATCAGGTGGCTGTGGAGAAAATCACCAAAGCCGATGTGGCGGCATGTTTCAGCAAGTCGAAGAGCGGCATACGCACCAGCGGGGCACATAATCTCTACTTTCTGGAACCCTATAAAAAAATCTTTGATGCTACAAGCACCACCATTCACAGCATCAAGGAGGTAAACCCTGATCGAAAGAACAGCATCGTGTTGGACGAGGAATACGAGAATTTTCCCACCGAGCCAGCCTCCTGCTGCAATCCTGTGCAGGGTGACCATGTGGTGGGCATTGTCTCCGATGGCAAGATTATGGTGCACCGTACCAACTGCAAGGTGGCCATTGATGAAATGGCCCGCCACGAGAACCATATTGTCCGTGCCCGCTGGCGTCCTGGCGAGCATGTGGCTCTCATGTCGGGTATTGCCTTCACGGCTGTCGACCGTCAAGGACTTTTGCAGGAAATCACCCGCATCGTTTCCGAACAGATGAATCTCAATATGCGTGCCATCACGCTGGAAGCCGTCGAAGGTGTTGTGCGAGGCATCATCATGCTCTATGTGCTCGACCTCGACAACTTGAACCTGCTGCTTAAAAATCTGAAAGAACTTGACGGAGTGGAGGAGGTGCGCAGATTATGATAGGACAAACTACTCACGACGCTTTTCAGCGATTGAGCGATATATTGGACACCCTTCGCAAGGAATGTCCATGGGACAAAGTGCAGACGTTGGAGAGTTTGCGATACCTTACCATTGAAGAGACTTACGAGCTGAGCGAGGCCATATTGCATTGCACCGCAACACAAAGCGGACAAGAGAGCAATGTGGAGCTAAAGAAAGAGCTGGGCGACCTGTTCATGCACCTGATGTTCTACTCCAAAATAGCCGAAGATGAGGGTCGTTTCAGCCTTGAGGATGTGCTCACAGCCATTAGCGACAAGTTGGTTGCCCGCCACCCATTTATCTATCAAAAGGAAGCCTACGACGGCGAGAGTTGGGAGCAATTGAAGATGCACGAAGGGCGTAAATCGGTGCTCGAAGGGGTGCCCGCAAGTCTGCCCCCACTGGTGAAAGCGGTAAGGATGCAGGAAAAAGCGGCAGGCATAGGGTATCAGATGCCCGAGAATGACTGCCGAGTGCATGAAGATATGGACGAAGATGCTTTTGGCGATTTGCTTTTCAATCTGGTGCATTGGGCCCATGATCGAGGCATCAACGCCGACGATGCCCTGGCCCGAGCCAACCTCCGTTTCCAAGACCGAGTGAAAGCATTCGAAGAGGAAAATGCCAAGTAGCAATTGTTTTGTTTTACAGATATCTTAGCTTTTGTATTATGCCGTAATAGCCGTGTGCAGTCGCTCGATATACTTGCTGATACATTGTGCATTTACACCCCATATATCAATCAGGTCATAGTCGTTGAAAGGACTGTCGTTGATTAGGGTGTCTACCTTGATATCCCCGTTTTCGCATACATAGTTGATGATGGTTTTTAAGTATTCTTCCTGCTGCGAGTTTAGGTTGTTGTCGCTGATGAATTGAGTGAACATTTTCAATGCCACAGCACGGTCTATACCGATAATTGAACGGATAAAGGCTGCCACATAGTCTCCACATACCATATTTTGCGTGTAGTGGTGGTATTCGTCCTTGGTGCCGAGTTCGCTCCACAGGATGCGTTCCAATTCTATTATATCGGCCTCTGTCAATGGCTCGATATAAAGTATCTTTTGGAGCACGGGGAGGTTGCGGTTCTCGGCAAGGTAATCCAACACCCTTTGTCGATAAGTGGTGAAAGTGGTCATCTCTTCCGCCACACCATAGTCGGTGATGGTGTCTTCAATATCCACTTCAAAGGTCTTGCCACCTTGACCGAACACGAATTTCACCAACTCCCTAAGTTCCGTCCTGACCCTCTCCAACCCTTCGAGTGTGAGATTCTCCCAAAACACATCGCTCAACACCATATTGATGGTCTCCATTTTGGCCTGTACCTGCGGAATAGTGGCTTTCTCGGATAGGGCTTGGGCAATGGTGATGATGTTCTTGATGCTCTTTGTTCCCTTTACAACTTCACTTACTTGAGAAAGTTCCACTGTGAGCACTAAGAGGTCGAACCTCTTGGCACCTTCATCGGTCTGATTCTTGGTCAGCAGTGGCGAGATATCCTGTTTTAGCATTTCCACGTCAACCAAGGACAGGTACACCCAATTTTCAGGATGCTTCATTCTTGACACGTTTGCCCACTGTTCTCTGACCGAGATATGGTTGTCGTTTAACATCTTCACTTGTTCCATCATCAGGGCTTTCAAGTCGTCGTGCAACTGCTTGTCAAACGGGATGGCTTGATGCTTAGTGTGTTGGAGTTCAAAGGCCAAGTCGGCACGGACACAGAACAGACGCTCCGTAAGCGATTGCGTGGGTTTTGCTTCTTGCCCGTCGGGATTCGTGCCAAAGTACTCAAAGTTCCTGCACCAATCGAAGATGTAAAAACGCTCCTTGTCCTTGCCTAATCCAAAGATGTTCTCGCTCAGACGTGTGCCTCGGCCTATCATCTGCCAAAACTTAATCTTGCTCTTCACTATCTTGAAAAACACGAGGTTCAGCACATCAGGAATGTCGATACCCGTATCGAGCATATCCACGCTCACGGCTATCTGAGGATTGCAGTCCCTTTTCTCCATTTTGTCAATGAGGTCTTGGGCGTAGTTCACATAGTTGTCGATAAGCACACAGAAGCCACTGCCGTACTCAGGGAACAGAAATTCGAACCGTTTCACGATGAGCTCTGCGTGTTGGTGGTTGTAGGCAAAGATGATGGTCTTGCCGATTCGCTCGCCGCCCTGAACGGTCAGGCCGTGGCTCATCAGGTCTTGCAGCACCTTGTCGATGGTGTCGGTGTTGAAGATGTAGGTGAATATCTCCTTGCTTTCGATGTCTCTGCCCTTGCGGTCATCGCCTTGAATGGCCTTCTCCAACTTCTCATACTCCCAGATCTTTTCTATCTGTTCCTTCTCCTGCTGGCTCAGGTTGTCGTATTTGATGCCCTCTTTCAGAATCAGAGTTCCCTTCTTGAACGCAGTGTAGGGCACCAGATAGCCGTCCTGTACGGCATCGTGCAGATTGTATTCATAGTTGGGATATCCGTCTTCCAATCCCAGCAGCTCGTAGGTGCTCTTTTCCACATCCTCTCGTGGCGTTGCGGTCAGTCCCACCAGCATACTGTCGTAGTAGTTGAATATCGCCCCATATTTGCCAAACACGCTACGGTGTGCCTCGTCTATGATGATGAGGTCGAACCTGCCCACGGAGAACTCCTTGTTGTCGGCGTCGATGTAGTTTATCATCGTCTGAT
>JAZUIX010000239.1:0-16395 GCA_045642445.1 Bacteroidales bacterium | reverse complement strand
AAAAGCTGGAAAGTGAATATTCTGATATATTTAAGAATGATATACCTGATGTGGTTGATAATAATGGTAATGTCACGAAAAAAGGATTACAGAGTAGATGGGAAGATTGGAAAACCAAATATGATCCGCATAATACAATCAGCGAAAGTGTCAAAGATCTCCTATTGGTGGATTTTGGAAAGTTGACAGATGTGTATGAGCGTTTTCTGAAACTTAACTATACCCCAGAAGATCCGAAAGATAAAAGAAGGCGGAACCCAATTCTATCAGAGTTAGATGAGGTTTTTCGCTACTCTAATCATTACGATGATCAAATTGCAGATTTCTTTATTAAGAATGCAGGCATCCTAAAAATCACGTGTTGTTATTATTGCGAAATGTCTTATGTGAATGTATATTCTGTTCGTGATAATGCAACAAAAAAAGATCTTCGACAGTTCGATTTGGACCACTTCCTGCCCAAAAGTGTTTGCCCGTGTGTGGGATTGTCGCTTTATAACTTTGTTCCTTCGTGTCAAGTCTGTAACTCACGTATCAAGTTAGACAAGTTGCCTTCTTCGACTATTGCATACTATAAATATTATTCACCGACTTCGGTAGATTCAGATTTTGATAACAATATTACTATACGATTGAGACCCTTGCCTGTGAATGATGATTTGCTTGGAGAACAATATATCCACTTCCGTACCACAAAACCTTATGATGAATATGTCAAATTCTTTCACCTTAGAGAAAGATATGAGTTCCATAAGTCGGAGGCAATAAGACTTAACCGCCTGAAAAGATTGTATCCGGAAAGTAATATCAGAAAAATTGCAAAAATATTGGGGTATAGTCCAGTACAAGTTCAAGAGGATATCTTCGCCTTAAAGCATTTAAGACGTGAAGGGCGATGCTTTGAAAAGCTGACAAAGGATATACTTAAATAAACATATATTGCTCTGGGACTTGGGATGAAGACGCATTAGGCTACTCAACAAACCAAGGCTGTCATGGCGAGATATACAATTACACAAATGGCAAAATAGAAACCAATATGATAAAATCAAATTTGACTGAGGACTATCAAAACAGATACCTCTTATACATAGCCTCTCATTATGAGAATAAATGGCACATATATTCTCAAGGTAATATTATCTATCCGGTATTGGGCTTGAATACCTTGTCTGATTTATTTGGAATAGACATATCAAATGTAATAATACCACCCAAAAAGGAGAGTGAAAATTCGTTTGAGCCTTATTGTGATATTAGTGGCACTATTTTGACTATAGACCAACTGAAAGGAATCGGGTTTCGGTATAAATTATCTGATAGAAAAGCATACGTAGATCTCCTGGTGGGCTACAATGTATGTCGTTATAATAACTACCTTACAGAATTGCTTGTACTATTGGCAGATGATATGTATAATGCAATTCAGATACATAAGGAGTTTCGTGATTCTGTACTTGATTATTGCAAAGACCGTTTCGACGACTGGCGTTCAGACAGTCAGATTGATGTTGATATTATCACAGGGCCTTACGGTATATGCTATAAAGAGTTGATGGATTACGTACATTATGGCTGTTACAAGCCAGAGATATTATTTAAGATATCTCAAAATGGCAAATCATGTCGGGCAAGAATAACTGAGCAAGATTATGAAATGCGTTTTACGGAGACCAGTTACAATATTGAGATTGGCAACATCTGTTTTGATTAGTTATGGCTACAAAATATCAGTATCGGATAGAGGTCTCTTTCAATAAAGGTCAATGTGTTAATCCTTTGGGGATTCAGGGCCTGGCTTACCATAAGTCTGGAGCTATAATAAGGAACGACCGTGTTTCCTTTTTTAAAAAAGTAATTAAAATAATTGCTGAGCGAAAGGATTATTATTTAGCAACTGATATATTATATAACCCCAATATTTATATTCATCATACTATTGAAAGGGCAATAATGCTATACTATGCAAATTGCACTAACTTCCCTAAGATTAATCGTATTACTATATCTGCAACTTGTCCGAATCCTACTAAAAACTATACTTTTAAAACTAATAAAAGTAATACTCCTCAAATTTTCAAGACCACAATTGCTAGAAATCCGATGTATGTGATAATGCCATCTGCAAACTGGTTTGGTCTTGATGATAAAGGAAATGCTTTACGAATATCGCTTTCCTATTGGCTTGAAGCTATCAGTTCGTCGGTTCCACAGATTAAATTTGAACGTGCATGGACTGCTTTTAATACTTTATACACCTTTTATGGGCGAAAGAAACAGGAATGTGATAATCATAATTATATTAAACAGCAGATACGAGCAAATCAAGCTTCTTTTACCGAGTCAATTGCGATTTCAAATACAATGACTTCCACAATGATAAGATCTTATCGATGGAAGAAATGGGTTAAAGCACAAATAGACCGTAAATATTTTGGCTTGCTGGAATTAATAATGACAAATCTTCAGGATGATAGGCTAAAGCAGGTCTTTGGAGGTTTGTTTGGAAGTCGTGATATTACATCACGATTTGTTGACCCTTCAAATCCTGTTAAAGATGCTCAAATCCGAACTAAGTTGGGAAATATTCAAGCTGCGTTGGCCGTTCCTGGAGGAGTAAACGATTTGGAAGTAACTTTGCTTCTGTGTGTTACCTATGCATATTTTCTCCGAAATAGGCGATTCCATGGCGGTTCGGAAAATTCGTATTGTAAGATTAGCCCAACTGCAGAAGATACGGAGTTTGTATATATTTCTGAAAGACTTATTACTCTTGTAAAAGAGTTATATGAAGCAGAAAATTTATTAGTTGTTAATCCCAATCCATAAAATATATTGGATGAGTGGAAGAAGGCGCTGTTCCTTGAGGTGGCGAATATAGGGATATGGAGGAGCATTGTGGGTAAAAGTATATAAGCAGATAAGTGATAACTAAAAGTTGGATTTATGAGTACACAAGATTTTATGCCATCAAAGGCTTCTATAGCCCTTCTTATAGGTCATGACCCAAGGTTGCGTAATTCATCAACCATTGCTGAATATGCCCTCTTTGCAGACTATCATTTTTCAGACAATAAAAAGGATAAAGCTTGGAAGTCAAAGAAACGCTTTGCTGATTTGGCTTATCAGCAACTCAGAGATTTGACTGGAGGTAAGGCTTTCTCAGATGATGAAGTGTATGTTACCAATTTATGCAACGAAGAGTTGCCGAACCATCCACCGAAGAAAGGAACAGTATATATTCCGAGGGATAAAGCGGTAGCTGGTGTGAAGCATATAGAACAGATATTGATAGACAATCCGACCATACAGTATGTCTTCCCAATGTCGCAACAGGTCAACTACTGGCTACAGGAACTCGGTTTCTATACATCGCAGGATTCGGAATTCATGGAAGATGCAACTCCAAAGAAAACAGGAGTTGTGAATGTTCTACCATATTATGAACCCAGAAAGGGTAAGGCATTTCTCAAAATATGTGGGAAAGTATTCAAGCCGAATAACCAAGAGTTGGCTGATCGAGTATCTATATTTCCAATATTACACTGCCGATGCTATCCGCTTGGCGAAAGATTCAAAGCATACGAAAAATGCTATGATGATATTAGGCGGAGGTTTGAGCAAATTAACATTTTAACAAATTAACAATGCACGAACTACTGACATATACCGATTCAGACTTCAGCGACCTTTCTGTCTTGATGCAGGAACTATCCAGCAATATTGTCTTCACAAAGGAATCTTTAGAACGGCTGCTGGCAGCCCCCAACAGCCACCTGTATGTAGCCCGCGAAGAGGGAAGAATAGTCGCTTGCGCAAGCCTGTGCATCTTCCATCAGCCATTCAGCACGGATGCAACGATAGAATCGGTAGTGGTCTCCTCAAAGATGAGAGGCAAAGGACTGGGACCGAAACTGATGCAGCACCTTTTAGACGAGGCATCACGAATGAAAGTGGATTGCATCCATCTGACCAGCAACCCGAAACGGGAAGCCGCCAATGCACTATACCAGAAAATGGGATTCGAGAGATATGAAACGAACTGCTATAGAAAAAACGTAGCTTATGAACAATAACCAGACACTTTGGCTCGTGACCGAACTCTTTCCCCCGGACGAGACATCAACATCATACATCCTCGGAGAGATAGCCAATGCCTTCTGCCGCAAGTATAAGGTAAAGGTGATTTGTGGCCCCGAGATATACGACAAGCGGAAGAAACCAGACCCGAACAATCGGTTCAGGCTTGACCCATCAATAGAACTATATCGTGCAGAAGGGGCTGATTTGGACAAGAATACCACAAAGGGCAAAGCCTTGAGCTTCATCCTGATGAGCAGCCGCCTCATACGTCTGGCAAAGCGTCATATCAAGAGTGGCGACAAGGTGTTGATGGTGACGAATCCCGCTCCACTGGTACTGCTGATGAGTCGCTTGAAGAGGAGAAGGGGATTTGAACTGAATCTGCTGGTGCACGATGTGTTCCCGGAGAACACAAAGCCGGCAGGATTGAAACTGCCTTTGTATGGATTCTTCAAGAAGGGGTTCGACAAGGCTTATTCCAGGGCAGACCAATTGATAGCAATTGGTAGAGATATGGCTGAGGTTCTTAGTGGAAAGGCTCCTTCGACCAAAGTGACGGTCATTGAGAACTGGGCGGATATTGAGGGAATCAAGCCCCAACTGATGCCAGAGGGAAAGATTCGTCTGGAATATGCAGGAAACATTGGGCGTGTGCAGGCACTGGACAATGTGATAGAGAAATTGCCGTCAGACGTTGAACTGCATATTTATGGCACAGGCTCGATGGAAGAGGCTTTGAAAAGTCTGGGGCGTCCGAATGTGTTCTTCCACGGACCGTATTTCAGAAGTCAGCAGAATGAAGTGCTGGCAGATTGCCATATCGCCATTGTGACGTTGCAGGAAGGGATGTACGGATTGGGTGTGCCTTCAAAGACTTACAATATATTGGCGGCAGGCCGTCCTGTA
Organism: Bacteroidales bacterium; assembly: GCA_045642445.1. Lineage (GTDB taxonomy): Bacteria > Bacteroidota > Bacteroidia > Bacteroidales > P3 > Colimorpha. The sequence continues at coordinate 11,406 of JAZUIX010000239.1, read as the reverse complement.
ATGTTCCTGGGACCTGAGGGAAGTGAGATTGACAGGCTGGTGAAAGATGAGGGAGTCGGCTATTGCGGCTGGCCTTCGTCCTGGAATATTGAAGAACTTGCAGAAATGGGTAATCGCGCAAGGGCTTTGGCGGAAAGGGATTACTCTAAGGAAACTATTTTGAATAAATTTGTTGAAGCGATATGATGGAGAAGTTATTGTTTACCGGAGGCACAGGATTCTTGGGCAAGAACGTGATGCCTATACTTGAGACGAAATATGAGGTGACCACCTGTGGTATCACACCAGACGATATGATTAAGGCAAATCTTGCCAAAGAGGTGCCGGAGCTGGGTCAGCATTATGATGTTGTGCTGCACGCTTGCGGAAAGGCTCACGTTGTGCCAAGGACGGAAGCGGAAAAGCAAGCCTTTTTTGACGTAAACTATCAGGGAACAGTAAACCTGTGTGCTGCACTTGAGAAGGTAGGTGTGCCCAAGGCTCTGGTGTTCATCAGTACTGTGGCTGTCTATGGCTGTGAGGCTGGGGAACTGATTACCGAGGAGCATCCTCTGAATGGTGAAATACCATACGCCAAAAGCAAGATTATGGCAGAGGAATACCTGACTCAGTGGTGCGGGAAGAATGGGGTAGTACTTGGAATACTTCGTCCTTCATTGCTTGCTGGAAAGAATGCTCCGGGGAACCTTGGAGCAATGGTAAACGGAATACGCAAAGGGTTCTATCTGAATATCGCTGGAGGGAAGGTAAAGAAGAGCATCCTGATGGCGGAAGATATCGCTCATCTGTTGCCGTTGGTGGCAGAGAAGGGAGGCATATATAATGTATGCGACACGTATCAGCCTTCCTTCGGACAGATTGCTGAATCAGTTGCCCGTCAGTTGGGAAAGAGAAAACCTATTTCTATCCCTTACTGGATGGCTTGGTGTATGGCAAAGGTCGGGGATCTGTTGGGCTCAAAGGCTCCAATCAATAGCCTGAAATTGAAGAAAATCACCGAATCGCTTACATTCTCCAACGACAAAGCCCGCAAGGAACTCGGCTGGGAACCGATGGATGTGCTGGAGAATTATAAGATATAATTGCGTACCTCGATAGATGAACCAATCTGCTGACATACTCTTTAAACTCGTGCGGATGGCATTGGGCGATGAGTCGGATTGCACATTGCCTCCTTCCATCAATTGGGTGGAGGTGACGAATCTGGCATTTGCCCAAGGGGTTTCGTCTATCGTGGTGGATGGGTTACAGAAATGCTTAGAGTTTAATGATGGGAGCTTAGAGTTGTTGTTGGATTCCGAAAAACTTGGAGATTTGAAATATGAGCTATTGGGCCAGGTACTGCAGGATGAGAATGATTTCCGTGCCAGGGAAAAAACAACAAGGAAGTTGGCCTCGATGTGGGCTGCGGAAGGGATTGATACTGTAATACTGAAAGGGACCTCTTTTGCTCAGTATTACCCTGTTGCAAGTCATAGGTATAGTTGCGATTTAGATTTGTTCATCGGAGAAGATTGGAAGATGGGTTGCCATGTGCTGGAGGCAAAGGGCTTTGACATCTGTTATGAGGTGTATAAGGACGCACAATTCCATATTGATGGGGTGTATGTGGAGTGCCACAGGTACTTGATGCCGATTCGCGGAAACAGAACGCTCCAACGGTTTGAGCGGTATCTGCGGTTGTTGCTGAAGGGTAAGATGCAGGTGGGGAATGATTCGTTGTTTGCCCCTCCGCTGATGTTCAATGCCTTGTTCTGCATTGAGCACGCCCGTGGACATCTGCTGCACGAGAGGTTGACGCTCAGGCAAGTGTGCGACTGGATGTTGTTGCGAAGACAGCCGGTGGATTGGGATGAGTTCTGGAAGAGGTGCGATGAGTTCGGTTTTACGCGCTTTGCAAAGATGTTTGACTCTCTTGCTGATTTGGTGGAAGGGAAAGTTCGATATGAGGATTTGCCTTCTGTAAATAGGCGTGTGGCGGATGCAATGCTGACAGATGACGATGTGCCGGTTGGAAAGCAGGTTTCATTCTTGAAAAGACGGGTGCGGCTTTTCTTCGACATCGTGGGCAATGGCTGGAAATATCGAGAGTTCAACGATGTTTCGATGCCCGTGGCGCTAATGAGACAGGTCTGGACGCATTTCTTCGGAAGAGAGGTGAAGGTGTGAAAAATATTGACTTTGTGATTTTTTACGGAATAAATTGATAGTCTTATGAACATATACATTACTTACGCGATTACCTTCGCGGTACTCCTTGCGTTGGAGCTGCTGTATTTCAGCATTGCGGACAGGTGCAATATTATCGACAAGCCCAACGAGCGGTCGAGTCATTCGACTATCGTGCTGAGGGGTGGCGGGATATTGTTTGCCATTGCTGTTCTGGTGTGGTTGGCGGTGGGCACCATTTTCGGTTTAGATGTCTCGTCTTATCTGCCTTTTATCATCGGGCTGCTGCTGATTGCCGGTGTGAGTTTTGTGGATGATATCGTCTCGTTGCCCGACAGTGTGCGATTGGTGGCTCAGTTTGCTGCCTATGGTCTTATGTTTTGGAGCCTTGGTGTGTTAGGGCTGTTTGGCGAGTATGGCTGGCTGATAGGGGTGGGTGCGATTATGTTGGCTCTGGTGGTGTGCGTCGGGGCGACAAATATATATAATTTTATGGATGGCATCAACGGCATCACGGCAGGCTATTCACTGGCTGTGCTGGTGCCATTGTTGGTTCTGAATAGCTCTTGGTTGGGATTAGAGGAGGCCATAGGTTTTGTGGAGGAGTCTTTGTTGGGCGTTGTGGCGCTGTCGGTAGTGGTGTTTTCGATATTCAATTTTAGACCCAAAGGGAAGGCGAAGTGTTTTGCGGGGGATGTGGGGTCTATAGGAATTGCGTTTATCTTGCTGTTCGCTATCGGTCGTCTAATATTGCAGACGGGAGATATCACTTGGTTGATTCTTCTGTTGGTTTATGGTGTGGATGGTTGTTTGACGATAGTTCATCGCATCTTGTTGCATGAAAACCTGGGCGAGGCTCACCGCAAGCATGCCTATCAGCTGATGGCGAATGAGCTGAAGATTGGTCATGTGAAAGTGAGTCTGTTGTATATGGCGTTGCAGTTGGTGGTGTCATTTGGGTTTGTGTTCGTATGCCCGAATACTGTTGTAGCACACTGGATATATTTGGCTGGTGCTTTTGTGGTTATGGCTGTAGTGTATGTGCTCTTTAAGAAGAAGTATTATCATCTTCATGAGGAGTATTTGGCGTCGTTGAAAGTAGGGAAATAATATTTTTGATTTATAGGCGTTATATATTTGAGTTATGCTTAAGTTATGCGCTGTATATTACAACTTTTAAAAGATATCCTGATTCTGCTGTTTGTACCGCTGTGGCATAAACAGGGTTTTGCCAAGCGTAGAAAGTGGAGTTGGGAGAATAAACGCAAAGATGGTAATCGATAAAAAATTTTTGGATGTCCTGCTGGAGCAGGCGAAAGAGTCGCCGAGGCTGCGGATGAACTACGATATGAGGACTACTTCGGAGGACAACTCCCAGCGAATGCTCAACGCTTTGCTGCCAGGGACGGTGCTGCCGATACATAGACATACGAAAACGACGGAGACGTTGGTGGTCTTGAGGGGACGTATGGAAGAAATCTTCTATGAGGAGGGTTCGGAGGTGGTGCAGGAGGGGGACTCTAGATGTGTGGATGTGTGTCATAAGCGTGTTCTCCGCGAGACGGAGCGTGTCCTGCTATCAGCTGATGGTCCTGTGCAGGGATTGAGTATCCCCGTCGGGCAGTGGCACACGGTCAATGTCCTTGAGCCGACGGTAATCTTAGAGTGCAAGGATGGTAAGTATGAACCATTGGGGAAAGAGGATGTGATTGAGGGTTAAGGATACATATGACAATGCGCCTGCGGTTACGATAACGAAAGTTTGCATGTTCCTATCTTATGGGAGTTGTGCAAATATTTGATATGGGGCAGTTCCTTTGGGGGCTGCCTTTTTTGTTTTGTGGTGTTTGTGATGGGGCAGTTTTTGTGCGAACTGTTGCCGATTTGTAAAATTTAACTATTTTTATGATTTAAATGGTGTGCAGATTAGAATTTTTTGTGTAATTTTGCACACTTAAAAGGGGTTTGCATATTATGAAAGATACTTTTGCAAAAAGGCTGGTTAATGCCCGTAAAATCAGATGTATGTCGCAAAGAGACTTAGTGGCCATGATGGAAGGAAAGGTCTCTTCTACCGCCATTGAGAAATACGAGAAGGCGCTGATGATGCCTTCGAGTGATGTGCTGATTATGTTGGCTCGCGTTCTTGGATTCAAGATGGATTATTTCTATCGTCCGTTTACAGTGGCGATTGATGCTGATGGTTTTGAGTTCAGAAAGCAGGCTTCGTTGGGTGTGAAGAAGGTGGAGAGCATTAAGCATTTGGTGATGACAGAGATAGAAAAGTATCTGGAAGTGGAAGGTGTTCTGGGTATTCAGCCACGGTTCATGTTGGATTACAGCAATGTGATGGTCGAGTGCGAAGAGGATGCCATGGCTTTGGCTATGCGTTTGAGGAAGGACTGGAATATCGGTTCGGATGGCATTGCTTCGGCTATTGAACTGTTGGAGTGCAATGGTGTGAAGATTATTGAAGTTGAGGTTGATGCAAAGTTCTCGGGAACTTGCAATAAAGCGGGTGGAATTCCTGTGATTGTAATTAATAAGGGTATGTCGGCAGAAAGGAAGCGCATGACGATTTTTCATGAATTGGGACATCTGTTGATGCATTTTGCTCAGGGTGTGGATGAGGAAAAGATGTGTACGGTGTTTGCTAGCGAGATGCTGATTCCGAAAGAGAAGTTTGTTGAGATTTTGGGAGAATCGCGTCATGATATATCTCTCATTGAACTGCAGGTGGTTCAACGTGAGTATGGAATCAGTGTAGATGCTCTGATGACTAAGGCTGCTCAGTTGAATGTGATCACGCAAAGAAGGTATCAGTCGTATTTCAAAAAGAAAAATGCTTTGCCTCAGTTTAAGGCTGCAGTGGAAAAGAGTTTGGTGGATGACGAGCATACGAATCGTTTTGAACGACTGGTGTATAGGGCTTTGGCGAGTGAGGTGATTTCGACTTCGAAAGCGGCCTCACTATTGAATTGCTCGGTGGAGTGTGTGCGTGAGAATCTTAATCTGCTGTAGGTGAAATGGAGATTGTTGTGAATGACACAAATATTTTGATAGATCTTGTCAAAGCGGATATGCTGAGGTTCTGCCCTTTGATGAGTCTTGAATTCTATACGTTGGATGTGATTGTTGAGGAGGTGGAAGATGATGAGCAGAGATGTGCAGTGGATTTGTTGGTTGCAGATGGAACATTGAAGGTGATGTCGCTCTCGGGAGATCAGATGATGACGGTGATGGAGAAGGTGGAGGAATATGATGGTCGGTGCAATCTGTCTCCTGAAGACATTTCGGTAATGGTGTATGCCAAGGAAAATAACTATAGGCTTCTGACGGGCGACAAGACGCTAAGGACGAAAGCAATAACTGAGAATATTACTGTTTCTGGTATATTTTATCTGACCGACAGAATGATGGAAGACGGACTCGTGGATGCCGAGGAGATGATGACAATTTTGCAACGGCTGATGGAGGTCAATAAGCGTTTGCCCAAAAGGATTGTTGAAGAAATGATTGAGGAGTTGAAGCGGCTTTGACTCTATTGTTGACAGAAGATGTCTTGATTCTGTTGCTCGTATCGATAGGGTTTAGTAAAGTGCAGAAAGTGGAGTTGGGAAGAAGTTGAGTGACCTTCGGTATGAAGATGAAAGACGAAGAACTTCGTACGAAAACGAAGGACGAATTACCTTCGGTGCGAAATAACTTCTTACGAAGACGAAGAACGAAAACGAAAGTATTTCGTACGAAAGATTAAAACAAAGGGAGGGCAATATATGTCCTCTCTTTGTTTTTATAGAAAGATTCTTTGTAAATGAACAAAAGGTCAAAAATAATTCCGTTCTTTATTTAAAGGAATGCAAAAAAGACCTTGAAAAAATAAAAAAGGAGTCGTTTTGACTCCTTTTTTTGTTGCGGAAAGAGAGGGATTCGAACCCCCGGACCCTTGCAGATCAACGGTTTTCAAGACCGCCGCGTTCGACCACTCCGCCATCTTTCCATATTGCAAAGATACGAATTTTTTTTGATATAATGAATTCTTTGTTCAAATAATGTGGAATATATTTCTGCGAACAAAAAAGGCTCTGCAATTGCAGGGCCTTTTTTGCTTTGTATGAAATTAGTATTAATAACTCTTGACAAGGCGGACAGCGCAACCTGTGGAGGCGCTATAGGCATTGATTCCGACAGAGCTCTCGCTTACGTTGACGATGTAAGCATTGGAGCTGTTGACGTGGCTGGAGGTCCAATACTGACCATTAGTTCCAACTTCGCTGACGGAGCTACCAACACGTTTGCCAGCTGCGGGCAGGAAGACGGCACCAGCGGCTTCAAGAACAGTCCATTGTTCGGCAGAATAAGAGTTGGTGGCGTAGGAGTCGCTGGGAGTGAAGTTGATGCCAGCAGGAGTGGTCCAAGTGTCGGGTAAGAGGATGAGGCCGGGAACTGCGTTCACAGTGGCAAGGCTCTTGAGGTTGGTGGAATTGGGGCGGATGTTGAGCATATAATCCCATTCGGTTTGAGAAAGGGTACGCCACACACCCATTTGGTTGCCGCCATTGAGGATGGGGTTGTAGTAGCCCCAGTCGGCATCGGCATAGTCGTCGTTGAGGTCGTTACCATTGTTGTTGGCCATATATTCGCCATCGTTGGTGGAGGTGGAGTAGGGCTGGTAGGCCATAGCGTCGCTATTCCAACCGCTGGTGCCGAAGCCGAAGAGGTCGATCCAATAGGTGCAGTTGCTACGGATTTGGGTGTTGTCGTTGCCGGCTTTGTCGTACTGATTCTTAGCAAAGCGCCAAGTGAGGGTGCTGGGGCGATATTGGAGGTTGCCTTGCGAGAAGACAATCTTGCTGTTGTTGCCAACGCTGAAGACGCCGGTGAGGGCACCTCTTACGACGGGGTGCTCCAAAGCGAAGACACGCTGTTCGAGGCTGTCAATACGATTGTCGAGGCTGTCGACTTTGTCGTCAAGACCGTCAATACGGTCGTTGAGGCTGTCGCGGACGGCGTTGATGCGAGCGTTGAGGTCGATGATGCTGTCGCGGAGGTTGTTGATTTGGTACTGCAAAGTGCTGTCGCCGTGATTGATGATATTGATGAGGCTGTCGCCGAGTTCATAAATGTCACTAGCGATATCGTTCTCGATGCTGTCGCGGAGGGCGTTGAGGCTGTCGAGGACGCGGTTGATGTTGTTGTCAACATAGATTTTGTTGGCAGCATCGTTAGCGTTGACGGGGGTGCCGAGGTTGGTGATGCGCATGCCCTGGGCGCTGTTGTTGATGCTGAGGACATCAGCAAGGTTCTGAGTTTCGGTGGTGATGAAACCGAGGTCGTTGTTGAACTGGCTCAGGTTGGTAGGACGGCCAGTGATGCTGTCCCAAGAAACGAGACCCACATGGGTGAGGAATCCGAGGTCGTTGTAGAACTCGCTCAAGTTGGTGGGATGGTCGAAGATGCTGTCCCAAGAAACGAGACCCACATGGGTGAGGAATCCGAGGTCGTTGTAGAACTGGCTCAAGTTGGTGGGATGGTCGAAGATGCTGTCCCAAGAGATGAGGCCCACATGGGTGAGGAATCCGAGGTCGTTGACGAACTGGCTCAGGTTGGTGGGGTGATTGATGACGCTGTCCCAATCAATAGAGGTGATGAGGTCGTTGGGGAGGATGATGTAGCTGCCGTTGTTCAGGAAGATGGTGTCGCCGTGACGGGTGATGCTGAGGTCGCCGGAAGTGACGAAATCAGGCACGTTGCGGAGGCTGTCGAACTCATAGTTCCAATTTCTGAAACGGGGGTCGAGCTCGGTCAGCACAAAGTGCTCGCTGACGCTGTCGGCCACATTGGCGTGCAAAGCGAAGGGCACAGCGTGGATTTGCTGAACGGTTTCAAGGGTGTAGTTGGTGCCACCGTTGATGTCGATTTCGCTGTGGAGGAAATAGGGGCTGGTTGACCAGTTGATGCTGTTGAAAGCAGCGTTGCCTCCGATGACGATGGTGAAAAGACCATTGTTGTTTGTGGTGGGGGTGAAGGTCTGGTTGTAGACTTCAGAACCGTCGGGGGTGCCTTTGATGATGCTGATGCGGACACCCACATTGCGGTTGCTCAAAAGCTGACCCGATGCGTTACGCACGACAGCTTGGTAGCTGAAACCGTCGGTTACCTGTGCCATGACTGCGGTAGAGATGGCGATGATTGCTAAAAGAATGGTGATTACTTTTTTCATGGTTGTTATTTGGCCTTAATAATTTTATAAATATTCTGTTCGTTTTTAACTTTGTTTTGAATGCTGAGCATGTAGTTGCCTGCGGCGTATTCGTTGAGTTCGATGCGCTGCTGGCCGCCATGATAGGTGCCTTGCTGCAACTGCTGACCTTGGGCATTGTAAAGGGTGTAGGTGAGCGTTGCATCTGCGTTGTCGCATTCAAGGATGACGGCATCCACGGTGGGGTTAGGATAGAGAGCCACCGAGGCCGAGATGGCCCGGATGCCTTCGTCCTGATTATCGCGCGGAGTGTAAGGCTGCTGAAGTCCTTCGTTGACCGACTCGGTGACGTTGACCACCGTGATGGCGGGTGCGAAAGCATGCTCGCAAGCCAACTGTCCCACGCTGTAGCTGAGGCTGCCATAGCTGCTGCGGGCATCACCACCGAGGTTGACAATGTCGGCCTGGGCACGGACACCTGCTGCCGTACATAGTAGCGCGGCTACCAACAAGAGTTTCTTAAATAATGATGTCTTGGACATGGTTCGTTAGTTTTATTTGGTGATTTTGAGATTCTGTTTCTGCTCGCCGATGTTCATAACCTCGATTTCAACACGACGGTTGTGGAAGCGGCCTTCCTCCGTGCTGTTGGATTCGATCGGGAACTTTTTGCCGAAACCAGCCGACTTCATGCGTTCGGGCTCGATGCCTTGTTTGATGAGCCAACGTCTGACCTCTGCGGCACGGTTCTCGGACAGTTTCTGGTTGTATTCCTCCGAACCGATGCTGTCGGTATGGCCGTAGATTTCGATCTCCATCTCGGGGAATGTCTTCATCATGAGGGCCACATCGCTGAGCGGCTTCTCGGATTCGGGACGCAGCTTGTAGGAGTTGAAGTCGAAGTTGACGTTGAAGAGGCAGAGGCGCTTGTCGCTGATGTCGATGCCCAAAGTGAGGAACGAATACATCTCGCCGAAGGAGTAGCAATCCTTCACCTTATAGCCCTTATCTTCGACGCGGTGAGTGTCGACTTTGTGGATGACCACGGTGTCGGGACGCATATAGAGGGTGTCGGTCTTGGTGACAACCTGGGTGATGGTGTCGTGGCGTTCGATTTCGATGATCTTCGTGCGGATCTTTCTCTCCTTGCGCCAGCTGTTGTCCAGAGGTATGGCCAAACGCACAGCCACCTCCAAACCGCGGTTGAGGCGGGCGCCATCGTTGTAGTTGGCATCGATGAAGTTGTTCTTGATATTGGCGTGGTTGGAGGCCACACGGCTGTTGTTGTCATAACGCTCGGCTTTGGCAAAGTTGTCGACAAGGCCGAAATTGTAGCCGCCTTCAACCGAGAACAACAACGGCATTCCGCCAGTATTGATGAGCCAGTCGAGACCCAAACCCACCATGAGCGAGAAATCGAACGGACGGATGGTGGTCTTGGCTATTTCGGTGCTGATGACCTTGGCCGAGGGGTCGACATAATATTCGGAAATATCGTCGGCGTAATAATTGATGTCGCCCTTGATGGCAAAGTTGAACTGGGGAACCAGCATGAAATAAGGCGAGACACGGCTGCCATGTTTGCGGAAGTTGTACATCAACGGCAGGCGGGCATCGATATATTTCACATTCATGCGGTAGTGAACATCCTCCCAATGCAGCGAGTCGCCACGACCAACGTAGGTGAGTTCGGGACGCAGCGAGAAGTTGCTTTTGCCCAACTGGAAATGACCGAACAATCCGAGCATCAGGTTGCCTTGCAGATAGTGGTCGTAAGCGTTGATGATGGGCTGATGGGTGTAGTGCATATCGGCGAAGTTGGCACCGGCACGCACGCCGAAGAAACTGCGCGGATAAACGAAATTGGTTGTTGACTCGGTTTCACCCTTGACCATATTGGCGCTGGAGTCGGCCACGGTCGAGTCGGCGATGGTCGAATCAACGACAGCCGAATCAATCGTTATGGCAGTAACGGTGTCGGCACTTGGGACGACCGCGCTGAGGCTGTCGATGGCGGGTGCCTGAACCGAATCGGTGGCAGGCACCTGGGCATGTGCCACCATGGTTGCAAAAAGCAAGATTAGCAATATATAAAATTTGTTTCTCATATATACCTTTCTTTACAAAAATTACCAATTGTTGACAGCCAAGCTGTCGAAATCATGGAAAATACGGTAAGTTCCCTCGCCAGGCAGACGGCTGGCGTAGTAGGAGTTCGAAGCAAAAGTGTCGAGCACCACCTGGGCGTACTGGCAGTTGGCAATGCCGCGGTCGGTCATGATGCCGGACACCACGGTGGCCGTTTTGCAGCTCCACAAAGTGTCTTGCTGCTCCACCTCGCTCTGCACCTGGAAGCAGTACATGGTGAAAAAGTTCTCCTTGCCAATCACGCAACCTTGAATCGAACGTCCGCGTACCGATGCGTCCTGAAACGCACCCTGCGTCTCAAGATAAGACACGCGGTTGCGGGTCGTCTGACCGCTCATCGTCATGTAGACGTTGTAAAAGTTGGGGTTGACATAGTTGTCGGAAGCATAGGTGAGCTTGTGAGGGCTGGAGAGGTAGTGTCCTTCGATAAAAGGAGGCTCGGTGCCCTCGTTGATGTTAAACCCATGCGCCCGAAGCGAATCCTGCAAATCTTGCGGGATGACGGAATAAGGAATCTTGCCATAAGGGAAAGGAAGCACGATGGTCTCATCGGAGTCCTTCAAGCAGCTCGTGAAAAAGAAAATCGGAGCCGCAAGCAACATGACAATTACTCCTAATTGTTTGAGTTTGTGTAACATAGATTTAATATATATTTTAATACGAAATGCAAAGATACGAATAATAAACTATATATTGGTTTGGCGTTTTAACATTTATAGTTTTTTAACATTCGATGGGTTCCGAAGTGTGGGAATCTGGAAAATTTTATCGTCGTTTCCGGAGCGACCATAGGGAACCCCTCCCGATTTTCGTCGAAAGAAGGAGGAAAAGTACCCTCTTCTTCCTCTATTCTCCCAACGTTATGGTATCGTTATCGTATCCTTATG
>JAZUIX010000238.1:0-3307 GCA_045642445.1 Bacteroidales bacterium | reverse complement strand
AATGGCGATGGATAATGTGCTTAAAAATCGTAACAACAAAAAAAAACAGCAAGTTATGTTGTGTTTTGAAAAAAAACGTATTTTTGCAACGCATCAGCTGTTAAACTGATAATCTTTGAGCTGGATTAATGGGTTCTATGCCGTTTCAGAGACAGAAAAAGAATTTATAGAACCCGCCTAAAATTCTATCTTATGAAAAAACATCTTCTACTTTTAGGAATGCTTTTCCTTGCAGGCTTAGGCTTCGCGCAAACTTTGCCAAAATGTGATAAATCGCCCAATCCTGATTTGGCACCTGTTATGCATTTGTCTGCTGATTACCTTAACGATATCGTCTTGTTGACATGGGATTTCCCGGAAACCTACCAGCCCGTTACGGAACAACTTTCGTGGAGTGGTCCAATGTATCAGCAAGAAGGCTCTTATTTGCAGTCTGGCATGTATGAAGACCTTGCTCACAAGTTTGATACATTAGATCTGAGGAACTTCATTGGCTGGCGAGTTAAGTCAATCGGCATTATCCCAGTTGACAGTCTTGTTATTTATCATGCTGCTGTTTGGGTGAAAGAAGGTGAAGATTACCAGAACATTTATCAAGAGCCTTTGACCGATACCGTTCTATTTGAAGAAAACGTTCACCAATTGAACAGAGATATTTTTATTGAAGCGGGGAAGGAATACTTATTTGGGTGTCGCGATTTATGCGACCCGTCATTGCAAGGATTGTCAGGATTTTACAATGCCATAGATTCGGGTCCTGCAAACGATAAAAATATGCATTACAATTTTTACCTTGGTTGGCAGCCATGGCACTCGATGTGGAACATCTGCCTTAACACAATCATCGAAAGCCCCACTGGGGAGACAATGATATTGGGCCAAAAAGAAGATGCGCTGACTGGATATCGAGTGTATAAAAACGGCAATCTTGTCAAGAGTATTGACAGATGTTTCCAAACATATCACCTTGACGGCTCATATATGATGGGTGAAACGGCAACCTATTCAGTGACTGCAATGTATGGCGAAATGGAATCAGAGCCTGTTAGCGTTACGATTACTTATGATGGAATTGAGAACCACGAAGGAATAAATCTCACCCTCTCGCCCAATCCCACCAACGACCTTGTATGCATAGAGGGTGCCTCAGTCGCCGAGGTAAAGGTTTTCAACGCCCTCGGCCAGTTAGTGAAAACCGTGCAAGGCACGAATGAAATCAGCGTGGCGGGATTGCCCGAAGGTGTTTACCTGCTCCGCATCACAGATGAAATAGGGGCTGACGCCACACGGAAGATCATTGTACAATAATGTAATTAGTTATCACAAATAACAACGAGGGCGCAAAAACCCACTCGCCCTCTTTTTTTTATTATACAGCAAGCCACTTCCCATCTTTCCACTCTCCACTTTCCACTTCCATACTACATCTGTCCCTCCAACCAACAATCCAACATCTATCTTCGCGGCATAAACCAACAAGTCCTGCCAACCCCGCCTATAGGAGGGGCAAGGGGAGGCCTACCGCGATATGCTATCTTTATCCTATCTCCAAAAGGTACTGGCCGACATCATGCCGCCAACAAACATCATCGAATCCGATGCGGGTTACGATGCCATCATTGAACTGATCCAGACCAAGGGGCTGGAAAAAGTCATCATTTTCGAGCCGCCAGAGGGTGGTGTTTTCAAGCTCCTGCCTTGGGGCATGGACGAAGCCGCGTGTTCCCTTTGGGTGATGCGCATGGTCGGCAACGAGGAAAACCGCCGCGAAATACAGAAGCAGTGCCGCAAGACGCTGAAAGCCATTATCGCCACATTCTCCGTACACCGCCGCGATGCCGCACTCCAAGGATTTCAGATAGAATCCATTCCGTACTCCGTCCGCAATGCAGGTGCCAACTATACGGGCTACGAAATGACCATCTACTTCAACGACGACACCAACCTATCACCGCAGTAGCCATGTCAGAAGCCGAAAACATCTCCACCCAATCGGGGCCTCTATCCCCCCATCTGGGGGGACCAAGGGGGGCTAAGGGGGCTGTAGATTTGTCAGAATGGGCGAAGATTACCATTGAACGCTGGAATCTCCGCATCGGTCGCATCGGCCAAAAGGCACAGGTCACGCCCCAATCCCTGTTGAACTCCTTCCGCGCTCATGTGGAGAAAGACGCAAACGGCAACCATGCCAAGATAGTCTTTACCTTTCACTTTTACGGCTACTTCTGGGATGCAGGTGTGGGCCGAGGCAGTCGCGAAGGGAAACGCAAGAAGAAACGCCATGCCTGGTACAACAAAATCTATTGGCGAGAAGTCCAAACACTGGCACGCCTAATGGCAGAACAGTATGGCGAAGAATCACAATACATCATCAAATCCATCGAAACCATCAACTTCAAGAAATGAACCGCAACGAAACCGCGAATGTCATTGTCACCCTCAATGGCGAAGCCGCAAAAAAGGAACTCCAACGCCTCAAACAGGAAGTCGCCGAACTCGAACACAAATCCCAAGAGGCATACGACACAGGCAACAAGGCACTTGGCGACAAGCTCCAGAAGCAAGCCAAGAAACTCAAACAGAATTTTTCAGTCGTCACCTCCGAGGTCAAGACCTTGGACGAGACACTGAAAAACCTTTCCATTTCTACAATGGCCGACCTCACCCGGGCAGAAAAGCAGCTGAAGAACGAGATAAAGAAACTGTCGCCCGCCACGCAGGAATTTATCGAGAAGTCCAAGCAGCTTGAACTGGTGCGTAAGCGTATGCACGATCTTACCGCCACCACCAAGCAGACCAAATCCACCATTTCCAAACTGACAGAATCCTTTAATCAGTATTTCGGGGTAGTCACCGCAGGACTGGCCGCCGTTACGGGTGCAATCATGGCGTTCCGCCAATGCGCCACCGAAGCGGCAGCCTTAGACGATGCTATGGCCGATGTGGTGAAGACGACAGGCATGACAAAGGAAGAAGTCATCGCCCTCAACGAGGAATTTAAGAAGATGGACACCCGTACATCTATCGAGCAACTCAACAACATCGCCTATCAGTTGGGCAAACTGGGCATTGCCCACGACCAACTGTTAGGCGCAGTCCGTGCTTCCGATGTGATGAATATCTCTATGGGTGATGTCCTCGGCGACGATGCCGCTCTTGTCGTGGGTAAGCTGGCAATGGTGTTCGAGCAGACCACCGATGCGCTCAAAGGCCAGAACTTGGAAGCCCAGATGATGCGTATCGGTTCAGCAGTCAACGAGTTGGGCAAGTCCTCAACGGCGAATGAAGCCTATATCATCAACTTCAT
>JAZUIX010000237.1:0-3001 GCA_045642445.1 Bacteroidales bacterium | reverse complement strand
GTTTGATGGGGGCTGAGTAGTTACCGTACACCACAACCTATGTTAAAAAATGAAAAATTCCTATTTTTTTTTTGATCAGTAGCACGGAAACGAAAAAAAATGTGTATCTTTGCAGATTGAAAAAAGAATCAAATCATGGCCGACGCGAAAAAAGAAGTAACGGATTGTATCAAGATTGAAAAATACATCAAGATTGAACCCGGGGGGGTCTATATCGGGGGAAATGTTACGATAAATGTTCACCCCCAACACAAAACGGGAGAAGAGCCCGATTTTCCTCTGTTTGAAATAATCGTATAGCATACTCGTTAATTTTGTTTTGAAAAGATACATCGGAGGAATTTAGTATCATGTAGTTACGCCCCAGGTGTCTGGTGTCTGGTGTTTTTGCAACCAGTAACGCGTTTTTCAATTCACTATTGTCGCATAGGCGCGAAATGAGGGATTTCGCTTAATGCCTACGGCATCAGCGCGCAAGGCGCTGTTCTCGCTTCGCTGTCAAGGCTTGCCACTGGCAAGCCTTTTCACCTCGGAGGAGTTCAATATCATGTAGTTACGACTAAGGTATACGGTAGACGGTATTTTTGCAAACAGTAACGCGGTTTTTTTGAATTGAGAATTGAGAATTGAGAATTGAAAATTATTGGGCGGGGGCCGCTTTTTGAATTGAGAATTGAGAATTGAAAATTATTAGGGCGGCAGCCCTTTTGAATTGAGAATTGAGAATTATTAGGGCGGCAGCCACCTAATCACCAGTCACTAATCACTAGTCACCAGACCCTCGTATTATTCAAAAACCAATAACCTTTACAAATCGATAATCGATAACCGATAACCAATAACCAATAACCTTTACTTGCGATAATCATATTGCAAAGTGCAGGGTGAAGGTGAACAAATGCGATGCTTGGTCGAAGCGGTGCGGACATAGGTCGGAGGTGCGGGAGGTGATGTGGTGCCATTGATAGGCCAGCGAGAGCCCGTTGCCGTTGGCTAAGGCCAGCGTTGTTCCCACCTGTGTCGCCACACTGGGCACCCCTACAACATAGCCGTGAAATTGGTCAAACACATTCGCCACAGGACTGCCTGGGTTTTGGTCGAAATTTGAAATGTATGAGAAACCAGGTCGGTAAGCATAAGCCATAGGGGCGAGGTCGGCTTGGGCAAAGAATAGCCAATGCACATTGCAAACAAATTCAATACGTCCCGACAAAATGAGACGAGTGAAACTCGAGAGTGCCAGGTTGGCATTGCCCAGGCTCGAATTGGATCGGATGTCGCAAAGTTCGTCTATCGCCCCTCCTGCCCAAAATTGCAAACGCCCGTTGTCGGCAAACTTGTGAATTGTCTGAAATTTCAACGATGGCTGGCCACCAAAGGCGGGAAGCAACTCGCCACCACCGAGATTGCCATACATGCCTCCGCAAATATCAATAGATGTCTCAAACCTCCACATCTGCCGACGTACATCCACCGACATCCTCGGACAGATTTCGATACCTTTGTAAGAAAATGGGTATGTGCCCATGTCGCGAAAAACCCCGACACCCAATCCTCCCGAAAAGTTGAGGAAAACATGATTGTCCCCCACTGTCGAATCCCGATACACCATGCTCTCCGTCTGCGAAAACAGTAGCATCGGAACGAAAAGAAAAAAAGTTATCAACAGGCGTTTCATAAAATATTTTGAATAAAATATGCGTAATCAAAAAAAAATATTTACCTTTGCAAATTGAATACAAAAGTACATAAAAAAAACGAATTAATAAATTTATAATACATAAGTACAATGACCACAAGCAAAAAGACCATATTATTCATCGCTTTAGGTGTCGTCGTATTGACTTCTTTCCCATCCAATGTTATGGGTATGTCGGTCTCTTTTGTTGCACGAAATATTGAAAATGGTTTTGGAGTTTGGAAGTTTGGAAGTCTTGAAACCGCTTCAATATGTAACGATGCACAGCTACTTGATGTCACCGCTGCTTCGGAGCCAGATAGTGCTTTGGTCGCCAAATTGCAACGTCAGATAGATCAGCAGGATCAAGTGATTTCTCAATTGACCAATGAAAATGTCCGTCTGACAAATAGTAACGACTTGTTGACTGCATTGGTGGCCTCTCTCCAGCAACAAAAATTGAATGCCACAGCCACGAGTGAAACAGCAAATTTGCATACAGAGGCTATTGAGAATCGGTCCGGAAGTATATCTGTTGCTCCGTCCAATGTCGAAACTTCGAATCAAACATCGGATGAACAAAAATACGCAGAGCTGCAAAATCTATGCAATAAGTATGTGAATGAAATTGAACGTTTGCGTGCGGAGAATACGGCTTTGAGAAGTGGTAACGACAGTTTGAGGGCTATTGTGGCTCAGAAAAATCAGGAGACAGAACAGATGTCTGCCAATAACGCCAAATTGATGATGAAGGTCAATGGGGCTGCAATGTTGATGGCTCGGGATTTGAGAGTCACATCAATGAGGCGAAATCTCAAAACCAATGCCGTAAAGGAAACAAATCGTGCATCAGCCACAAATACGATTCGGATTGATGGCAATATATTGGACAACAACGTGGTTGAACCTGGCACTTTGGTGATTTATGCCCGTATCGTCAGTGCCAACAATCGCGTGATTGTAAACTTTAATGAATTTGGGGAACCGATTGATCAGTATACCGAAATCAATGGTGTCCGTACACTTTACACCGCTTCTCAAGATTTTGAGTATACGGGTGAAAATCGTTCATTTTCCATTGTTTGGAATAAAAATGAAGATGTCACTATTGATGCCGGTGTTTACAAGGTTACCCTCTATGCTAATGGTAATGTCATTGGAACCACAACGTTCCGCCTGAAATAAAGGTGGGTTCTATAAATTCAACGTATGAAGATAATGAAAAATAAAATACTTTTCTGCGATTTCGGGCGTTTTCCGGCATCTTGCTGTTTATCACTCGGTCACGTAGCCCGCTACGCTTCCTCGTTCTGCACAGCAATC
>JAZUIX010000236.1:0-35160 GCA_045642445.1 Bacteroidales bacterium | reverse complement strand
CAAGACGAAGCAGAAGGTGAGCGGATGCTTCCGCACCAACGATGGCGCCGACATCTACATGATGATAAAGTCAATAATGGAAACGGCCAACAAGAATGGCCAGTCCAAATACGAGGCCTTGCAGGCGCTGGCGAATCTCTGTCTTCTACCACAAAAACTTTGATCATCCCCATTGTTTGATGGGGGCTGAGTAGTTACGACATGACAATATATCTCATCCGAACGAAAATGCTGTTTGTTTTTGCAAAAGAGGGGCTTTACTACCAGTTTTTGAGCAATACGACTTCGGAGCAAAATGATGCCAAATTGCTTCACGAATACGGCCTCTACCCTGCCGAACTCTGCCATAAGAGGTGGTGGATGTGCTGTGTCCGATGCACCTATTTATGGCAGATGTGTACGAATTGCTCGAAAAAAATGTACAAAACAAGCGTCTCAATGTACGATTTTTGCGATACGTTGGTGGATTAATACGCCCCATCAGCCACATCTAAGGCGGGGAGGAGGTGGTGTAGTGGTTCAACAGTATGAGAATTGAGAATTAGAGCTGCCGCCACTCTTTATTTTTCATTCTTAATTCTTAATTCCGTATAAAGTTCTGCCTTCCAGGCAGACAAATCTTGTCGCAGATATTCCGGACACTTCGTACCCGGTTACTCAAAGTACTGCCTTCCAGGCAGAACAAACGAAAACTTTTATTAATAGCGAATGTAGAGACGTGGCATGCCGCGTCTCTACGTTTTCATTCTTCATTCTTCCTTACCGTCTTTTTGCTTCCAGGTGGCTGGTGTCGCGACCCTCGAAATCATATTTATGATTTTGCTGCTGATTAAATATCTCGGGTATTTCGATGGGGTTATGTACCAGCCATTTGTTGTCGCGTTTGCGTAATTCGACACTGCCGTCCATTTCTTTGATGGGTGTTGTTTTGTGGAACGATACTGTCGCGGTGGTGTCGTCGACTATTACTATTTTGCCGATGTTGATGTCGGCGGGGCGGTTGGAGTTGACGTATGCCATGTCGGTGTTGGGCATGATTACATCGCGGTACAGTGTCAGCAGTGTTTCCTGGGTTTCCTCGGTGGCGTAGTCGAATGCGTCGTCAAACTCGTAGTTTCCCAAAGCGTAGGAGTATTTGTATGCGGCTTTCTCGATACGTTTCGTGTCGTTGGAGCATGAGGACAGGGCGATTGTGGCGAGGCAGAGGAGTATTATGGCAATCTTTTTCATGGGAATGAAAAAAGAATCCGATAAGGTGTCGGATTCTTTTTTTGAATAATGGTTATTGATTATTATTCAACGTTGATGTTGACAGGTTTTTTGCCAATGTTGGACTTCACGCTGATGCTGGGTTTGGGACCCTTTTCTTCTTTGGTGGATGTCTCGATGTTGACGGTGTTTTCGCTGTTTCTCAACTGGACACCATTTTTGTTGACCTTGATTTCGACAGGACGGTCGTTGTTGTTGGCCTTGACTTCCTCTTTTTTGGTAGCCTTCTTGGTGGTGGCCTTTACGGGTTCCTCAACGACGGGTTCTTCAACGGCGGGGGTGGTGTCAATGACTTCTTCGACCACGGCGGTGTCGATAGGAGTGGTGTCAATGACTTCTTCGGGTGCATTGTTGTTGCAAGCAGCGGTCAGGGCCAAAGCGGCGATGGCAAGGGCAACGATTTTGATGTTCTTTTTCATTGTGTTGTGTAAAATGATATTACATAGGCCTTATCGGGCAGATAAGGCCTATGCGATGTTTTTTTATTTATTTGACGGAAATTTTGCGAGCGATTCTTTTGGCGGGAGCAACAGCAGCTTTTTTAGCTGCCAGTTCGACATGACCGCAATTGACGTTTAAAGTCTTGACGGGAGCACCTTCAACACCGGCACCATGGACGAAAGCCTCCAGAGCGGAGAACATGGTGGCGTTCACAACAGTGGTGACGAAGCCAGCGGTGGCATCGAATTCGGTGGTGTTGATGGTAGCGGTTTTTGCCCACCAGTCGCCATACCAAGCGGTGTCGTTCTGCTCATCGACGGAGAAGAGGGAAGTCTCCTCGTAGTAGTCAACATTGTAGAAAGACTCACCATTCATATAGCCTTGATCAGCGGCCTCTGTGTGAGTGCCGGTGGCGGTAGTGGCCATGATGTCGATTGAAGGATAGGCACTGGTTTGAGACTGGTAAGCAATGATGTTCATGAAGGGGTAGCCATAAGGAGTGTAGTCAACAATT
This sequence comes from Bacteroidales bacterium, assembly GCA_045642445.1. Taxonomy (GTDB): domain Bacteria; phylum Bacteroidota; class Bacteroidia; order Bacteroidales; family P3; genus Colimorpha. The sequence continues at coordinate 32,936 of JAZUIX010000236.1, read as the reverse complement.
CCGTAATAGCCAGCAGCCCAGTTGTCGGAGCCGAAAGTGACATTGATGCCTTCAGCGGGAGCGTCGGCTTCGAAAGTGGCGGTGTAGGTTTCGTCCTTGCTGACGAGGATGGTGCGGGCAGCCTCGGTGACGCCGTCCTGCCATTTTACGAATTTGTAGCCTTCGTTAGCAGTAGCGGTGATCTGGATGTTTTTGCCCTCTTCGTAGGTGCCGCCACCAGTGACGGTGCCCATGGAGTCGTCATTGCAGTTCACGGTGATGGTGTACTTTTTGACATCGGGATTGACGGGGTCATTCTCGGGGTCTTTTTCGCAGCTGACCATCATCATGGCGCCAGCAACGAACATAACACTTAACAGTTTGAAAATGTTTTTCATGTTGTTTGTTGATTTTAAATTGTTTATAAAGAAATTAATTACCTTTTCTGTGTTAGATATTAAATGCAAAGATACGACTTTTTTTTATATTACAATGTTTTTATTATTTTTTTAGTTTTTTTATGGTTTTTTCGTCGTGGGGAGGTGTGAGAGAGGGGGATGGCGGTTGTGTGTGCCGAGGGTTATTTTCGGCGGATGTCGAGGGCGTCGCGGACGCCGTTGCCGAGGAGCATGAAGGCGAGGACGAGGAGCATGATGGCGAGGCCTGGGAGGAGGGCGAGGTAGGCGTTGTCGAGGAGTATGTAGCTGTAGTTTTCTTTGACCATGGTGCCCCACGAGGGCATGGGGGGTTGCACGCCGATGCCGAGGAAACTGAGGCCTGCTTCGAGGAGTATGGCGCTGGCGAAGTTGGAGGCTGTGACGACGATGACGGCGCCTGTGATGTTGGGCAGTATGTGGCGGAAGATGATGCGGAAGGGGCTGTAGCCGAGGGCTCGGGCGGCTTCGACGTATTCTTTTTCTTTGATGCTGTAGACTTGTCCGCGCACCACGCGGGCGATGTCGACCCACATGGTGAGTCCCACGGCGATGAAGACCTGCCAGAAGCCTTTGCCGAGGGCGAAGGTGATGGCGATGACGAGGAGGACGGTGGGGATGGACCAGACGACGTTGATGAGCCAGGTGATGAGGTTGTCGACCCAGCCGCCGTAGTAGGCCGCCAGGGCGCCGAGGGTGATGCCGATGAGGAGGGCGATGAGGACGGCGATGAAGCCCACGGAGAGGCTGACGCGGCTGCCGATGATGATCATGCTGAGGACGTCGCGGCCGCTGCCGTCGGTGCCGAGGAGGAAGGTGCGTGTTTCGGTTTTGACCACCTGACTGCGTGCCACACGGCGCACTTCGCCGTCGTTGGGTGTGCCGCAGGTGAGGCTTTCGATGTCGAGGCTGTCGCCTACGGCGGTGGTGCGGTAGGTGGGTATGGCGGTGTAGGGCAGGGGCTGGCCGTAGAGCATTTTGTGGAGCCAGGAGGCGGAGGGCTGTGGGAGGTTGTCGTCGATGTAGGTGAAGCGGACTTGGGTGCCGGGTTTGAGGGTGGCGAGTTCGAGGTATTGCTGGTTGCAGTGGGGGGTGCTGTCGGGGGTGATGAGGTAGCCGAGGAGGGCTATGACCACGAAGAGGCCGATGACCGCAAGGCTGGCAAGGGAGAGGCCGTTGCGGCAGAAGCGTTTCCATGCCATGCGGCTCAGCGAGGTGCCGCTTGCGGGGGCCTGCTGCCTGACGAAGCGGCGGTGGGTGCGGCTGAGGATGGTGTGGAGGTTCATGGTGTGTTTGTGGTGAGGGTGTTTTTTCGGTTGGGCGTTTTTGCGTTTTTAGAGCAAGCCCAGTTCGATTTTTACCTCGTCGCTGAGGGTGTTGAAGTCCCATGGGGGATTGAAGGTGAGTTCGACATCGACCGATTTGATGCCTTGGATGTATCCGACCATTTGTTTGACTTCCATGAACATGTATTCGGCTTCGGGACAGTCGGGGGCGGTCATGGTCATGAGTATTTTGACGTTCAGATCGTCGTCGACGTCGATGTTGTAGATGAGGCCGAGGTCGTAGATGTTGACGGGTATCTCGGGGTCGTAGATGTTTTTGAGGCAGTTGATGACTGCGCTTTTGATGGTTTCTTTGTTGGGTGTCATAGGTTGGAGAACGCCACAGCGTACATTTTGATTTGTTTGACCATAGAGGTGAGTCCGTTGGAGCGAGTGGGGGAGAGGTGCTCTTTGAGGCCTATCTCGTCGATGAAATGGAGGTCGGCGGCAAGGATGTCCTTGGGTGCCTGGCCGTTGAGGGCTCGTATGAGGAGGCTGATGATGCCTTTGGTGATGACGGCGTCGCTGTCGGCTTTGAACCAGAGGAGTCCGTCGCGGTGTTCGCAGCTGAGCCACACGCGGCTTTGGCAGCCTTTGATGAGGTTGGCCTCGGTTTTGTCTTTTTCTTCGATCACGGGGCAGTCTTTGCCCAGTTCGATGATGTAGGCGTATTTGTCGAGCCAGTCTTCGTAGCAGGCAAATTCGTCGATGATGTCGGATTCTATTTCTTGGATGGTCATAATGTTGTTTTTTATTTTGGGGCTGTTCGGATGACATAAACGGCTATGATGCCGAAGAGGAATTGGGGCAGGAGGACGGCGAGGAAGGGGGAGAGGTTGCCGAAGACGGCGTAGACGGTGCTGACTTTCATGAACACGATGAAGCCGAAGGCCAGCGAGATGCCTATGGCGAGGTGTATGCCTATGCCGCCGCGGCTTTTGCGGCTGGAGACGCCCACGCCGATGAAGGTCATGATGAAGATGGCGAGGGGGTTGAGGATGCGTTGGTAGAGTTCGATTTTGGCCGACACCACGGCGTCGGAGCCGCGCATCTTCTCGCGCTGGATGTGCCGGTAGAGGTCGACAGAGTTCATGGTTTCGATGTCTACGGCGTATTTGTTAAAGTCGTCGGGGGTGACATCGAGTTTGCGAAGGGAGTGGTCGTCGTGAACCAGGCGTTCCTGCTGGCCGTTGATGGTGTGGTGGAAGAAGTCGGTGCAGTTCCATTTGCCGCTGGCGGTGTCGTAGATGATGCTGGAGCAGGTGATGCGGTCGACGAGGGTGTTGGTGGAGTCGTAGACGTCGCGGTGGAACTCGTTGACGCGGAGCAGGGGTTGGTCGTAGCTTTCGGCATAGATCTGCACCCCCTCTTTGTTTTGAAAATGTATGTCGCTGAAATACTCCTGGTGGCGGGTGGTGATGTAGGTGTTTTCGAATTGGACGAGCGACCTGTTGTTGATGGGTATGAGGAAGTTGCCGAAGGCCAAGACGATGAGTGCCACGAGAATGGAGCCGTAGAGGTAGGGTCGGAGCATTCGGCGGTAGCTGATGCCGCTGCCGAGGATGGCGATTACTTCGGTGTTGCCTGCCATCTTCGAGGTGAAGAATATCACGCTGATGAAGATGAACAGGGGGCTGTAGAGGTTTACGAATCCGGGGATGAAATTGAGGTAATACTCAAAGACGATCGCCCCAAAAGGGGCGTGACCGTCTAAGAAATCGTCCAATTTCTCTGATATATCGAAGGTGATGACGATGATGATGATGAGTACCATCGCCAGCAGGAAGGTCTTCAGATACTTGAGCAGGATGTACCTGTCAAGTTTTGGCAAGGCTTTCACTCTTACTCGATGCCGAAGAGTTTCTGGAACTTGGTGAGGCTGTCGAGGACGTTGGTCTTGACGTGGATGAACTCGTCAATGCCGTAGCCCTGGTAGGTTTCGACCATCTCTTTGGGGTAACCGGCCAGCACGATGCTTTTCACTTTGCCTTTGAGGCCGTTGCAGGCCTGCTCGGTGATTTCGGCGTATTCGTCGTCGCTGGAGCAGAGCACCACGATGTCGGCTTTGGCGTCGAGGGCGGCTTTCACACCCTCTTCGGCGCTCTTGAAGCCGGCGTTGTCGATGATTTCGTAGCCAGCCACACCGAAGAAGTTGGTGGCGAAGCCGCTGCGGGCTTTGCGCATGGCGAGGTTGCCGTAGGTGAGCAGGAACACTTTGGGGCGTTGGCCGCTCTTTTCGGTGGCGAGACGGAGATGCTCGAAGGCCTCGGCTCCGCGATATTGGCGCAGACGCTTGATTTCGGTGGCCTCGCAGCACTTGCCTTTGCAGCAGTAGGCGTTCTCTTTCTCAATCTTGTCGCCCATCTTCTCGAGGAGGTTGGGGTACTGGTTGGTGCCGAGGATGGTGGTCTTGCGGGTGGCGATGTTCATGTCGCGTTCCTGGGCGATGCGTTCCACTTCGGCCTGTACGAAGCCTTCGCGGATGGCTTTGGCGTAGCCGCCCTTGGCCTCGACGGCGAGGAACAGCTCCCATGCGTATTGGGCGATGCTGTTGGTAAGATTTTCAATATAATAGCTGCCGGCGGCGGGGTCTACAATCTTGTCCATGTAGCTCTCTTCTTTGAGCAGGAGCTGCTGGTTGCGGGCGATGCGGTAGCCGAAATCGTCCGACTCTTTGTAGGCGATGTCGAAGGGCTGCGTGGTGATGGAGTCGACACCGGCGATGGCTGCGCTCATGGTCTCGGTTGTGGTGCGGAGCATGTTGACGTAGGGGTCGAAGACGCTCTTGTTCCAGGTGGAGGAGGTGGCGTTGATGAAAACCTTGTAGCAGCAGTCGCAGCAGGGGTTGTACTGTTCCACGATCTTGCTCCAAAGCAGGCGGGCGGCACGGATTTTGGCAATCTCCATGAAGTAGGTGCTGCCTGTGGCGAAGTTGAACATCATGTTGGTGGCCACGGTGCCTACCTTGACACCCATGTCGGTGAGGTGGGCCATCATGTCGTTGGCTGCCGCGAGGGTGAAGCCGAGTTCCTGCACGATGTTGCTGCCTGCGTTGTGGAGATGGCGGCCGTTCATGGTTAGCACGCGGAAGTTGGGGAGGTTCTCTTGGGCATATTCCACCAAAGCTTTGGCTTCGGCGTAGGAGGCCTCTTCGCCGCCACGATATTCGCCGCAAAGCAGGGCGTGGCTATACATGTCGAAGTTGGCGCTGCCGGCCACTTTCTGGGTGTCGAAACCATTGGCTTTTGCCACTTCGACAAAGAGCTTCAACGTTGCGAGCATGTCTTTGCTGCAGGTGAAGTTGATTTTCACGGTGTTCAAATCCAAGCCTTTGAGCAGGGTGCCCATGGCCTCTTTGGTGTCGGCCTTGCAGGCACAGAAACCCAAGGAGGTGGCTCCGCGTTTCACGGCGTCGATGGCGAGGGCGTTCACTTTGGCCATATCGTCGCCCTTGATGTCCTGACGGATGTCCCACACGTTGTTGTCGGCTTTTTTGCCACGGATATAGGGGGCTTCAGCGGGATTGGTGTTGAGGTATTCCAGGTCGTTGAGGTCTTCGGCACGATAGTAGGGCTTCACCTTGAAACCTTCGATAGTCTTCCAGACTAATTTCTTGTCATAGTCGGCACCTTTGAGGTCTTTATTGATGACTTCTTCCCATTTCTCCGTTGATACTGGAGGAAATTCGCTGAACAATTTATTGTTTTCCATTATATTATGTATTTTTATTATCAATTATTAAACAAACAAAGATACAAATATTTTTTGAATTAGCAAGTATTTTAGTGAATTGTGACTGGTGATTAGTGAGTAGGAGGCTGCCGCTTCGTTTACGTTTTTTCGTTTCGTAACACAGGTAATTCGTTTCATATCGGAATGCAGTTCTTAACTCTTAACTCTTAATTCTTAACTATCGAAAAGTCGTTTTCGCCGATATAGAGCAGGTAACCTTTCACTTCCGGGTAACCCATTTCGCGGATTGCGGCGCAGTAGTTGTCGACTTGGGACCGGTGTTCCAATTTTGGCATGCCTGTCTTGAAATCCACCACCCACGTCTCCTCGGGGGTGAAGACGATGCGGTCGGGCCTCAGCACCTCGCCTTTCCACACCAGGTTGCACTCGTTTTTGCAGCCGTATTCGGGCAGGAAGAATTTCTTTGTGCTCTCGTGCTGCATCAGTTTGTGCGCCAAAGTCTTCAATTCTTCTTCGTCTTCGGGTGTCGTGGGGTTGAGGTGCAGATATTTTTCCAAGGCCGTGTCCACGTCGTTGCTGCTCTCTATGAGCGAGAGCAGTTCGTGAATCTGGTTGCCTCGGCGTATGGCTGGGGTCTCGATGTTGTTGAACACCGCTTTCGACTGCTCCGCTATGGCTATGCGGTTGCTCCAGTCGGGGTATACCACCCCCTCCAGCTGGTGCGGGGTGATTGCCTTCGAGGGCTCCTCCGACTTTAGCGAAGATGTGTTCTCGCCTATGGCGTAAACCCCTTCGCCAATACTTTGTGCTTCATCGCATTGTGCGAGAAAATCTTGCAGCAGCGAGGTAAACTCCTTGGTGCCCGGGTTCTTGGGTGGCTGACAATATATCATCAGCTTCTCCTTGGGTCGGGTGAGGGCCACATAGAGCAGGTTGATGCGATCCATGTCGCTCTTCTGCAACTCTTCCGTAATGGCTTGATTGAAAATGGTATTCGCATCCTTTTTGGGGAATACGATGCCTGCTGGCAGGGGAATGTTCGAGTTCTTGTCGATGTGAATCCAGATGTTGTCCTGCATGTCCTTTTTGTTCGGCAGGGCATACATCACTATGGGCGATTCCAAGCCCTTGGCGGCATGTATGGTCATGAGGCGTATGGCGTCGAGGTCGTCGCCCGTGCTGGTGGATAGGCGGCCCTTCTGTTCGTCAAACCACTCCAAAAACTCGCTCAAATCTTGTCTGTGTGTGCTTGTGTATTTGGCTGCCGCATTGAGCATTGTGGCGGTGTAGGCGGTCTCGATGCCTTGCAAGTCGAGCATCCTCAGGGCCTCCTCAAGACAGTCGTAAAGTCCCATGGCTCGCAGTTTGTCGCATCTCAGCTCCAGCCCCGATTTTTGCAGAACCGCGTCGAGGTCGAGGGGACTATCGGTATCGGCAAATTCGGAGGTGAAATCGGCGTCCACCTTCTTGAGGCTTTGCAGATATAGCAGCACACGGGCGGCAGCACAGCGGTCCTTTCCGTCCACAAGGTATTGCAGCAAGCTCCGCAGCAGCATCACCACCGTGCTCTGTGTCAGCACGAAAGATTCGCTCGACACGATGGGTATGCCCTCTGCGGTCAGGTATTCCGAAATCTCGCTCAGAATGGCGTGGTCGCGGGCAAGGAGGGTGATGTCGCGGTAGGTGTAGCCCTTGCTGCCCACCTGGTCGCGTATGTCGTTGAGAATCTGTTTCCAAATGATCTGCCGCGAGGGGTCGGGCTCCCAGAAACCTATCTGCACATAGCCCCCTTCTTTGATGGGATTTTGCGCCAAATCGGCCTCTTTGCTGCTGCCCACATATATCTTTTGCAGCTCCTCGTTGTCGGCATAGCGGTTGCGTATGGCCCACTCGAAAAAGTGGTTGTTGAACTCCACTATCTTCCTGGCTGTGCGGAAGTTGTTCTCCAATCTTGTGGCTATGGCCACCCCATCGCTCTCCAGCAGTTTTCCGTGCACTTCGCCCTCCACATGGGGCAGGGCAACGAACTGGTCAACATCGCCTTGGCGGAAGCGGTAGATGGCCTGTTTTCCATCCCCCACAACCAGCGAGGTGTGGCCGCTTGCTATGCCGTTTTCCACCAGCGGGACAAGGTTTTGCCATTGCATCCGCGAGGTGTCCTGAAACTCATCGACGAGGTAGTTGTAATATCGTGTGCCTATACGCTCATAGATGAACGGAGCGGGCTCGTTTCGAACCACTTCCGAGATGCGTTTGTTGAACTCCGAGATGTGCACAATCTCGTTTTCTTCGGAATATCGTGCCACAAACTCCTCCAGCTTGTTGATCACGGCCAGCGAATACAAATTGGCCAGCAGCATCGTGCGGCTGTTGTAGAGGGGCAGCTCCTTGTCGCAATAGGCCTTAATCCTCCCGTAAAGCTCCTGCAAAGGGGGCTTGACTTGAGCCAGTTTGTCGAGGGTCTCCTGCGAACTTTTGGCGCTCCCCAGCTTGTCCTCCTCCAAGTAGGCAAGGGCGTAGCTGTTGGGGCCGTCGGTGGATCCTTTGGACAACTTTTCGAAGTATCGGCCGGCACCCGTTTTCCCATGGAAGAAATCGTCGATGTTGAGGCCTGTGTCGGCGATGATTTTCAGCCCCTCCTGGCCGAAATCCTTGAGCTGTTTTTCAAACTCACGGTTGGTCTGCTGCATCTCATGCTGTATCTCGCGGAATCGGGGTGTCTGTATCTCCTTTAGCGCCTCGAGGTATTCGGGTGTGCGCTCCTTGAACAGCTCCTGCGCGAGGGCGGCTATCTCGTTCTCGATCATGAAACTCTTGCCCTCGTTCATCTTGTGCTCCGAAAACTCGCACAGCATCCTCGTCAGCTCCTCCTGACCCTCGGCGCCAGCCAGCCCCATGAGCTCGTCTACGGCGTTCTGTATCAGCTCGCTGTTGTCGATATAGACGTTGAAATTGTTGGGCAGGTTGAGGTCGTGGGCGTAGGTGCGCACGATGCGTTGCACAAAGCTGTCGATGGTGCACACCGAGAGGTCGGTATAATTATGTAATATGGATTGCTGCACAATCTCGGCATACTCCCGCAGGGTCGTATCGTCGAGGCCCGTGTCCTCGGCCAGGTCGCGACCCATCGACACCGAGGTGCCCCCCTGGCGGATGCTCTCCAACTCGCGCAGAATGCGCTCCTTCATCTCGTTGGCGGCCTTGTTGGTGAAAGTGATGGCCAGGATGTGGCGGAAACGGTCACGCACATGCCCCCTGTCGGCATCAAAAGCCAACGCCAAGTATTGGCGCACAAGGGTATATGTCTTGCCCGAACCAGCCGAAGCCCTGCATATTATGAAGCGACTTTTATCCATATTAATTGTATTTTTTTCAAAATGCAAATGTACGACTTTTTTCTGAAAGTCGGCGAAAAACGACCGATAATGACCGATAAATTTGGTAATATGCTCAAAACCTGCTGCTTGCAAGACGATTTGAAACATACTCTTTCACCCCTTTTTCGCCCCATCCGAGCCATATATGCCCATCCGACCTTGGATACTATGGCCGATTCGTGAGGCATAATCACGGTATTTCTTCATAAAAATGGAAATTGATAAGACGGATATTCTTCCTCTATTCTTTTATCGTTATGGTATCGTTATCGTATCCTTATGGTATCGTTATGGTATCGTTATCGTATCCGGAATACCATAACGATACCATAACGATACCATAAGGATACGATAACGATACCATAACGATAAAAGAATCGGGGGAGGAGAATAGAGCTACATAGGGGGTACCCTCCCTTTTTGCTATACAAACCAGATGAATTCAGCCTCCCAGGAATGTGGCTGAGATTGTTAATTTAGGTGTTTTTGTAAATGGTTTATAGTGTGGTGTTTGCAAATTATTTATATATAAAATTGTTAAAAAACTTGACAAAGGCTTTTAAATTTCGTATCTTTGCAGCGATTTGGTAATTTAAAAGGTATTTTTGAAGAATGAAACAAAGTTTTGAGTATATGAAACTGTCCTATTTTAATTTCTCGCTCCCCAAGGAGTTGATTGCCGAGAAACCCTCAAAACAACGTGACGAATGTCGTCTGATGGTGCTTCATCGCGACACTAAGACCATCGAGCACCGTTTGTTTAAGGATTTTATCGAGTATGTGGACGAGGGTGACGTGGTGGTTGCCAACAACACCAAGGTTTTCCCTGCCCTCCTTTATGGCGAGAAGGAGAAGACGGGTGCGAAGATTACCGTCTTTTTGCAGCGTGAGTTGAATGCCGAGACCCGCCTGTGGGACGTGATTGTGGACCCTGCTCGCAAAATCCGTATCGGCAACAAACTTTATTTCGGCCCCAATGAATCGCTTGTGGCTGAAGTTATTGACAACACCACTTCGCGTGGTCGCACGGTGCGTTTTTTGTATGATGGCAGCCATGAGGAGTTTGTGAAACATATCCGCAGTTTGGGCCATTGCCCTCTGCCCGAGGAATTGCAGAAGCTCCGCAATATTGAGAATTTTGATGCCGAGCGTTATCAGACGATTTATGCCAAGCACGAGGGTGCTGTTGCCGCCCCTATCGCAGGTATGCATTTCAGCCGTGAATTGCTCAAACGCATGGAGATTAAGGATGTTAAGTGGCAGGAATTGACGCTTCATTGCGGCATGGGCAATTTTAAGGATATTGAGGTGGAGGACCTCTCGAAGCACCGCATGGATGCCGAGGAGATGCACGTGTCGCAGGAGTTGTGCGACTGTGTGTTGGAGGCGAAGGATCTGGGTCATCATGTTTGTGCTGTGGGCACCACCACGATGAGGGCTATCGAAACCGCCGTGACCATTCCTGGCAAAATAAGCGCTTACGACGGCTGGACAAATAAGTTCATTTTCCCGCCTTACGATTTTACTATTGCCGATATGATGGTTACCAATTTCCACCATCCCCGTTCGTCGCAGTTTATCATGGTGAGCACGTTTGGCGGCTATGATTTCGTTATGCATGCCTACGAGGTCGCCATCAAGGAGAAATACAAATTCTCCACCTATGGCGATGCGATGTTGATATTGTGATGAAGGGTGGGGTTTTGATAACTATTAATTTTTGATTCAAATAGTGTCTCCTCTTGCAGAAATACTGCGTCCTACGACGCTTGACAATTATATAGGACAACAACATCTTGTGGGTCCGGGGGCAGTATTGCGCACGCTGATTGAGAGTGGGCGTATTCCTTCGATGATTTTTTGGGGACCTCCGGGCATAGGCAAGACCACGCTGGCGATGATTATCAGCCAGACACTTAACCGCCCGTTCCACACCCTGAGTGCCATCAGCAGCGGGGTGAAGGAGGTGCGCGAGGTGATCGACAAGGCCAAGAACGAGGAGGGGGCCATACTGTTCATCGACGAGATTCACCGTTTCTCGAAGAGCCAGCAGGATTCCCTTTTGGGGGCAGTGGAGAAAGGCACGGTGACGCTGATAGGCGCCACTACGGAGAATCCCTCTTTTGAGGTTATCTCGGCATTGTTGTCGCGTTGTCAGGTGTATGTGCTCAAGGATTTTGGCGAGGCGGAGATGAAACAGCTGCTCAATAGTGCGGTGCAATATTATGCCACCCAGGGCCGAACCGTTGAGGTGCGCGAGACGGAGGCCTTGTTCCGCATTTCGGGAGGCGATGCCCGCAAGCTGCTCAATGCATTGGAGCTGATTGTCAATCGGAGTAGAGAAAGCACGGTGATTATAGACAATGCTCATGCCACGGAGGTAATACAGCAGAACTTGTCGTACTACGATAAGTTGGGCGAGATGCACTACGATATCATCAGCGCTTTCATCAAATCTATGCGAGGCAGCGACCCCAATGCGGCTGTTTATTGGCTGGCTCGCATGATTGAGGGTGGCGAAGACCCCGTGTTCATTGCCCGACGTATGCTTATCTTCGCCAGCGAGGATGTGGGCAACAGTAACCCCAACGCGTTGTTGTTGGCCAATGCTTGTTTTGATGCCGTCACAAAACTTGGCTATCCCGAGTGCCGCATAACTTTGTCGCAGTGTGCCGTCTATCTGGCTTCTTCGCCTAAGAGCAACAGCACCTATGCCGCCCTGGGGGCAGCACAGCAGATGATAAAGCAGACGGGCGACCTGCCTGTACCGCTCCACATCCGCAATGCTCCCACCAAGCTGATGAAAGAGATGGGTTATTCTGAGGGTTACAAGTATGCCCACAACTATCAGGGCAACTTTGTGGAGCAGGAGTTTCTCCCCGACGCTTTGCGAGGAATCAAATTCTACGAACCAGGACAGAACCCGCGCGAAGAAGAAACCCGCCGCCTCCTCCGCTCCCGCTGGGGACAGAAGTATGGGTATTGAATTGAGAATTGAGAATGGGGGCTCCGGAAAATCCGGAATCTCCGGAAAATCTGGAATCTCCGGGAAAAATAACAAAAACTCTAAAATTATAAAATAATACATGGCCGACGCATTGCTGACTGTAGAAAATTTGACCAAGGCTTTTGGCGATAAGATGCTCTTTGAGGACATCTCTTTTGGTATCAACGCAGGGCAGAAAACAGCCCTCATCGCCCGCAATGGCTACGGCAAATCGACGCTACTGAATATACTCACGGGCAAGACGTTGCAGGATGATGGTAAGGTTACTTTCCGTGGCGATGTGCGTATGGCCTATCTGCCTCAGCAACCCGAACTGCTGCCACATCAAACGGTGCGCAGTTTTGTTTATTCGGCCCAACGACCTGAGCATGAGGATGAGTGGACTTTTGAGCAACGCATCGAGGAGATTCTGAGCCGCTTGCAACTCGACGACAAGCTCGACCAACAGATGCAGCTGCTCAGCGGTGGCGAACAAAAGAAGGTGGCTCTCAGCCGCATACTTATCGATGATACCAATCTGCTGCTGCTCGATGAGCCCACCAACCACCTCGACATTCAGATGATTGAGTGGCTCGAAGATTTCCTCTCGCGGCAGAAACTGGCCATCTTTATGGTCACCCACGACCGCTATTTTCTTGACCACGTTTGTCAGGACATCCTCGAGCTCGACAATAGCCGCCTCTATCACTATCGTGGCAATTACGACTACTATCTACGCAAAAAGGAGGAACGCCAATATAACGAGCGTGTGGAGGTTGAGAAGGCCAAGAGCCTCTATCGCACAGAACTCGATTGGATGCGCCGTATGCCTCAGGCCCGAGGCACCAAGGCTCAGGCCCGTATCGATGCCTTCTACGAGTTGGAGGAGAAGGCCCATACCCGTTTTGACGAATCGCGTCCGCAACTCACGGTCAAGACCGAGCGTATTGGGGGCAAGATTTTGGAGATGTATAATGTCACCAAGAGCTACGACGGGGTCAAGATGCTCGACGATTTCAGCTATGTGTTCAAAAAAGGGGAGAAGATAGGCATCGTGGGCCCTAACGGTGTGGGCAAATCCACATTCCTCAATATCCTCACCGAGCAACTTCGCCCAGATAGCGGAAGGGTTGTCGTGGGGCAGACAATCCAGTTCGGGTTCTACACCCAGGGGGGTATGACGGCACGCGAGGATATGCGTGTAATAGAACTTGTCAAAGAGGTGGCTGAACGCATCGAACTCGACAATGGCAAAGAGATGTCGGCTCACCAGTTTTTGAGCTATTTCGGCTTTGACGACATGACGCAGTACAACTATTTCGGCAACCTCAGTGGTGGTGAACGCCGTAGGTTGTATCTGCTCAAGGTGCTGATGGCCAATCCTAATTTTCTTATCCTCGACGAGCCCACCAACGACTTGGATATCTACACGTTGGAGATTTTGGAGCAGTTTCTCAAAGACTACAAAGGATGTTTGGTCATCGTGAGTCACGATCGCAGTTTTATGGACCATATTGTTGACCATATCTTTGTCTTTGAGGGTGAAGGCAAGATTCGTGACTATCACAGCAACTATACCGAATATCTCGCCAATCGCAACAAACAACAACGCCAAGAGACCCTCCAACGTCGTGAAGAGAAGCCAAAATACGAGCGAGTGAAGAACGACAAGCCCCGTGCCACCTACAAGCAGCAGAAGGAATACGAGGCTTTGACCGCCGAACTGGAGGCTTTGAACAAAGAGAAGGCCGAGTTGGAGAACCTGCTCAGCAGTGGCTCCGAGACCGATGTGGGCAAACTTACCTCAGCCTCACAACGTATCGGCACCATTATCTCCGAACTTGATGAAAAAGAGATGCGCTGGCTGGAACTTGACGAGATAGTCAATGGGTGATTATTCTGTTGGCCAGACTTGCTTTTCAAATACACCCTCTGTTAGAAAGTCTTTGTAGCAGCCGGTGTTCTCCAGCTGTATGTGGAGATGATTGTAGATGGCTGAACCTAATTTCGCTCCCTTTGCGTTGTAGATTTCGTGATACTCCCAGCCTGCAATTCCTCCCGATGAGAGCACAAGGTAGACCTCTTGTCCGTCATATTGATAACGCAACACCTGGTTGATATAGATGAAATCGCAACAGTCGGGTTTGTCCAACGACCGTTGAATCATTTCCTCTATGGCCTTTGGAATGTCGGGATTGCTTTTTCCGCAACTGCTGAAAGCCAACAAGGCTCCCAGGATGAAAGATGCAAAAAGTACTCGCTTCATTTGTATTCGATTTTTATTGTGTCGATAATATCGCACCAAAAGGCTGTTGTGGCTCCAGTGCGTACAATTTGTGTGGGCAGGTCGTCTGTGTATTCGTATTGCAGATGGCGGGTGTTACTATATGTTTCCGAATCTCTGAAATGTATGCTGGTGAGGTTGTTGCGACAGAATAAGGAGAGAAAGTATTCAGGGGCGTCGCAATAAGGTTGGCATAGAGGCATACCGCAGAGCGGATTGGGGTTGTTGTCATAAGTGAAGGTGAATTCACCTTCTGGCCAAATCGCGTCGCCTTTGGAAGTGACATTCATCAGGTTGCCGTCCTCCCATTTTAGGAACAAGGTATCGGTTGAGGGGTGAAAGTCATCATAGATGCCATCAATTAGTATCGACGGATATTTGTCCTTGCCTTCGTATAGAAATTGGAGAAACGCTATAGAATAATTATTCCGAATATAGGGAATGGTGGCCAGCCGTCCGTCTCTGTATTCGAAATGAAGCCCATTATTTGAATTGTCGCAAGCATTTGCAAGTCGCCCTTGATTGTCGTATAGCAGTGTTGTGTGTATCGGGTCGGGAGTATTCAACATGTCGCTCCACCAGTCCAACGATTCTACCCGATCGTTGGCCCAGTTCCATCGTAAGTCGTAGGAGGACAATTGACCTAAACACTCCACACCTAGATAGAGGGTGCTCTGTCGGATATGACTTACTTTTACCCCTGGGTTATATTGCTCGGTGAAAGGGTTGTGGTAACGTACCTTTGAGTCGTCTTTTTTGCACCCGCAGAATATCAACAGAACTGTCGAGGCGATGATTGTAAAAACTTTAATTTTCATAGTGACCGATTGTTTTGGTTAAAACTACTCTATAGACGCACAAACTTCAAAAATGTTGCAAAAATAGTCATTTTTTATTTTTTTTTCAACTTTATTGCAACATTTCGCACTTTTTTGCGTCTATATATATTATGACCACCGAAGAGTTCATCCGCGACATTGTTCCGCAGCAGCCTTCCATGAAGGCAGTGGCTGTGAGTGTGCTGCATAGCGACGACCTCGCCAACGATGCCGTGCAGGATGCTCTCGCCAAACTGTGGCACAAACGTCGCAAGTTGGACCACCTTGACAATCCCGAGGGATATTGCTTACAGGTGGTCAAGCGGTGCTGCATTGATATGCTGCGTCGACGAAAGAATGTGCAGACGATTTTTACCTCCGACCTCCCTGATACTGCTGATCACGAGGTCGCACAAGCTGCCGAAGAGCGTTTCCAAAAGGTGGAGCAGGCCATAGCCTCGCTGCCACCACTGCAACAAGACATCATTCGAATGAAATATATTGAGCAGAAAAGTTTGCATCAGATTGCCGCCATCACAGGCCTCTCCGATGCCAACCTCCGCTCCATCATCAGCCGAACATATTCTTTATTAAGGGAGAAATTATCATGAAACTTACCGACCTTGACGATATAGAACAACTTTTGCAACAATACGGCTCCGACCTTCGGCAACAGGAGTCGGCCAAGGGCCGCATCCGTCGTGAGGCTCGGCGTTCCAAGGCTCTCGCACTCTCGCTTGTGGGGTGTCTGATCCTTTTGGGGGTGGGAGTGAGGTTGTATTCGAATCGTTCTTTTGAGCAACCCGCCCAGCCTCCGCTATTGGCACAAAACACTGTGGCACCGAAAACCGTAAGTTCCGAATCTGTTATTGAGAAAAACACTCCTCGCACCTCCCGCACCTTTGAGGCTGTTTTGCCACAACTCCTCGATCCTGATAGTGTCTCTACTTTTGCCCCTCAGCCCGAAACACCTCAAGATACCGAGGTGTTGGATGTCCCCCCGTCGCCAATAGTCAACACCTCTTTGCAGGAGATTCCGCTATTGGCGCAGAACGATTTGCAGTATACCCCAGTGGTGGAAACCGAGGCTGAAATGCTTTCAGAAAACACTCCTCGCCGTTTCCGTTTCAGTGCCGCTGTGGGAGCCTCGGTGACAGGGGCGGTCTCGATGCCGCTATATGGTGGTTTGGGTGCCTCGGGTGCGCTTGCCTCGACCGATGTTGTAGAGCCTACGACATATTCCAACACTAATTTCCAAGCCAATGCGGGGGTCGATATGATGCTGGCTTCGGGTCGAAAAATCGAGTTTTCTGTGGGACTTGGTGTTACAGGAATGGTGTTGAATAATCGCACCGAGATGTATACGTACTATGCTGGCCAATCGCTTAATCAGGAGCCGGAAAATAATACTCCTGTGGAAACAGTCACTAACACCCAATTCCAATGCTATCTCGGACTTCCCCTGACCGTGGGTCTCTATCCCCGAGGCCACGACCGTTTGGGATGGCTGCTCTCCGCCACCCCTGCCCGTCTGGTGAAGTTCTCCGATCCGCTATGGGGGCGATATAATGTGTGGAAACTCACTCTCGGGATAGGTGCCGCCATTCCCCACAGCCCTGTCCGAAGCGTCTTGTTCACAGCCAACCTCCTGCCCATCTCTTATTTCGGCTCGTATAGCCGCATCCATGAGTTCGGCATCTCCATCGGCTTTTGAAAAAGAGAGACAAAAAACTGATTGTTTTTGTCGCTAACCCAAAAATAATTTGTATATTTGCATCTTGAAAACGAGGAGTGCTGATTGAGGCCGCTATGTGTGCGAAACAATTGTTAGTGAGGCTGTAAACAACAGCAACCCTTGACCGATACAACGATATTAATAAAGTAATAATTATAAAAATACGATTATCATGAACAAACTATTCGAACGTCTGCTTGGCAAAGTCGGCCCTCAGGCTCTTGACAAAATCAGCCCCGACCTTTTGAACAAAATCGACCCCGAACTCATCAGCAAAATCGGTCCCGAACTGCTTGGCAAGATTGGTCCCGATGTGCTCCCCAAAATCATGGATACGGTGAAGAGTCTTCTTTCGCAAGGCAAGACCGAAGGCAACATCATCAGCGAGGTCACCAAACGCTTCAACATCTCCGAAGATGTGGTGAAATCCATCCTCAACCACAAAAAGTAATCTGCCACTCATAATTAGATGCCCCGCAAGGGACATTGAGGACATAAAGGACAGGTCTGGGACAGGCGTCTCAGACCTGTTTTGTTGTATATATGGTGCTGATTATTAATTTTATATAAAGTAATAAAAACGCTCAGAGACATAAAGGACATAATTACCAGGCACTCTTGTCACTCTTGTCATCCTTATGTCTCGGTTTGTAGAAAATGATGCTGTTATACAATAATATTAGATTTTGAACGTTATATAATATTAAATTAAATTTAGCGCTATGTTGAAGAAGATGCCGATAGGCAAACAGGATTTTGAAATGCTCCGCAAGGATGGCTATGCCTACGTGGACAAAACCCGTCTGGTGTATCAGATGGTGGACACGGGTTGTTACTACTTTTTGTCGCGACCCAGACGTTTTGGCAAGTCTCTGTTGGTTTCAACTTTGAAAGCCTATTTCGAGGGCAAGCGCGAGGTGTTTGAGGGATTGGAAATTGCTCAGTTGGAACATGACTGGATTGTGCGGCCAGTGCTGATGCTGGACTTGAACACCAACAAGTACGATGCCCCCGAAGTGTTGGAGATAAAACTGGACGAGTCGTTGCGTCAGTGGGAGGAGCTGTATGGGTGTGCACGTGCCGATCTGCCTTTGGGTATGCGGTTTGAAAATGTGATTCGTAGAGCCGCCGAACAAACGGGACACCGTGTGGCGATACTTGTGGATGAATACGACAAGCCCATGTTGCAGGCCATCGGCAAGCCCGACTTGCAGCAAGCTTATCGCAACACCTTGAAAGGATTCTACGGTGCTTTGAAGTCGATGGACTCTTACATCAAGTTCGCCTTCCTGACAGGTGTGACCAAATTCGGCAAAGTGAGCGTCTTCAGCGACTTAAACAACTTGATGGACATCTCGATGGATGCGGAATACTACGATATTTGCGGCATCACCCAGCAGGAGCTGCTCACCTATTTCGCCCCCGAAGTAGATGCCTTGGCAGAAGCCAATGATATGACGAAAGAGGAATGTGTGGATAAACTGCGGAAAGAGTATGATGGATATCACTTCCACCCTAAGAAGGAGGGAATGTACAATCCCTTTAGTGTTCTGAATACGCTAAAACGAAAGGAGTTTGGCAGCTACTGGTTCGAGACAGGCACTCCTACCTATTTAGTAACCTTGCTTCGTCAGCACGACTATAGTTTGGAGCTGATGTCTAATGTCCAAGTGAAGGCCGATGTGCTGAATAGTGTGGATGTGGCCTCCACTAATCCCATCCCTGTCATCTATCAGAGCGGCTACCTGACCATCAAAGGCTACGACAGTCGATATGGTCGTTACACCCTGGGATTCCCCAACCATGAGGTAGAACAGGGTTTTGTGGACTTTCTGATGGATCATTATGCAGGCGCTATCCAAAGAGGTACATCGTTCGACATCAGCTATTTTGTAGAGGATGTGGAGCATGGACGCACCGAGCAGTTTGTGGAACGGCTGAGGAGTCTTTTTGCCGATACCCCATACGAACTGGTGAAAAATTTAGAGAACCATTATCAAAATATGGTGTGGCTGCTTTTCAAGCTGATGGGCTTCTACGTTCAGGCAGAATACCACACCAGCCGGGGACGTATTGACTTGGTAGTGAAAACACAGGATTACTGCTATGTGATGGAGTTCAAACTGGACGGAACCGCCGAGGAAGCCCTGGAGCAGATCAGCAGCAAAGACTACGTGCTCCCCTTCCAGACGGAAAGCCAGCAGATTGTCCGCATCGGCATGAACTTTGACCCCACGACCCGCAACATCGAGCGGTACCTGATAGGGTGACCTCAAGACGGGACATAAAGGACAGGTCTTTTGAATTGAGAATTGAAAATTATTATGGTGGTAGCCATCTATTCACAATTCACTAATCACAATTCACAATTTTATAGCGTCCTTGACTAAACGGGCTTGTAGTGGCTACGTGGTGGGGCCTTAACGGGGTTACCCCGTTAAGGCCCCGTTAAGAGAAGGAACAATCTGCTGACTGATAGCGATATTTCTGACAAATGCCATTATACGTTTCAAGAGTGGCAAGAGTGACAAGAGTGGCAATTGATCTTTCTGAGATTTGAAAATCACACTATGTTGATTGTTAGTATTCTATATCCAATTTGCACCCTTGAGTGACAAGAATGACAAGAGTGACACGCATTGCTTTTTCGCAATCAACTCAAATTAGTTCGAATGGTGGAACATGTGGCATTAGTGGCACTAACGTCTTCAATGAATTTGTATAGTGATGATATTCAATGATAATATATTACGTTTTTGAGTACCACTTTAGTGCCATTAGTGCCACAAATGCCACCTTGTGATAATTTGCTCTTTGTCGGTAAGGATGTCTATAAACACTTTGACTCGTGCGAAGTATTCACGGACGTATGTCATGATGGACATATATGACGTGACTTTAGCAGCATTGAAGCCGGAAAGATTTTCTACTTCCAATCCCGAATGTTCTGCCAAATAGATGGCTCGCTCGTTGTGGAATTTTTGGGATATGACAATATAGTTGTGCTTGTTATAAACATTTGTCGCTCTCACTACCGCATCGAGTGTGCGAAACCCCTTGCCATCAAGTATGATGGCAGTATCAGGTACGCCTCTTGCCACAAGGCTGTCTCGCATACATTCTACCTCATTGATGCCATCAAGGCTATTCTCGTCACCGCTGATGAGAATGCTTTTGACTTTGCCGGCTTTGTACAAAGTCTCGGCAGCATCAATTCTGTAAATAAAGAATTGATTGGGCCTTCGGCTTATGCGTGTTTGCGGAGCTGTCCCCAACAACAATCCTACCTCATATTGAGGTGCGGAAGCCACATCTGTATATAATCTGCCTTTAGCGTTACTACTGATTAGATGGTCGCACACAAATATTAATATCAAGAGACCCACGCAGGTGCCTATCAGCAAGTATAGAAGGATTTTGAGATGTCGTTTCATAAAAAAACAGGTATGGCGTAATAATGAAACAGGCCCGAAATGATGAATAAATGTTTCTAAAAAATGGTTTTATCGTTATGAACAGCGAGGGGCTTTATTGTTGCAGGAAGGTGGCGATTTGGTCGAGGGTGATGGCGTCGGAGAGGGTGTAGGAGCCGATCTGTTCACGGCGGAGGGCGGAGAGGAAGGCGCCACTGTCGAGGGCAAGGCCGAGGTCGCGGGCGATACTGCGGATGTAGGTGCCTTTGCTGCAACGGATGCGGAAGTCGAGTTGTGGCAGGTGTGGGGGTATGGTGCCTTGCGGATGGTCGTAGAGGTGGTGCGTGGGAGCATCGGGAGAGGTGCAAAGG
Organism: Bacteroidales bacterium; assembly: GCA_045642445.1. Taxonomy (GTDB): domain Bacteria; phylum Bacteroidota; class Bacteroidia; order Bacteroidales; family P3; genus Colimorpha. The sequence goes on along the minus strand of JAZUIX010000236.1, from coordinate 12,521 downwards.
GTATCGACAGGTTCGGCTATGGCTGAGGGTTGCCCTGGACGAAAGTCGGTGATGTCGAACTCGTAGATGGTGACGTTTTTGGGAGTGGGGGTGGGCTCGGCCTCACGACCTTCTGATCCGGAGTCAGAGGCTTCTTTTCGAGCGTAAGTATAGGCACGTTGGCCTCCTATTTTGACAGCACTGAAGATAGGTGGCACCTGCTCGATGGTGCCCATGAATTGCGGAAGGATGTTGCGGATGTTGTCGAGGGTGATATGCTCGTAGGGGTAGTAGTGGTCGATGGCTCGCTCAAGGTCGTAGCAGGGGGTGGTGGCTCCCAGCACGATGGTGCCAGAGTAGACCTTCTCGCCAGCTTGCAATTCGTCGATGCGTTTGGTGGCTTTGCCCACACAAACTAACAGCAGACCTGAGGCCAAAGGGTCGAGAGTGCCCGCATGTCCGATTTTGAATTTCTTCAAATCGTAGGTGTTGCGTATGGCGGACTTGACCTTGTTGACGGCTTGGAACGAAGTCCATTGCCGAGGCTTGTCGATAGGGATGATAGTACCGCTGAGAAGTTCGTCGACCGTCATGAAAATTGAGAATTGAAAATTGAGAATTGAAAATTGGGCGGGAGCCGAGTTGGTTAAGAGTTAAGAACGGTTCCCGAATCAATAAGTATCTCGTATAATTCAATAACGAATAACCTATAACCTTTACAAATCGATAACCAATAACCGATAACCAATAACCGATAACCAATAACCTTTTAGCAAAGCGTTATGGCGAGGATGCCGACGATGGCGCAGTAGAGGGCGAACCAGATAAGTTTGCCTTTCTTGACGATATTGATCATCCATTTGCATGCCAGGCAGCCGAAGATGAAGGCGGTGATGAAGCCGATGATGAGCGACCCCACGGGAAGACCTGCCATAGCATTGCTGACGCCCACTTCGAGCATGTCTTTGGTGTCGAGCAGGGCCTCACCCAAGATGGGAGGGATGACCATGAGGAAGGAGAACTGTGCCAGACGCTCTTTCTTGTTGCCAAGGAGCAGACCTGTGGCAATGGTGCTTCCCGAGCGGGAGAGACCGGGCAGTACGGCGACAGCTTGGGCGATGCCGATGATGAAGGCATGGATAGGGGAGATGTTCTCGCGCTGACGTGGTTTTGCCCAATAAGAGAAGGCCAAGAGGGTGGCGGTGATAAGCAGGCAAACACCTACAACCATAAGTCCGCTGCCGAAGATCTCTTCGACCTGGTCTTTGAAACAGAACCCCACGATGGCCACAGGAATCATGGAAATGAGGATGTTGACAACATATTTCGTGCCTTCGTTCCATTGCCATTTGAAAAGGTCTTTGAAAAGCCATACGATTTCTTTCCAAAGAATCACGATGGTGCTCAACACAGTGGCCACATGCACGGCCACGGTGAAAGCCAAATTCTCCTCGCCGTTGAGGCCGAAGAGGGTGGCACCGATTGTGAGATGTCCGCTGCTGCTTACGGGCAGATATTCTGTAAGTCCTTGGATAAGACCGAGGACGAAGGCTTCAAACCATTCCATGATAATTGATAATTAATTATTGATAACTATTTTTCTTTAGGGGTGTACATAATGGCGACAATCTCGGTGATGAGGCCCAGGATGATGAGGATGGGGGCCACAAAAAGACGGCGACCGTCGAACATGGCGGGATTGAAAACATTGGGGTCGTCGCTACCACCGCCCGAGAGGAAGATATATCCTAAAGCGAGCAGAACGAGGCCGATGCCCATGATGATATAGTTGATTTTGTTGAAGACGAAAGCAAACTTTGGGGTGTCTTCGATTTTCTTGATTTCTTTTGCCATGATATTGGGTTTTTAGATATTCGAATGTTTTTAATTGTGTCGTAAATAATGATGTACGGCGGAGAGGGTGGAAAAATAGGATAGGATGATACCTACGAGGATGATGACCACGGCGAGGCCTGCATACCAAAGCATGTGGGTGTTGTTGAGGAGGTCGAGGCCGTGGAGCGACTGGTTGAAGACACCTGTGGCGATAGCCAAAACAATGCAGGCAATGATGGCTCCGAGGAGTCCGTACCAGATGCTGCGCGAGAGGAACGGGCGGGCGATGAAGCCGCTTTTGGCACCTACAAGCTGCATGGTTTTGATAGTCTCGCGTTGAGCGTAGAGGGCGATACTGATGGTGCTGCGTATGAGCAGGATGCTGACAAGCAGCAGGATGGCCATGAAGATGATGAGGAACCAGGTGGCTTTGTGGAACACCTCGTTGAGCTCGTTGACCACGCTCTCTTGGTAGGTCACACCGGTCACATTGGCAAGGCCGTTGACATCGGCATTGAAGCGGGAGATGCTCTTGTCGCGAGCATCAAGGGCCGCACCAGGGAGAATGTCGGCATGAAGATTCACCATCATGGACGGATACAATGGATTGTAGCCGATAAAACCGACAAAGTCTTCATTGAGATCTTCGGAAAAAATATCGGCTGCCTGCTCGCGGGAGATATAATCGACATGCTTGACGTAGGGGATGGCCTCAATTTGTTTTTTGAGCAACTGAGCATCGGCATCGGTGATGTCGGGGGTGAGGTCGACCTTAAAGGTGATACGCTCCTGCATGTTGCGGGTCATGCGATAGGAATGGTATTCCACCATCAGACACAACCCGAACAGGAAGAGCACCAAGGTGATGCTCAACACGGTTGATGTGTGGGTCTCCCAGAGATTGACTTTGTTCTTCTTCACGGTAGAAGTATTATCCGTTAAAGTTTAAGCGTGTTAGTTGGCCAGCATGACAGGCATGACGAGCATAAGTATGTCTTCGGCGGAGTCCTCACCTTCCTTCACAGGGAAGATGATGCCAGCACGGCTGGGGTGGGACATCTCGATGAGGATTTGTTCGGATTCGATGTTGGAGAGCATCTCGCTGAGGAACTTGGCGTTGAAACCGATTTCCATGGGCTCGCCTTCGTATTCGCAAGGCAGTTTCTCGTGGGCATCGTTGGAAAACTCAATGTCTTCGGCGCTGATGTTGAGTTCATGCTCCTGTATGGAGAGACGAATCTGATGAGTGCTTTGGTTGGCAAAGAGACCTACACGGCGCAGGGTGTTAAGCAGCGAATTGCGGTCAACGGTGAGCTTGTTGGGGTTCTCTTTGGGAATGGCGGCCTCGTAGTTGGGATATTTGCCATCCACAAGGCGGCAGATGATATAGTAGTTGTCAAAAGTGAAGAAAGCGTTGGTGTTGTTGTACTCCACCGTGACCTCGTTCTCCTCTTTGCGCGAGCTGAGGATGTTTTTGAGCATCGTGACAGGCTTGCGGGGCATGATGAAGCTGGTGGGGGTGTCGTTGTTGATGCCGTTGAAGCGGTAGCGTACCAGTTTGTGGGCATCGGTGGCAACAAAGGTGATGTTGTCGTTGTTGATTTCGCAGTAGATGCCGCTCATCTGCTGGCGCATCTCGTCGGTCGAGGCGGCGAAAGCGGTTTTGCTGATAGCGTTGACAAGTATGGAACCGGCAAGGGTGATGTTGGTAGTGTCCTTGGGTTCGGGCATGTTGGGGAAAGTCTCGGGGTTCTTGCCGGCGAGGCGGTATTTGCCTTCGCCCGAAGAGATGGTGATACCGAAATTGTTGTCGTCAACAGCAAAGGTCAGAGGCACGTCGTCGAGGTTCTTGAGAATGTCGAGCAGCAGTTTGGAAGGAACGGCAATATCGCTGAGCCCTTCAACGCGGCCGCTGTCGACTTCGACCTTCGCCACGAGGGTTGTTTCCATATCGGTGGCACGGATTGTGAGGAAACCTTCGTCGAGATGGAAATGGAAACAGTTGATGATAGGCACGGTGTTATTGTTAGTGATGACACCGCTAAGTGCCTGAACTTGTTTGGATAACTGGAGGCTGTTGATGATAAATTTCATATTCTTGATGCTTTTTTTATCTATAAATTACAAAATGCAAAGTTACCACATATTTTTGACATGTAGGAACCGCCGAAGAAAATTTTTTCAACAAATTGTTGATAACTTAGTCGAGGGTGTAGCAGACCCCTTCGGGAAGCCCGTCCTTGGGGTGCCAGGTGCAGTAGGCGGCAGAGTATTTTTCGTCCAGGTACATAGTGCCGCTCACAGCATCGCCATCGTAGAGGCGAGCATGGGTCTTGTAGATGCGTACACAGTTGTGTAACAGTATTGTCTGTTGATGTTCGTCAACATAATAGTAGTCCTTGCCGATGGAGTCGGGGGTGCTGAGTTCGATGATGTAGCCGAAGTCGATGTCGGTGATGCTTGTGCTTACGCCCGAGCATTGGCAGGATCCACGAACGATGCCTTGAAATTCAAAGGTGTCCTCACGTTTTTTGCATCCCGACACGAGGATCACGGCGGCGAGAACCAGCAGAAGCAAGGAATGACGTTTGGTAATAAATCTTTTCATAATTTATAGCATTATTTATACACTAACTCCGAAGTCGCGGAGGGCGGCATTGAGCGAAGTCTTTTTGTCGGTAGAGAGTTTGCGTTGGCCGATGATGAGGGCGCAGCTCACCTGATAATCGCCCGCAGGGAAATGTTTGGTATAGCTGCCAGGGATGACCACACTTCGGGCAGGCACGCGACCTTTATACATGATGGGCTCGGGTTGGGTGACGTCGATGATGTGGGTGCTGGAGGTGATGACCGTGTTGGCTCCGAGCACCGCCTCTTCTTCAATAAGAGCCCCTTCGACCACAATACAACGGCTGCCGATAAAGCAATGGTCCTCAATGATCACCGGTGCGGCTTGCACGGGTTCGAGCACCCCGCCGATGCCCACACCACCGCTGAGGTGCACCCCTTTGCCAATTTGTGCACAGCTGCCCACGGTTGCCCAAGTGTCGACCATAGTGCCGCTATCCACGTATGCCCCGATGTTGACATACGAAGGCATCATCACCACCCCAGGGGCGAGGTAGGCGCCATGTCGTGCCACAGCGTGAGGCACCACGCGGACCTGCTGCTGCTCATAGTTGTGCTTGAGGGGTATTTTGTCGTAAAATTCGAGTTCGCCTGCGGAAGAGGTGGACATCTTGTTGATGGGGAAATAAAGAATCACCGCTTTTTTGACCCATTCGTTGACGTGCCATACCCCGTCGGCCTTCTCGGCCACACGAAGTTCGCCACGGTCGAGACGGTCAATTATGGTGCGTATTACCTGCTGCACCTCGCTGTTGTCCAACAAACTGCGATCTTCCCATGCCTGTTCTATAATCGTTTTTTCATCCATAATGTTGCAAAATTCTTCGGGCGGAAAACTTTTCCACCTAAACAAAACTCATAACGCGGAAACCTACGGAATATTGTTTGCCCGAAAAATATTTTTGTCATAATCCCGACCTCCGTCGAAAGTAAGCCGAAAAGTATAAGTTTCTCCCAATATTCTCCCATCGTTATGGTATCGTTATCGTATCGTTATGGTATCCTTATGGTATCCTTATGGTATTCTGGATACGATAACGATACCATAACGATACCATAAGGATACGATAACGATACCATAACGATAAAAGAACAGAGGACGGATAGTGAGAGTTGATGCGTAATATTTTTTTCATTTTAGTATAATAAAAAATATTTTTTTTCGTTAAAATAATTATGAAATGTAGAAATCTCATACTTTTTTTGACCCTGATTGTGGGTCTTGGCGTTCAGGCTCAGGACAAGGAGCGTATGGCCGATTATCAGTCGCAGATCCAGCAGCTGATAACCGAGGTGTATGAAGCTCCTACCGATAATGAACGATATCATGCCAACGAGGCTGTGGTGCAGTTGTTTGCCGAGGCTTTGATGGAACCGAACTCCATACGTTGGCAATGGGATTTCGGAACAAAGATTTCGGTTCTCACTTCGGCCGACAAGAAGTTCCGCATCTTCACCTGGCCGGTGATCAACGATATGGGCGAATACGAGTGTTTCGGCTATATCCAGTCGTATAACGAGAAGACCGACGCCTACGATGCCTACGAGCTCAACGATATGTCGGAGGACATAGTGAACAGGCAGGAGGCGACCTTGGCTCCCGAGAATTGGTTCGGCGCTGTTTATCAGGAGCTTATCACTACCGTGAACGAAGGAAAGACCTACTACACGCTGCTTGGATGGAGCGGGGTCGACTATCTTACCCAGCGCAAGGTCATCGAGCCGGTTTGCTTCAAAGGGGGCGGGTCGATGCCCCAGTTCGGACAAAATGTTTTCCGCAAGGAGCGCAATCTCCGCCGTAGGGTGCTGGAATACAGGGCCGACGCTATGGTCAATATGCGCTATGAGGAGCAGTTTGTCCGCACGGTTGAGCGAATCCGCGCCAAGCGTGTCTCCCGAGGCCGCAATCGTCGCAACCGTCGCAACAATCAGGCCATCCAAGAGAAGGTTGTGTCGGGTCCCACGCAGAAAATCCGCGATGAGAAGCTGCGGATGATAATCTTCGACGAGGTGGAGCCGCAGGTCTTAGGCATGGAGGGCTTGTTCCAATACTATGTTCCTTCGGGCGAAGAAATGGCATACGTTTTCGAAAAAGGGAAATGGGTGCTCCGCGAAGGGGCGCAGGGCCGTTCTGCCGACAAAAAACTCAACAAGGAATTTGAGCCCCTGCAGAAAGAGGCTCCCGCATACCAATTCTAACTAATCTGCTAATTGTGACTGGAGTAATTTTAGACAATATAAATAGTATAGACGACCTTCGTCAGCTTTCAACTGAAGATTTGAAGCAGTTGGCTGTGGAGCTGCGTCATTTTATCATCGACACGCTCGCCCATCATCCGGGACATCTGGCTTCGAGTTTGGGCACCGTGGAGCTGACCCTGGCGTTGCATTATGTGTTCAACACCCCCGACGACAAACTGGTGTGGGATGTGGGACACCAGGCCTACTCGCATAAGATTATCACGGGGCGCAGAGATCAGTTCCCCACTATCCGCACATACGGAGGCCTCAGCGGCTTCCCACGCATGGACGAGTCGCCTTTCGACGCTTTCGGCACGGGTCATAGCTCCACCTCCATTAGTGCCGCCTTGGGCATGGCCACAGCTTCGACCCTCCAGGGCAACCACACCCGTCAGCATATCGCCGTGATAGGCGATGGAGCCATGACGGGCGGCGAGGCTTTCGAGGCCCTCAACAATGTGGGCGTTTCCAAAGCCAATATGCTTGTGGTGCTGAATGATAACGGCATCAGTATCGATAAGGCCGTGGGTGGTTTGAGCAAATATCTCACCCGCATCACCGCCTCGCGTCGCTACAACCGGCTCAAGGAAAAGGTGTGGGTCAGCATGGGTGGCGACACAGATAATGCCGATTCGCACAAACATCGCCGCATCACGTTCTTCCAACGGCTCACATTCCTGGCTAAAACTGCGGCTTTGGGTGCTCCTAATTTGTTCGAATCGCTGGGGTTCCGCTATTTCGGACCTATCGATGGCCACGATATAGATCAGCTTGTGGCGGTGCTTAACAAGTTGAAATATATCAAAGGACCCAAACTTTTGCATGTCGTTACCAAGAAAGGCAAGGGTTTGCGTACCGCTGAGAAGAACCCCGTGACCTATCACGCACCAGGACTTTTTGATGCCGAAACGGGCGCACAGATCAAAAGTAGCAGCTCCAACGCCCCGCTCAAATATCAGGAAGTTTTTGGGAGAACTATTGTGGAACTTGCCGAGCAAAATGATCGCATTGTGGGTGTTACCCCCGCCATGCCCACAGGTTGCTCGCTCAATATTATGATGGCTCAGATGCCCTCGAGGGCTTTCGACGTGGGTATCGCCGAGCAACATGCCGTGACTTTCTCCGCAGGGTTGGCGGCTCAAGGTATGCAGCCCTTCTGCAACATCTATTCCTCGTTTATGCAAAGGGCTTACGACCAGATTATCCAGGATGTGGCCTTGCAGCGGCTGCCTGTGGTGATATGCCTCGACCGTGCGGGCATTGTGGGCGATGATGGCCCTACCCATCACGGGGCTTTCGATATGGCCTGTCTGCGACCGATACCGGAGCTCACCATCTGTGCCCCAATGGATGAACACGAGTTGCGTAACATGATGTATACCGCACAGTTGCCGAATCAGGGAGCTGTGGTGATACGCTATCCCCGAGGGGCGAGTGTTCATGCCGATTGGAAGAATGATTTTGAGGCCTTGCCTGTGGGCAAGGGCCGTTGTGTGAGAGAGGGCAGAGATGTGGCTGTGGTTTCCATCGGACATGTGGGCAATACGGCCTTGAAGGCGGCTGAGATGCTGCAAAACGAGGGGGTGAGTGTGGCCGTGTACGATATGCGCTATTTGAAGCCTTTGGATACTGATTTGCTGGACGATATAGCTGCACGAGGATTCCGCAAGATTGTCACCGTTGAGGACGGAGTGAAGAAAGGAGGATTGGGGTCGGCTGTATTGGAATACTTCGCACAACGAGGCTTTAATCAGGTGCCTTGCACGGTGCTGGGTCTGCCCGATGTGTTCGTCACCCACGGCCCCGTGCCACAACTCCACAAAGATTGCGGCATCGATGCCGAATCCATTGCTGCTGCTTTGCGGTAAAATGGAGAAAAGAGGGGTTGGTGAAGCTTCGTTGTAGGTTCGTTGTAGGTTCGTTGCAGGTTCGCTCCGAAGGTGTCAATATAATCGAACAATAAGCGAACAAGGAACGGGGTTTGAACGACTCTTATCCGCGTCAGAATTGTGATGGGATAAAAAATTGAAGTTTTTTTATCTTTATATCAGTTTTTATTTGTATATTTGCATTTCCAGTGATAATGTTGTTATTGCTGGAAATGTGTGTGTTAAAAGAATAAATGACAAAAAATATATATTAATAACTAAAAATAAATAATAAAATGACCCCTTCGCACATCGAACACATCGGCATTGCCGTGACAAATCTTGACGAGGCTATCCGTTACTGGGAAGACGTAATGGGACTGAAATGCTACGCTATTGAAGAAGTTGCTGACCAGAAAGTACGCACCGCTTTCTTGAAGTGCGGTGAAGTGAAAATCGAACTTCTCGAGCCCACCTGCCCCGAGAGCACCATCGCTTCTTTCATTGAGAAGAACGGCGGCAAGGGTGGTATGCACCACATCGCTTTCTGCGTGGAGAACACCGACCAGGCCCTCAACGACGCCAAGGAGAAGGGTGTCCGCCTGATTGACCAGCAGAGCCGTGGTGGCGCTGAAGGCCTCCATATCGGTTTCCTCCATCCGAAGAGCACTTTGGGAGTCCTCACCGAGCTGTGCTGCAAATAAAAAATTGAAAAATTGAGAATTGAGGTAAAGGTTATTGGTTATCGGTTATTGGTTATCGTTGAGCGGAGCCACCTAATCACTAGTCACTAATCACAGTTCACAATTCACAAATCACAGTATCAAATTAGAGTTTTCGGGCGGAACAAACGGTCGCTAAGGCCGGGAGAGAAACCCACATTAATAATCACAAAATTTTCAAATAATGGCATTTGAAGAAAAAATAAAAGAGCTTCTTGACAAAAGAAGTGAAGCCAAAATGGGCGGTGGCCAGAAGCGCATCGACAAACAGCACGAGCAGGGCAAACTGACCGCTCGTGAGCGTATCGCCCTCTTGCTCGACGAAGGCAGCTTCGAAGAGTTTGACATGTTCGTTACCCACCGTTGTGTCAATTTCGACATGCAGAAGCAGTCGTTTTTGGGCGACGGTGTTGTTACGGGTTACGGCACTATCGATGGCCGTCCTGTGTATGTGTTTGCTCAGGATTTCACCGTCTTTGCAGGCAGTTTGAGTGAGACCATGTCGCTCAAGATTTGCAAGATCATGGATCAGGCCATGAAGACTGGCGCTCCCGTGATTGGTTTGAACGATTCGGGCGGAGCCCGTATTCAGGAAGGTTGCAACTCGTTGGCCGGCTATGCCGAAATCTTTGAGCGCAACATTTTGGCCAGCGGCGTGGTGCCTCAGATCAGCGCCATCTTCGGCCCCTGCGCCGGTGGTGCTGTGTACAGCCCCGCACTGACCGACTTTATCATGATGACCAAGCAGAACAGCTACATGTTCCTCACTGGCCCGAAGGTGGTGAAGACCGTCACGGGCGAGGATGTCACAGTTGACAAGCTTGGCGGTGCTATGGTGCATGCCACCAAGAGCGGCGTGGCCCATTTCGTCGGCGAGACCGAGGAGGACACCATCGCTATGATTCGCGACCTGGTGAGCTACCTCCCCTCCAACAACTTCGAGGAGGCTCCCTATATGCCTACCGAAGACCCCATCGACCGTCTTGAGGACAGCCTCAACACCCTCATCCCCGAGAACCCCAACGCTCCTTACGATGTGAAGGATGTCATCAACGCTATTGTCGACGATGGCAAGTTCCTCGAGGTTCACGAGAAATTCGCTCCCAACCTGGTGGTCGGTTTTGCCCGCTTCGGCGGTGTCAGCGTGGGCGTCGTGGCCAACCAGCCCAAGGCTATGGCCGGTGTGTTGGATTGCAACGCTTCGCGCAAGGGCGGCCGTTTTGTCCGTTTCTGCGATGCTTTCAATATTCCTATCGTCACCCTCGTCGATGTTCCCGGCTTCCTCCCTGGCACGGGTCAGGAGTACAACGGCGTCATCGTCCATGGTGCCAAGATGCTGTTCGCTTACGGTGAGGCTACGGTGCCCAAGGTTACCGTCACCCTGCGTAAGAGCTACGGCGGTGCCCATATCGTGATGAGCTGCAAACAGCTCCGTGGCGACATCAACTATGCTTGGCCCACGGCTCAGATTGCCGTCATGGGTGCCAGCGGTGCCACCGAGGTGCTTTATGGCCGCCAACTCAAGGAGATCACCGATCCTGAAGAAAAGGCCCAGTTTATCGCCCAGAAGGAGAAGGAATACAACGACCAGTTTGCTAATCCCTACAACGCTGCCAAGTACGGCTACATCGACGATGTCATCGAGCCTCGCAACACCCGTTTCCGCGTCATCCGCGCTCTCCAGGTGCTTGCCACCAAGAAGGACACCCTGCCGATGAAGAAGCACTGCAACATCCCGCTGTAGTATTATATTGAATTATTAATAAAAACAATTATTTATTAACCAGGGGTTCTTCGCCCCATAAAACAACAATCAAAAAAATGAAGAAAGTTTTCTTAACTGCTTTTGTCGCTGCCGCTTTCGCTTTCGGCATGACCGCTTGCAACAACAACGCTCCTGAGGAGACCGCCGACACCATCGTCGAGACCGAGGTCTGCGAACACGAGTGCCACCACGAGTGCACCTGTGCCGACTCCACCTGCGCTGCCAACAATTGCGAGACCTGTGTCAACAAAGGTACCGAGAATTGCTGCAAAGTGAAGGCCGGTGAGCAGCCCTGCTGCGAAGGCACTCACGAATGCGCACATCAGCACGAAGGCTGCTGCGAGGGTAACCACGAAGGCTGCCAGCACCAGTGCGAGCACAACAAGTAAGAAGTGCTCAGTTTTAGGTCGCGCGGCCTAAGTCGCGCGACCTTTAACCCTTAAACTAACATTTTTTGATTGTCACATTAATAATAAAATGAATAAGTTTGCAAAACAAATAGTCGCAATCTGTGTTGGCTTGATCCTCATGGCTGGCAGCGTTGTGGCGCAAGGAGGCCGTCCAGGCCATCAGAAACCTCAGGCTCAGGCCGCTGAGGCTATGGTGGCAGCCCCCGAAACGATGGGCTGTACTCATCAATGCGCTGTCAACCCGCTGGAATTCACTGCCAACGAGGTGTGCTATATTCCCGAAATCAAAGTTTTCGTGATGATTGACAGCATCGACTGCTCGGTCGACCTGTTGGTCCGCGACAACGATACGCTTCGCCGTTTCGGACGTTTCACCACCGATGTTTTCACAGGCCGACACGACCTCCCCTTCATCGTCCGTCCTAAGTCGGTCTCCGTCTTGGGCGACCAAGTGGTTCTGCTCGCCAGTGCCAAGAAGGACACCTCGGTGCTGTATTTCATCCACATCGACCCCGAGATGTGTCAAGGCTCCAACGATTCGTTGCAGGCTGATGCTTCCATCAGCTTCCGCTGCAGCTCTTTCGCATTCCAAATCAATCCTATGGATAATGAGATTTTGGTTGTGGGCAAGAATCCTGTGGGCTATGATATCAATGTTGTTGATTTGGGTGAAGGTGCTGACCAAGTTTCGGCTGCTTCCACTTTCCACTACCATGTGCCCAAACAGTCTGAGCGTATTCAGGCTTCCGACCCCGTGGGCGTAGGTCTCACCGTTGTGGCCATCGTGGTCGTGTTCTTGCTGCTCACCCTCATCTGCTTCATCATGAAAGGATTTGCAGCAGGTGTCACCAGGGTGCAGGGCCGCAAGGCTGCCAAGAATGCTCCCCAACAGGGTGCTGCCAACATCGTGGAAAATCCCAGCAAGGTGTCAGGCGAGGTGTATGCCGCCATCGCTGCCGCCATCTATGCCTACGACCAGGATATGCACGATGAGGAGGATACCATCATCACCATCCAGAAGGTTGAGCGTGCTTGGACTCCGTGGAACGCCAAGTTCTATAATATGAACCAA
>JAZUIX010000235.1:0-5378 GCA_045642445.1 Bacteroidales bacterium | reverse complement strand
TCCGTTATCTTATTCCGTTTCTTACGAACTGCTCGTATCGAAACATGTTGTAGGTCAAGCATTTTAGGAAGATGCTTGTGGCCGCTCTCGCTATACCTATCGTCCGCACGGTCAGCCCGTGCATCGCTCCCTCCATAAAGCTCAGTCCCTCAAAAAAATTGCGGATTGTGTTTGCGTCTGGCACCTTGTCTCCACTTGCCAGTCCGAGGAACTGCTTAAAGCTGCTACGATCGATTATCTGGTATTCCGTCTGCTCGTAACTGAGATTATAATACTGCCGCAACACCATCACTTTGAACATCATTACCACGTCATACTGTTTGGCTCCGGCTTTGCTCTTCGTGCCATGATTCACCATCGACGCTTCCAACCTGCTGCGGAACATCTCAAAGTCTATCACGCTGTCTAACTTCTCCAAAGGATTTCCTATCTCGGAGAGTTTCCGTGCTGAGTTTTCAGCGTCAAAGAGGGTCTGCTTGCCTGTGGTCTTGTACTTATTCATAAATGATGTCTTTTTTATACCATGATAACGCTATTTCTTCTTTTATATTGTTGAATATTTGATATTTAATTTTTAGAGGTTACCTTAAGCTATGTTGTGGCGATAACCAAAACATATCAGCAAAGGCATCAGTATCATGTCCATTGGGGAAATTTTGGCGATTTTTACAATCTTGGACTGTACAAATGCTTTCTAAGCACAAACCACCGAGACTTTTGGTGGTTTCGGCTGCAAATATACGCTTTTTTTTCATACTGAAGCCTTTTTTGGATAAAGTTTCTTTTATTTATTAGTGAATCAATAATTTTGTTAGATGTTCCTTTTCATGTTTTGGGGAGTTGTGAGGGGTGAAGGATGAGGAAAAGGGGTCTTTGGGCTTTCGTTTTCTGCCCCATAAAGAGACGGGATATGGGTGCCGAGGTTTGGTGCGAGAGGGGAAGTCGGTTTTGTGAGGTCGAAAAAGAAAAAGGGGCAATCCTGAGATGTTCCTATCTCAAACTTATTCTATTCCCCCAAGTGACCATGCTCTGCCCAAGGATTGACCAAGGTATGACCAAGGATCAACCTAGGTATTATACCAAGGTCACACCTAGGTCACACCTAGGTCATACCTAGGTCAGTCCTAGGTCATACCTTGGTCACTTGGGGGAATCTCAAAACTTCGGGTTGGGTTTTTCAGAAGTATGGGGGCGGGGATTTTTGTGGGTGCTCGGAGATGGAAAATGGGGTCGGGGAGGGGTGTTGAAAAGTTTTTTGAAGAAAAATGTGTTTATTCCAAAAAAAAATGCTATTTTTGCATTTTAAATATTTTATACGAGTAATAATTAATAATCATAAATCGACTATGAAGAAAATCATCAACACCCCCAAGGCTCCCGCAGCTATCGGCCCTTACAGTCAGGCTGTTTTGGCCGGCAACACCCTTTACATTTCCGGCCAGATTCCTATCAATCCCGCCACTAAGGAGGTCCCCGAAGGCATTACCGCCCAGACCGAGCAGGTGATGCAAAACATCAAAGCCATCCTCGATGAGGCCGGTTTTTCGTTCCAGGACGTGGTCAAGAGCACTTGTCTGCTGGCCGATATGGAGTATTTCAAACCCATGAACGAGGTCTATGCCAAGTATTACAGCAGCGACTGCCCCGCCCGTGCCGCTTTCGCCGTCAAGGGCCTGCCGATGGGCGTGCTGGTGGAGATTGAGACCATCGCTGTGAAATAATCGAGTCAAAATAATAAAACGATATAACATGGATTTTAGCTTTACCAAACAAGACGAACTCTTTCTGCAGATGATTCGCGAATTTGCAGAGAAGGAGGTTAAACCTTTGGCAGCCGAAGTCGACGAGAAGGAAGAATTCCCGATGGAGACTGTCAAGAAGATGGCGAAAATCGGTTTGATGGGCATTCCCATCCCCACCCAGTACGGCGGAGCCGGCGGAACGAACATCCAGTACGGCATGGCCGTGGAGGAGCTCTCCCGCGTGTGTGCCACCACGGGCGTCATCCTTTCTGCCCACACTTCGCTCTGCTGCGCCCCCATCCTGGAGGCCGGCACGGAGGAGCAGAAAATGAAGTATCTGCCCAAGCTCGCCAGCGGCGAGTGGATTGGCGCTTTCGGCCTCACCGAGCCCAATGCGGGTACGGATGCCGCCGGCCAGCAGACGATTGCCGTGGATTGCGGCGACCACTGGCTGATTAACGGCAGCAAGATTTTCATCACCAACGGCAGCTACGCCGATGTGTTCATCGTTATCGCTATGACCGACAAGAGCCTCGGCACGAAGGGCATCAGCGCCTTTATCGTGGAGAAGACTTTCCCCGGTTTCAGCATCGGCAAGAAGGAGAAGAAGATGGGTATCCGCGGTAGCGCTACCACGGAGCTGATTTTCGAGGACTGCATTGTGCCTAAGGAGAATCTGCTGGGTCAGATCGGCAAGGGTTTCAACCTGGCTATGAAGACTCTCGACGGTGGCCGTATCGGTATCGCCGCACAGGCCCTCGGTATTGCCCAGGGCGCTATGGACGAGACGGTGAAGTACACCAAGGAGCGCAAGCAGTTCGGTCGCAGCATCAGCCAGTTCCAGAACACGCAGTTCCAGATGGCCGACCTCGAGACCAAGGTGCAGGCCGCCCGTCTGCTCGTTCGTCGCGCACATTACAACAAGGATCACGGTCTGCCTTACAATGCTGAGGCTGCTATGGCTAAGTTGTTCTGCGCCGAGACGGCTATGGAGGTCACCACGAAGGCTGTGCAGTTCCATGGCGGCTACGGCTACACCCGCGAGTATCCCGTGGAACGCATGATGCGTGATGCCAAGATTACCGAAATTTACGAAGGCACCAGCGAGGTTCAGCGCATGGTTATTGCCGGCAAGTTGTTTAAATAGTGAAATGTGAAAAGTGATTAGTGAAAGGGAATTAGATTAGTCGGTAGAATATGGATCACAAAGAACTCAATGTTTGGAAGGAGAGCATTTGCTTGGTCGAACTTGCCTATCAGTATGTGAGCAAGTTCCCTCAAAGCGAATTGTTCGGATTATCCAATCAGATGCGTCGTTGCGCAGTTTCCATCCCCTCAAATATTGCCGAGGGCGAAGGCCGCAATAGTGATACCGATCGCCTGCGTTTCCTTGGGATTGCCCGTGGCTCGCTTGCTGAACTAGAGACTCAGGTAATCATTGCCCAGCGTTTGCGGCTTACCGAGGATAGCTCGCAAGACTTACTTGACCAAATAATTATCGTTCAAAAGTTGCTTAATGGTTTTATTACCTATCTGCATAATAAAAACAATAATGAATAATATTTCCGTTTCACAATCATTCTTTCGTTTCACATATCACATTTCACATATCACAAAATAAAAAACCATGAAGATTGTAGTTTGCATAAAACAAGTGCCGGACACTACCGAGGTGAAAATCAACCCCGTTACCGGTACCCTGATTCGTGAGGGCGTCCCCAGCATCATGAATCCCGATGATAAGGGCGGCCTCGAGTTCGCTCTCCAGTTGAAAGACAAATACGGTGCCCACGTCACCGTTATCACTATGGGTCTGCCCCAAGCCGAGGCCATCCTCCGTGAGGCCCTCGCTATGGGTGTCGACCGTGCCATCCTCCTTACCGACCGCAAGCTTGGCGGTGCCGATACCCTCGCCACCTCCAGCGCTCTCGCCGGTGCTCTCCGCACCATGGAGTACGACCTCGTCATCACTGGTCGCCAGGCCATCGATGGCGATACCGCCCAGGTGGGTCCCCAGATTGCTGAGCATCTGGACCTCCCGCAGGTGTCGTATATGGAAGACCTCAAATACAATAAGAAGAGCAATACCTTCACCATCCGCAAGCAGATGGAGGACGGCTATCAGGTGCTTGAGATTCAGGCTCCCTGCGTCGTCACCGCTTTGGCCAGCGCCGTGCAGCCCCGCTACATGACCGTCAACGGCATCGTGACCGCTTACGACAAGGAAATCGAGGTTTGGGGTGCCGACCGCATCGATGTCCCCGAGGACCGTATCGGCAAAGCAGGTTCGCCCACCAGCGTCTTCAAGGCCTTCCCCAAGCAGCTCAAGCCTGCCGGCCAGACCTTCGAGGTTACTCCCGAAGAGGCTGTCGAACTTATCGTTAATAAACTTAAAGAGAAACACATTATTTAATCCTCGCAGCTATGAATTTCGAAGAATATAAAGACGTTTACGTATTTGCCGAACAGCGTGACGGCATCATTCAGAATGTGGCTCTCGAACTGTTGGGTAAGGCCCGTGAACTGGCCGACGCCAACAAGGAAAAAGTTGTTGCCATCCTTTTGGGTAAAGGTATCAAGGATCAGGCCAAGACCCTCATCGCCCATGGTGCCGATAAAGTCCTGGTGGTTGACAACGACCTCTTAGAGAACTATCTTACCGAACCCTATACTGAGGCTATCACTCAGATTATCAAGGAACAGAAGCCCAGCATCCTGCTCATTGGCGCTACCACCATCGGTCGCGACCTCGGTCCCCGTGTCTCTGCCCGCAATGTCACCGGCCTCACCGCCGATGCTACCAAGCTCGAGATCAGCGACGACGAGGCTCACGAGTTCCGCATGACCCGTCCCGCCTTTGGCGGCAACCTGATGGCCACCATTCTCTGCAAGAACAATCGCCCGCAGATGTCCACCGTGCGTCCCGGCGTTATGCAGAAACTGACTCCCGATGCCAAGCGCAAAGGTGAGGTGGTTGACTACAAGATCAAGTTCGATACAAAGAAAATCGAGCGCGTCAAGATTGTCAAGACCGTGAAGCAGAAAAAGACCGTTGCCGATATCGCTGAGGCTAAGGTTCTTATATCTGGCGGCCGTGGCGTGGGCAACAAAGAAGGCTTCAAGAAACTGAAAGCTTTGGCCGACGAACTCGGTGGCGAGGTGTCCAGCAGCCGTGCTATGGTTGATGCCGGTGTTATGGAGCAGAGCCGTCAGGTGGGTCAGACAGGTAAGACCGTCCGCCCCAACCTCTACATGGCTTGCGGCATCAGCGGTGCTATCCAGCACTTGGCCGGTATGGAGGAGAGTGACCTTATCATTGCCATCAACAAGGATAAGTTTGCCCCCATCTTCAGCGTGGCCGACCTCGGTATTGTGGGTGACCTTCACAAGATTATCCCCATGCTCACCGAGCGCCTCAAAAATATGCAGAAATAACTTTCGATATAATTCGAGGCTTTGGAGGTTTCCGAAATCATTGGTTTCGGGAACCTCTTTTTATGGTGGGTTCTATAAATTGATTTCTTGGGATTTCGGAGTGGTTTTCGAGCAGATTGCTGTGCAGAACGAGGAAGCGTAGCGGGCTATGAGAAGAAAGCCTGTGGCTTTCGATAGCGTTCCGTAGGACGATAAGCGAAG
>JAZUIX010000234.1:0-26947 GCA_045642445.1 Bacteroidales bacterium | reverse complement strand
ATGATGATAAAGTCAATAATGGAAACGGCCAACAAGAATGGCCAGTCCAAATACGAGGCCTTGCAGGCGCTGGCGAATCTCTGACTTCTACCACAAAAACTTTGATCATCCCCATTGTTTGATGGGGGCTGAGTAGTTACAAATAGTTGTACTTTTGCTAAAACTCTAACGAACACATACTAAATATGCACAATAGTAGTGTTTTATAAAAATAATACAACCAATATGAATAATAGTATTAAAATTAGATTTGATGTACGGGCTGACAGTGGTGCTCTACAATTTGATCAGTTTGAAAGCCGAGTAATGCGTGCCGTACACAGCAATATTAATGATTCTGTTATGGTCAGAATCGTCAATGCAATGCCAATTACAGAATTTGATGCAATTATCGAAGCTCTTTGTTGTCAAATAAAGGCCACAAATGAGAATTGTTGGGTTTCTTACAGTAAAAACAATATTACATCTGCATCGGATAACGCTGGTCTTGTTATTGCGTGTACATATTTCATCTCTCTGGCATGTAAAAGTAATAATACACTACAGTAATAATAATACTACTTTCGGTGAGCCTTTTGTTAACCTTTCGCTTGTTTCTGTCATTAAGGGATAGAAATAAACGAAAGGTTAACATTTATGGAAAACATAGAATTCAAGATTGATCAGGCAAATGTCGAACAGCAGAAAGCTTTCGAACTTGTTGCCAATACTAACACTAGTCTCTTCATTACCGGTAAGGCTGGTACCGGTAAAACCACTTTTGTGAAGTGGATTCAGAAGGAGATTGACAAGAACTTCTTAATACTGGCTCCGACGGGCATCGCCGCCCTCAACGTGGGAGGACAAACGATGCACTCGTTCTTCGGATTTCCATTCGAGGTAATAGGCCCCAAAACAGAATTTGAAGTCTCGCTGGAAAAAAGGCAGACACTCGAAAATACAGATACCATCATCATCGATGAAGCTTCTATGGTTCGTGCCGATATGGTAGATGGTATGGATCGTTTCCTTCGTGCACTAACCCGTTCGCACCTGCCTTTCGGAGGCAAGCAGGTGGTGTTTGTCGGCGATCTTTTTCAATTGCCTCCTGTTGTTAAAATGGGCACAGCTGATGAGGAAATGTTGCGTGCCTTGTATGGTAACGGCACCCCATATTTCTATAAGTCTTATGTGCTAAAACGAATAAATCTGCCTAAAATCGAGTTTCAGAAGGTATATCGGCAGCAAGACGAGCCCTTCCTGTCAATACTGAATCGTATGCGTGTGGGCAACAACACACAGAAGGACTTCGAGTACCTCAACGAGCGAGTGAGCAGCGATGACAAGGTGGGAGATTTCGCTGTGACGCTTACCGCTTACAACAAAATAGCCGAGAGTCTAAACAACATGAGACTTGATGAAATAGAGTCGGAGGAATTCTGCTATGAGGGTGTGGTTGAAGGAAAGTTCAAGATGCAAGATGCTCCTGTACCTGCAAAATTGTCCCTCAAAGTCGGTGCACAAGTAATCTTTTGCCGGAATGACTATCCGAGAGGAGTGGTTAACGGAACAATCGCTCTCGTTTCTGAACTGAGTGACGAACAAATCAAGGTGCGTCTAGAGGACGGGAAAGAAATGAAGGTTGAACAGATGGTATGGGAAAGTAAAGAAAGTGTATATAACCCCGAGACACAAAAAGTAGAATCAGAGGTGGTGGGAACATTCGTCCAGTACCCTATTAAACTCGCATGGGCAATTACCATTCACAAGTCGCAGGGTATGACTTTCGACCGTATGCACTTCGACCTAACTCGTGGTACATTCGCACCCGGACAGGCATACGTGGCCATCAGCCGTATGCGATCAATTGAAGGGCTTACTTTGAGCAACAAGCTGCGTCCATACCATATTGTACAGAATACCGAGATAAGAGCATTTGCCAATTCGTTCAACGATGTGCCGATGATTGACGAGGAATTGGATTTCGGACAGCAATTTTCCCAGTGCTATAACAAACAGGATTACGACGGAGCAGCAAAAGTATGCCAACAGCATGTAATTGAAAAGATAAAGAAGGGTGATTACCGCAATGCTGCTATGATGGCCAAAAGAATGTTTGATGTGATGCTTGACGATGAGTGCCTAATGGGGATGACCAAAGGGATAACACTATTGAAAGATTGCAGTATGACCTGCAACTTCCTTAACGCTGTGCTGAGCCTTTACAGCAGCCGTTATGAGGAAGCTATTGGGTATGCTGATATGGTTCTTGACAGAAAAAGCTGTTTAGAGGCCTTGTTTATCAAAGGGCGAGCGTTATTTGCATTGGGACACTATGAAGAAGCCCTTGCCGTCCACGAAAAGATTGTTTCTACCTCGACAGAAGCAGAAGAGAAGGTGGACGTTGACAAAAAACAATATCTATTTGAAGCACGTACAAGGCATGCATTGGGTCAATCCACAATAGAAGCTTGTCAAAATCTGGTGAAACTATGCCCTAAATATGTTCCTGCCTACACAATGATAAGAGAAGAGGCGATGTCTGCAAGTTATCAAATAGAGATGGATGAAGATGAAAGCGAGAATGTGCTGGTGACTGCATTCAACAACAAAGAGATTTCCTCTGCAGATTTTGAGAAAACAATGGAAGAAGCGGACAAGACAAATGCCACTTTCAGAATCTTCAGTAAAAAAATTCGCAGAATCAAGATAAAGGATGTTAACCTTTGACCAAAATCCGACACTAATATACAGAAACAACAAAAACACAGTAAAATGGAAACAATCATCTTATTAGTAATCGCGGTAAGTCTTGCGTATGGTGTCGGCTGTTTGGGTCGCACTCGGAAAATCGGTTTTGGAATGGCATTTGTCATCTCGCTATTCAATGTCTTGATTGGCTTGATCGCGGTGCTTTGCTCAAAGAAAGTTGAACATAAAGAAAAGGAGGACTAAATTATGAAAATTGCAGGATGGATACTCATCGTACTGGGAGGTCTCTCAATGGTGGGAGCCGCTAGTGCCGGACACAGTGTCTTTGGACCTATTTTCTGGTTGGGGTTGGGAATAACTCTGCTCTATTTCGCAAACCATAAGAAAAACGATGATAAAGAACAATAACACAAACAAGTTATGGATAGGTACGTAGTGCCTGGTTTTTACAAGATTGCACCAACAGCATGCCGCCAGGTATGCGATAACACCATGACTCTGATAATCGCATACCTGACGGCATGCGGGAACCCTATCCATTCGCAAACCAGCCATAGGAATGGCTGGCTACCAATGTTTGACCCCTGATGGGGTATAAACAGCCTTATTAATTCCGCCAACACGTTGTAAAAGTACATTTTTTTTCGACAAAAGGGCACATATAAATATTTTTTTGTATATTTGCAAAATCAAAAGAACGCCGATGTGGGGACACAAAAGCGCTATATCAATGTGTAACAAACCAAAAAGAGCAATATATGAAACTAACAGGACGCAGACAAAGCACCAATGTTGAAGACCGCCGAAGAGCGTGAAATCGATCGTCTCGTCTATGACTTCTATGGTTTGACAGAAGACGAAATCGCAATAGTGGAAGGAAGGAACAAACTAACCATGGAAAGGAGAAATATGGCTAAAAACATAAAAAATCCGCACTATTATTTGCTTTTTATTTTTCGGTGAATGATATTTTCACTACCCTTGCCGAAAATTAAACAATGTAGTTTATGGCAACAATTATTGGACGACATAAGGAAATTGCAGAACTGAACGAGGTTTACAGAAGCAACAAGGCTGAGCTCGTGGCTGTGTATGGGCGGCGAAGAGTCGGCAAAACATTCCTCGTGGATCAGGCTCTGAATGGAAAGATAACATTCAGACATGCAGGGCTTTCTCCTGTTGATGAAAACGGCAAGAAAAATCTAATGGCAGATCAATTGAAGCAGTTCTATTACTCGCTGCTGTTGCAGGGCATGAAGAAAAGTCATATTCCAACGTCATGGATAGAGGCTTTCTTTATGCTCGAGAGCCACCTGCAGAACATAGACAAGGGAAAACGTATGGTGGTGTTTCTTGACGAATTGCCATGGATGGATACTCCTCGTTCTGGGTTCCTGACCGCCTTTGAAGGTTTTTGGAACAACTGGGCATGCCATAGGGACAACATCATGGTAGTGGTGTGTGGTAGTGCAAATTCATGGATTACCGATAAACTGCTGAACAACCATGGAGGTCTCTACGGACGTACCACCTACGAGGTGAAGCTATCGCCCTTTACGCTGAATGAATGCGAACAATTCTTCAAGAGCAAGAAGATACGGATCTCCCAATACGACATTGTACAGAGCTACATGATGTTGGGAGGAATACCTTATTATCTTGGGTATTTTGACAAGGATAAGAGTTTGCCGCAGAACATAGACAAGCTGTTCTTCTCGGAGCAGCCAAAACTGAGAGATGAGTATGACCGCCTATTCAACTCTGTGTTCGCTAACCCTGACGAGATGAAGGCCATTGTTGACTTCTTGGGGAGACGACATTCCGGTTACATGCGAAAGGAAATTCTCGAACATCTTGGCATAGATGACAGCGGAAGTTTCTCAGATAAGCTGAAGGCACTCAAAGCAAGTGACTTCATTGTGGAATACGTTCCCTTCGGTGAGAGCAAACGCAACGTCCACTACAAGTTGGTTGACCCGTTCTGCTATTTCTACCAGAAGTTTGTTCGTGGTCAGCATACCATTGAGACGGATTTTTGGACAAGGAATCATTGTTCGCAAAGTGTCGTCAGTTGGCGTGGAATAGCCTTCGAGGAGGTTTGCTTCAAGCACATCATGCAGATAAAACGCGCATTGGGTATCATGGGTGTAACAACCACACAGTCAGCGTGGAGCTTGCGTGGTGATGAGGATGTTGAGGGTACCCAAATCGACTTGCTCATAGAAAGAAACGACAACATCGTAAATATGTGTGAGATGAAGTTCTATAGTGAAGAATTTGCTGTTGAGAAAGCCTATCATGCAAAGTTGGCTCATAGGCAGAACGTCTTGCTGAAACAAGTGGACAGACGCACAGCCATCCACACGACCTTGGTTACCACATACGGATTGAAATATAACGAATACAGTGGTGACTTTACGAATGTTGTTACATTAGAACATCTGTTTGCATAAAAGACGGAATTGCAATAGTGGAAGGAACAAACTAAAATATCACAACTATGGCAACCCTCAAAGAATTATACACCACATTGAAGTCACTCAGGGACATGAACCTCATAAAGCAAACTTGAATACATGAGGGATGACGAGGAAGAAAAGTACGAAACATGCCCGAAGGTCTGCAAGAGAGCGAGCGAGGAGAGCAGATGCAGGAAGCCATCGAAGCACTTGACATGGCTTGCGACAGCCTTGATGAGGTGATAGGTAGTTTGCAGGAGATTGCTTGAGAATGGGATCAGATGTCCTACATTTTTTTCGACAAAAGGGCACATATAAATATTTTTTTGTATATTTGCAAAATCAAAAGAACGCCGATGTGGGGACACAAAAGCGCTATACTAATGTGTAACAAATCAAAAAGAGCAATATATGAAACTAACAGGACGCAGACAAAGCACCAATGTTGAAGATCGCCGAAGCAGTGGCGGCAAGAAAGCTGGCTTGGGTATCGGCGGATTGATTGTTGCCGGAATAATCGTATTGTTTATGGGCGGCAACCCTCTGGAGGTATTCCAATCGGCCAACCTCGGCTCGGTGACCCAGAACGGGGCCGAATACACCCCCACCAAAGAGGAGGAGGAGCTGGCCGTGTTTGCAAGCCAGATCCTGGCCGGCACCGAGGACGTATGGACGGCCGAGTTCAAGAAGATGGGCCGCACTTACAAGGCTCCGAAGCTGGTGATTTTCAAGAACAGCGTCCAGAGCGGCTGCGGCGGAGCCACTTCGTCGACGGGCCCGTTCTATTGCTCTGCCGACCAAACCGTATATCTTGATCTGAGTTTCTTCACCGACATGAAGGGGCAACTCGGGGCCGACGGCGATTTTGCCTACGCCTACGTTATCGCCCACGAGGTGGGACACCACGTGCAGTACCTCCTCGGAACCCTCAACGACGCCCACAGCCAGATGGCACGCCTCAGCGAAGCCGAGAGCAACAAAATCAGCGTGCGCCTTGAGCTCCAAGCCGACTTCTATGCCGGCGTGTGGGCTTTCCATGATAACGAAATGTTTGGCTCGCTGGAGGATGGTGACATTGAGGAAGGCCTGAATGTGGCCTCGAAAATCGGCGACGACTATCTCCAGAAGAAGGCCCGCGGCTATAGTGTGCCCGATTCGTTCAACCACGGCACCTCGGCACAGCGTGTGAAATGGCTCAAACGAGGTCTCTCGCGCGGCAATTTGAACGACGGAGACACCTTCACCCCGAACTATACGGCTCTGTAATCACTAATTTTGCTACCCCGAAGAGCAGATGGAGGCGGTTTCGTTTGCTCTATTTTCCATTTGATGATTTTTTGGAAAAATTTCGGATATGAGAATCAATTTCAAATATCCGAATTTTTTTTGTATCTTTGCAGCATATATTTATATATAATGAACATATTCAAAATTAATATTACATTATTGTTTCTCTGCATATTACTTGCAGGCAACACGCTTCACGCACAGGAGGCGTGGAACGATATTAATGTTCACAGCCTCAACAAAGTATCGCCCCACACCAACATCATCCCCTATAGCGACGAAAAGGGCATAGCCACGTTGAAATATCAGGAATCGTCTTTCTATCAGAGCCTCAACGGCTCATGGAAATTCCGCGCTTTTGAGAATCCACGCAGCTGCACCAAGGGGTTCTACCACCTCACGTTCGACGCTTCCGACTGGGACAACATCGAGGTGCCCGGCAACATTGAGCTGCAGGGGTTCGGCATCCCCGTCTACACCAACACTCACAACGAGTTCCCCTCCAATCCGCCCCATGCTCCCGCCGATTTCAACCCCACGGGTTGCTATATCCGCACCTTCAACATCCCCGACAGTTGGCGTAACCGCCGCATCTTCATCAAGTTCGGCGCGGTAAAATCGGCCATGTATCTCTACATCAACGGCACCATGGTGGGTTATTCCGAGGACTCAAAGACCCCAGCCGAATGGGACATCACCAAATATGTCCACAGCGGCAACAACCTATTGGCCGTCAAGGTTATCCGTTTCAGCGACGGAAGCTATTTGGAATGCCAGGACATGTGGCGTATGAGCGGCATCACCCGCGATGTGTGCCTCTACTCTACCCCTTGGACTTTCATCAGCGACTACAAATTGGTGGCCGACTACCGATACGAGACGGGTGACGGAACCCTCGACCTCACCATCGACTTTTCCTCCCCCCTCACCCAACGCATGATGATTGAGATGGAGCTGCAGAACGCTCAGGGCGAGACTGTAATGCGGAACGAGAAAAACCTCGCCGCCAAGGACTGGTTCGAGTTTTTCAACGACAAAGAATGCGTGGTTCCCCATGTCCACCCTTGGACAGCCGAGACGCCCTATCTATACACCCTCATCCTTCGACTCAAGAACGCCAGTGGAAGCCTTGTCGAAACCGTGGGATGCAAAGTGGGTTTCCGCAATGTGGCCATCAAAGAGGCCGAATACAGCACCGACGACACCACTATGCGCATACGCCAGCTGTGCATCAACGGGAAGCCCATTACCATCAAAGGGGTCAACCGACATGAGCATAGTGCGGTTCATGGCCAATATGTGACCCGAGAAGAGATGGAATACGACATTGCCTTGATGAAACAGATGAATATCAACGCGGTGCGTACCTCGCACTACCCCGACGACGAATATTGGTACGAGCTTTGCGACCGCTACGGGCTCTATGTGTGGGACGAGGCCAACATCGAATCACACGCTCAAGGCTATGGCGAGAACAGCTTGGCCAAGAAAGAGGAATGGATTGACCCCATGATTTACCGCGTAAACAATATGCTGCACCGCGACCGAAATTACGCCTCGGTGGTTGCTTGGTCCTTGGGCAACGAATGCGGCAACGGTATCGCAACCGAGCGCACCTACCGTTTCCTCAAAGCCAAAGAGCCCAGCCGCCCCATCTGCTACGAGAGGGCTGTTTTGGATTGGAACACAGACATCGTGGGGGTGATGTACCCTTCGGTGGATTACCTCTCCGACTATTGCCGCGAATGGCGTTCGCTCGACACCTCTTTCGCCCGCACCGACACCCCCCTTGCCAACATCAAAAAGAACGAGAACCAGCAGGACAACCGCAACCGCCCATTTGTCATGGTGGAATACTGCCACGCGATGGGCAACAGCATGGGCGGATTGCAGGATTACTGGGACACGATTGAGAAATACCCCCAACTGCAAGGCGGCTTCATTTGGGATTGGGCCGACCAAAGTTTCCCCATGTACGGCAACAGGATGCAGCTATCGATAAGTGAAGATGCCAGCGATTCGGCATGGTATGCCGTGGGAGGCGACCTCGGGAGCCTGCCCGGGGTGCAGGACGACGATGCTTTTTGTGCAAACGGCATCGTGACCAGCGACCGCAAGCCCCACGCCCATGCCACAGAGGTTCAAAAAGTATATCGCAACCTCAAGGTTCGGCAATTCACCACCCCCACAGGGCAGCAGTTCTATATGCTCTACAACGGCTACGATTTCCGCAATGCGGACGAGTTTTTGGGACACTACTTGGTGTTCTCCTCTTTGCGAGATTCCATTTTCGGCGGCACTATCCACCAGCACCTCCCCGCAGGACAATTCTGCCGTATCTGGCCCATAATACCCAATCTCAATCCCTTGCCAGGCGAACGATTCTTCATCCGATTCCAATTCACGGGAGATAGTTACCAGATTGACGACCCCTTGGATGCAGGTGTGTCGTGGACGCTCAACGAATATTGCTACGACGAATTTGAAATCACCGACATCGACGTCCCCATTGACACCATCCATGTCCCCGAAACGCCTTCAAGACCCTACACTTGGTTCGAGAACAAAGAACGTCACGAGATTGTGATGGCTTCCGAAGGACTCTTTGACCTCCGAATCAACACCGACAATGGCTTTATCACCAGTTACCGCTACCAAGGACAGGAGTTGCTCAAAGCCCCCATTCGTTGGAATTTCTGGCGTCCCCCAACGCTCAACGACCTTGTTGACGGCTTGGGTGCCCGCGCTTGGGACGGTCTTGACCAATTGGAGCCTCATTTGAAAAGTTGCACCCTCACCCCCATCGGACAAGCCGACCTTATGGCACAAGCCGACCTCCTGCTCGAACTTTCCACCCCCGACGGCAACAGCATGTTGCTCAAAGAGATTGTGGAAATTGATGCTGAAGGACGTGTGCAACTGAGTTATATGCTCATGCCTCGCGGATGCTTCCGCACACTGCCCAAGTTGGGCATACAAATGGGCATAGACACCACTTGCAGCCAACTGCAATGGTGGGGCAACCTTTATGAGACCTACCCCGACCGCCAAGCTGCCAGCTGGTCGGGACACCACAGCATGACACCCAAAGAGGCCTGTGGCGAGTTGCATGTGGTGCCACAAGAAAGCGGCAATCGCACTGCTTATTGGACATCACTCACTTTGGGCGACAAGAAGCTCAGCTTCTGTACTTCGGATGAGCAACGCCTCAACTTCAGCATACGTCAATACGACGACAGTGTGATGACCCATGCAAGCCGCATCAACCAGCTCCACAAGGCCGACCACTACATCTTCAATGTCGATGCACGCCAAGCAGGTCTCGGAACCGCCACTTGTGGCCCCAGTGTCGCTCGATGCTACACCATCAGTGGTGACAGCACCCAGCGTTTCCGCTTCGTCATGATTCCCTCACTTAGCCACGACAGCATCAACCTTTGGAGATACTGCGGGAGCTATTTCGATATGCCCCAGGAGTTGAACCAAGAGATTCCCGACAAATACCGCAACCTTGTCAGCACCATCAGCGTTACCACTTCGGGTGACGAAACACAAAACGCAAATGCTCCTGCGGAGCAATACAGCAAAGGATTCCCCAAAGTGTTGTATGATGGTCGCTCTGGTGTGGCAGGCAATTACAACGACGGCTGGATTGGTTTCCAAGGCTGCGACAGCATAATGTTCCTCATCACCCTGCAAGAGGAATCCACCCTCGAGGATGTGTCGATTGGTTTCTGCCATAGTGCCACCGACTGGGTGCTCCAACCCAAAGATGTGCAAGTGCAATGGTCTACTGACGGCAAAAAATTCACACGTTGGGAGCCCTTGTCGGTTGTGCGACCCATCGAAAATATCCAAAACGACTGCCGCCACATCACCCTTCGCCGCCTCTTTGCCCAACACAGAGGACTCTTCCGCAAAGCCGAGGCCCGCAGGGTGAAATATGTCCGCCTACGAGTCAATTGCAATAGCGACCTGCCTTTGTGGCATCCCTATTCAGGACAACCCGCATGGCTTATGATAGACGAAATCAACATTAAATAAACAACATAGAAATGACTCTCTTACTCATATTTTTATTCGGTGCCATGGCCATCTCATTCATGTGTTCCCTTTTGGAATCCACATTGATGTCCACCCCTCTCTCCTACATCAACATGCGAGAGGACGAAGGCTACAAACACGCCACCCGCTTCAAGTCCTACAAGACCGACAATGCCCGCCCTACTCCCATTCAACACCACTGCTTTAAATTTTTAAGGTGGGTTCTATAAATTCAACGTATGAGGATAATGAAAGATAAAATACTTTTCTGCGATTTCGGGCGATTTTCGGCATCTTGCTGTTTATCACTCGGTCATGTAGCCCGCTACGCTTCCTCGTTCTGCGCAGCAACCTGCTCGAAAACCACTCCGAAATCCCAAGAAATCAATTTATAGAACCCACCTTAATTCTTAATTCATCCGTCCCACTCTAAGTTATTAATTCAAAATTCAGTATCATGACACTTCTTCTTATATTTCTTTTTGGCGCACTTGCCATATCGTTCCTCTGCTCGGTGTTGGAGGCTGTGCTTATGTCCACGCCGCTGTCATACATCTCTATGAAAGAGGACGAGGGTTACAAACCCGCCAAGCGATTCAAGGCGTACAAAATCAACAATGGCCGTCCCATTGCCGCCATCCTTTCGCTCAACACCATCGCCCACACCATTGGTGCGGCCGGTGTGGGTGCCCAGGCCAATGAAATATTTGGCAGCCAGTGGTTCGGCGTGGTCTCTGCCGTCACTACCATACTCATTCTCCTATTCTCCGAAATTATCCCCAAAACCATCGGCACCCATCAGTGGCGCCACCTCATGGGAGTCACCACTCAGAGCATCCGCGTCATGGTCATCCTGCTCTTCCCGATTGTCTGGCTTATCGAACGGCTCACCCGAACCATCACTCCTGACGACGAGGAGGAGGCAGCCGTCAGCCGCGAAGAGGTGGCCGCCATGGCCGATATCGCTGAGGATGAAGAGGTCATTGATGAGGATGAAAACAAAATCATCCAAAACGTCATCAAAGTCGACGATATCAAAGCCGAAGATGTGATGACCCCTACCACAGTGGCCGCCATCGCACCCGAGAAAATGACACTCATCGACTTCTACAAAGACAAACGCTACTCGCATTTCTCGCGCATCCCCGTCTACAACGATTCTGACGAATATATCACCGGCTATGTCCTCCGTAGCGAAGCCCTCGAACTTCTGGCCGAGGACAAATTCGACAAAACCCTCGGCGAGATTCGACGCAACATCCCCCTCTTCAACGAGTCCCTCTCCATCGCCGACATCTGGGATGCCATGCTGGCAAAGAAAAACCACATCGCCTGCATCATCGACGAGTATGGCAGTTTCCAAGGCATCCTCACACTCGAAGACATCATTGAGACCATCGTGGGACTTGAGATTGTAGATGAACGCGACGATGTTGACGATATGCGCCAACTGGCCCTCGACCGCTGGCACCAACGCCAAGCCCGTTTCAAAGAAATCAATATCCCGGAGAGATAAAACGAAAATGCCCAAAAGAAACATATTATGACGAATACAACTAATAATTTTCGGATATTCACAGATATTCAAGGATATTATCGTTTCCTCCTTACTACAACTTTCGCTGCTATTCTCGTTATTGGAAATTTTCGAGCCTCAGCGCAAACCACCCCTGTGAAGGTGGTGAAGAATGCCAACTTTTTCTACTATCAGACTTTCGATTACGGCAACGAAGTGGATACACAATACACTGTTGTGGAGGTGAACCCTGGCATACCGACTCAACTGGTGACAGATAACGATAGGCCCACCCCTTCCGAGTATCGCCCAGGATATATCAGTGAGGGAGAACATATACCTGGATACTCAGTGGAGGAAATATTTGTGGACGAGCTGAAAGACAGCATTTTCACGCTTACCACCATCTTCACCGATGGGCAGAAAGAGTTCTATAAAGTAGCCTCTGCATATAGCCGCAACGATATTAAATTTGATACCACTCAAATAGGCACCCTCACCCGCTACACCTGCTCCATCAACAGCAACAAACTGGAGTTCTACGTACAGCCCTATTCTCGCGACATTTCGCCTCTCACCTACTACGGAAGATTCAAAGGGCTGCTCGTAAGCTTTTGGCGCAACGGCCAATGCCGCTACAACCTCGTCAAAACCGAGCGTAATCATAGCTCCAAATTCTACCTCCCCTCCGATGCCCAAACCATCACGGGGCGTGAGTTGAACAACATCAAGCGCCAACGCATGATTATCACCACCCGCCTCTTCGACAGTGTGCAACTCTGCTGGGGCAAGCCCAACACCCATATCGAGGGCGACATCGATGCCAATACCCCCTTCGACAGTGTGCTCCATTTTGCAGGTGGCACCTTGGCACTCAAACGCATCCATCTGCCCAAACTCCCCTCCCACTACCAGACTTTTGTCGAAATACACCAACGCAGCAATGGTGACGCTTACGACCGCACTGGAAGTCTCTTCGTACTGCCCTACGAAATGACATCTCCCAATGGCAACCTCTTTTTCCGCGGCATGAACGAGCACCCCGACTCCCTGCCCATTATCACTGATCGTCAGGGTATGCACTATCAAGGTATCGCTATCGAGGGCGACACCAACAACATGGGCATACGCTATGAGCCCCCCATTGAGCTGGTACGTTTCTTCACCTCATTCGGTGTGAATCACTTCAACGACCGTGTCAAACTTGACGGATTGGTATGGGAAGACGAAAACTATTTCAAACAGGAAGTAACCGAACTGTCGCGCTGGCTGCAAGGCGAAGTATGGGTAGGCATCTGGATCGGCAACTATGACGGAGGTGGTCACATTGTCACCGTTGACCTTAAATCCTACCCTGGCGACGACAAATGGGAACTTGATGAAAAACAGCCCTTCGCCAAACCCCTCTTCAACACCTGCAACGTCTTGGAGATGGCCGGACAAAACTATGGCCGCCTCTTCCGCACCGACAGCCTCACCGTCAACTTCACCCTGCCTGATTGGGCATCCCATCCTCGGCTGCGTTACATCACCACAGGTCACGGCGGCTGGGACGGCGGCGACGAGTTCAACCCCAAACCCAACACCATCCTCATCGACGGCAAACCAGCCTATACTTACACCCCATGGCGCTGCGACTGTGGTCGTTACCGCGAATGGAACCCCGTGAGCGGCAACTTTTGGAACGGTTTGTCCTCCAGCGACTATTCTCGCAGCGGATGGTGCCCCGGCACCGCCACACAACCTGTCTTTTTCAACCTCGACTTCCTTACCCCTGGCCGCCATACCCTCACCGTGGCCATCCCCCAAGGCGAGAACCAAGAGGGCTCTTTCAGCCACTGGTGTGTCAGTGGTGTCCTATTGTTTGACAATTAAATAATCACCAATATGAAAAAAATATTTTTTATCATCCTTACCGCCATCCTGCTCATACCCACGATGGCAAAAGCACAGAACAATAATGGCTATATCACCGCCGAACCCGACCCCGAAGTGTTCCTCACGGTGACCGAAGACCCCGAATTTCCTGGAGGCGAGGAAGCCTTGATAGCCTTCATCCGCGAGCATGTCCAATACCCCGAAGAGGCCAAAAAAGCCAACATCACCGGCACCGTGGTCGTCACCTTCATCATCGAAAAAAACGGCAGCCTCTCCAACATGAAAATCCTTCGCGACATTGGTGGCGGATGTGGCACCGAAGCCGTCCGTGTGTTACGACAGATGCCCAAATGGAAACCTGGCAAAATCCGCAAATCGGGGCAAGCCGACCTCAAAGTTGTCCGTTGCCAATTCTCCCTCCCCATTGTCTTTGAATTATAAAAAGCTCTGAAAATCTAAACATCTTTCTATGACATACGGCAAGAGCATCTGCAAACAGTTGAAAGACATACGTCGAAGCATCGCCGACGAAAACGGTATCCCCTTAGAGATACCCGAGTGCACCTATCAAGGAGAATGCTCAGGCACCTGTCCGCAATGCGAGAAAGAGGTGCGGTATCTTGAAAACGAACTGGCTCGTCGCCTCACCCTCGGCAAAGCCGCCACCGTGGCAGGCATAGCCGTAACCTTGGCCTCACCAGCAGCGGCGCAAGTGGACAATCCCACACCGCAAAAAAGCACCTGTACCGCCCCCGACAGCAGCCAAACCCGTTTGCACGAAGGTCCAATGCAAGGGGTGATACCCCCAACTGCCGAGACACCCCGCAACACTGCTCAGGTGAGCACCGACCATATCATCATCGGTACCCTCATTGATGCTGACTCCCAAGAGCCCATACCCTTTGCCAATGTAGTGGTCAAACAATATGACAAAGTGGTCACAGGCACTCAGACAAATTTTGACGGAGAGTTCAAAATCAAAAACATCCCACTTGTCGATAACTCTCTGACTATCACAATCATTTGCGTCGGTTATAATAAACAAGAACTGAAATTCGATCATCCCCAAAAGAAACTCGACCCCGGAACCGTCAACATCAAACCCTCCTGCGTACTATCGGAAGGAATAGTAGTGATTGAAGGGTGTACCGCCCCGCTTATAGACCCCAGTTCTGGCGGACAAGAACAAGTCATGGAAATCGAAGGAGTCACCGTGAGAGTACAGTATTAACATGCAGGCACCATTCATAGGCATATCGCGTCACCGCATCGGCATGGACGGCGAAGGGGTCACCACGCTCGCAGCCTTCCACGGATGCCCGCTCGACTGCCGCTATTGTCTTAATGCCTCATGCAAAGGCCCTGCCGACACTTTGGTTCACTACACCCCCGACCAACTCTACAAGTTGCTCGCCATCGACAACCTCTACTTCATCGCCACCCACGGAGGCGTGTGTTTCGGCGGAGGCGAACCCTTGCTGCAAGTCGACTTCATCCGACAGTTCCGTCAACTATGCGGAAAAGATTGGAAAATCACCCTTGAAACCTCGCTCAATGTGCCCCAACACAACGTAGAGCAGATGGCCGACATAGCCGACGACTACATCATCGACATCAAAGATTGCAACGACGACATCTACTTTGCCTATACAGGGCGCCACAACCGCCGTGTGCTCAGCAACCTCACGCTGCTGCTGAACCATGTCGGAGCCGACCACATCACCGTGCGCGTTCCCCTCATCCCTGACTACAACACCCCTGCCGACACTGACCGCAGCGTAGCACTACTGCAAGGCATGGGCATCACACATATCGACCAATTCAAATACACAATAAAATGAAATCAACCCTTATCCGTATCGCTTTGGTGGCAGCCCTTTTACTGCCCAACCTCATTGAGGCGCAAGAGCAACAACAGCGCCTCTCACAACACGTCTACACCCTCGCAGCCGACTCACTCCGAGGCCGCAAAGCAGGCACCCCCGACGGCTTGCGTGCCGCCCAGTACATCGTCGGACAATACAAGGAGATGGGGCTTCAGCCTCTGCTCGACGACTATCTCGTCCCCTTCACCTTCCCTAACCGAGAAATCGATATTACCTGCAACAACATCATCGGCATCATCGAAGGCTCCGACCCTGTGCTCAAACACGAATACCTCGTCATCGGCGCCCACTACGACCACCTCGGTGTCCGACTCAGCGACAGTGCCGTTTACAATGGTGCCGACGATAATGCCTCGGGCTCCGCAGCCGTCATCGAGATAGCACGCCAGTTGCTGGCACGCCAAAAGCAATTGAAACGCAGCATCATCATCGTCAACTTCGATGCCGAAGAGATGGGGCTCTATGGCTCCCAAGCCATGGTCGGACAGTTCAAGGACACCAGCCTCCTCGGTCAGCACATCCAACTGGACAATGTGAAGCTGATGATGAGTATCGACATGGTGGGATGGCTCAAACAGGGAAAGAAACTCCAACTCACGGGCACCGCCATGCTCAAAGACCTCGACAAAGTACTCAACGAAGTGGCCGAACACACCCAGATGCCCATTGCTACCCGCCGACTCGACGAAAATATGATGGGCAGCACCGACTCCGAGCCTTTTGCCCAAGCGGGCATACCCGCCCTACATGTCACCACAGGCATCAAATCGCCCTACCACAAGCCTGAAGACGATGCCGACCTAATTGACTATGCGGGCCTCAACCAAGTTACCGACTACCTCGCCGAGGCCATCTTCACCCTCGCCAACCGCGACCAACTGGAGTCGACAGGCATCATCTCGCACAAACACAGCGGACAACTAAAAACCTTCCAGGCAGGTCTGGCTATCGGCTTCGGACGCGACCGACTCTCTTTCCACGATGCCGCTTTCACCAGCAGCTCCAACCTCGGCGCTCATGCGGGAGCCATGATACGCATCAACAACATTGGCCGCATCTTCGCCCTGCAACTTGAGGCCTACTACGACCGCTCCTTCTGCAAATTCCCCGCCCTCGGCAGCAGCTACAACGATGTCAACACCTATCGCCAAAGCGCCATCACCGTCCCGCTCAGTTTCCAGATACAGATGACCGAATACATGGCTGGCTACTTCCTCGGCTTCGGCGGCTATTACAGTCGTGTGCTGGAGACTCAAATCAACGGTGCCCCACTTGCTAACACATTCCCCTCCTGGCAAGTCAACCCCAACCAATGGGGCCTGCAATGGAACTTCGGAATGCGCATCACCAACTTCGTCCTCTCGGTCAACTTCCTCTACCAGGTCAACCGCCAGTTCCTCCCCTCCTCCGTTGCCCCCAAAGTCAAAAACCACTACACCCTCTGCACTCTCTCTTATCTGTTTTGATTAGATGAAAGATGATGGATGAAAGTGGCTACGCCCCACTCATAAATCATAATTCATAAATCATAATTCATAAATCCCATTGCCATTCTAATTATAGGTATTGATGGGGCCCGAATAGGTCATCGAGACACTGTCTCCGCCGAGGATGCCTTCAATGTTGAGGGTGCAACGGTTTTCGGCATTGAAAGTAATCTGGATAATGCCCGACTCAATATCGAAATAGTCGTAGCTGCCGTCAGGTTGGTCGATAAAGAAACCGATGTTGCAAGCCGTGTAAGAATCGCCCGAGACAATGTTGAAAGCGGTATTGTGGGTAAACTCCAAAGGCGAAGTGATTTTCACCGTGGCTTTCTCTCCTCCATCGTTCTCACGCTGGTTGTTGACATCATAATAATGCGAACCCATGAAAGCACTATGGGTGAGTATGTCCAAGTGATAATCCTTACCTCTAAACGATAGTGTGCCAGAACCATAATCGTCGTCATAACTTGACGGCTGAACCAGATAGATGTCCAAAGGTCCTTCGTCCCACTCCCGCATCAAACCAGTGAGCACCCCGTCGGGGTCGTTGGCGAAATTGGTGGCCACTTCAATACGCAAGGCTGGGTCACCATTTGAAGAGGCAAGGGTGAAAGGTACGGTTTCGCCTGTGGCGAGATACAGCACACCTTGAGAGCCGTCGTAGGTGTATTCAAATGCGGTGGTCGTAGTGTCGGAAGTCCAATTCGTGGTTTTAATCAGCATACGCATATTGCCTTTGCTCTCCGTGCCGAATTTAAGTTCAAGAAAGATGCCGTACCAATAATCGTACTGCGATGTCGATATACCCCAACTCCTAAACTTGCTGCCCCACTCGGTATTGTCCAACTCGCCAGTGTTGTAGCCGCTTCCCCAACGGGAGTACACCAACTCCAACGTGCCGCCATAAAGGCTGAAGAGTATGGCCGCAGCCGACGAATCGGCCAACAATGCTGCGGGGGTAAGACTTACTTTCAGATGGTCGGCATCCAAACGTTCAAACGACACCGTGGCACTCTGCTGATTGTCATCAACAATGGTCAACTTCCCTTGGATGCCGTCATAAGTATAGGACGTATTGGCGTGAATATCAGCGTTAAGAATATCAAGTGCAAAATCCCATAATCCTCTCTCCAAATCATCAAACTTCAAATCAGAACTGACATGTATTTTTGCCGACGGCACGGTCATATCCTCATCCATCACCCAGCGGGTGCCCACAAGCGAGGCATCGTTTGCCACAGGCATCTCGGGATTGTCAGGCCCAATAGTGTCTTTCTTGCAGCCAGTCATCAACACCACAGCCAAAGTGCATAGCACCAAAAAAGTCTTTTTCATAATCATTATTTCTTTTTCAATTCAAGTTGCAGAATAAATTTGTCGCCATCCATGCGTTTGTTCGGATACCCCAAGGTGTCGTATCTGACCTCCGCCCCATCCATCAGGGCATTGTTTTCGCAGATAAAAGACGCAAAGAACACTTCTTGATTTCCCTGTATGGTTGTGACGCCCGAACCAAGAATATTCGTGATAGCTTGCAACAGCCTATTGTTATAACACCATCCATCATCAACCGCCTCCTCATAACTATCATAATAAACCGAAATATGCGGCCAAACAGTATCTCTCAACATACCTCTGCGGTTCTCCACCGTATCTTCGCCCGAAGTAACGATTCTGCGACCCAAATACTTGTGGATATTGAGTTTGTCGGCTTGACAAATGTCGAGCATCTTACGCATACCCTCCACAGGACAAGGGTCAATGAATTGAAAAGCGAGACTGTCTTTCTCGTAATGGAGCAGCCGCGAATCGAGGTCCAACCACTTTTTGCCTTCGGCA
The DNA here is from genome assembly GCA_045642445.1 of Bacteroidales bacterium. GTDB lineage: Bacteria > Bacteroidota > Bacteroidia > Bacteroidales > P3 > Colimorpha. The sequence continues at coordinate 7,860 of JAZUIX010000234.1, read as the reverse complement.
TTGTAGATGCAAAACACTTCGTTTTTCCAAATATAGGTGCCCTCAAAATTGCGCACCTTATTGGGTTTGCAAACCACCTTGACGGTGCCATCGTGTTTGAACTTGAAGAGATAATTTTCAATGTCGAAAAACTCGCCACACTTCACATCGGGCTCTTCGGGATTGTCCGACCTAAGTGTGATAGTGCTCACCTCGTATGTCCCACTGATGCCTTGCCGATGCTGGCAGTTGGCCGAAAGCAATAGGGCTGCAATAGGCAGCACCCACAAGGGTGTGAACGACCCGAAGCGGGATTGTTTTTGGGTCATCATGGCAATACGTTTTTTGGTTATTTGGTAATCAAAATTGTTTCCTATCACACTATAGCGGCTGCCACTCACCTGATGATAGAACAAGGCTGCATACTCAGCCCCATCGGGAGCAGCAAGCATCTCGCTGTCAGCTATATATTCGTGCACTCGTTTTAACTCACGAGCATAGAGCCACGCAAAGGGGTCGAACCACAACACAACTTTGACCACTTCGGCAAAAAGTATGTCAATCGTATGATGCTGACGCACATGCACCTTCTCGTGTCCGACAAGTTGCGCCACCTCCTCGTCCGAAAAACCGTTCCTCCCCACCACAATATAATTCAAAAACGAGAATGCAGGAGTATCACCCTCAAGGAGGGCAACCCTGTCTTCCTTTGTAAAATGAGCACGCAGAGACCTCAACTTCAAACAAATGTCCACCAAACGAACCAGCAACACAATCAACATCACCGCCACTCCCAGCAAATAAACAACTACCAATCCTTTCTCAACCCAATTGGTCAACTGATTGGCTTTAGGCTCTTGGACTTGGTACGACACGGCTGGAGCCGCCTGTGGCTGTGCACCCACTACCTCCTCTGATGGAGTAGCCTCCACCGAGACCGCTTCCACCTGATTTTGTTGCGGCAATGGTTCGACCTCTTCGGCAGAAACCACCTCTCTGCTCACTGCCGTTGTCACCGAAATACGAACCAACGGCAACAACATGGCGAGCGCCAAGGTGCCCAACAGATACCAACGCACCATCTGGAAACGGGTCTCCTTGCGCATAAAAAACCAATACACGGCAAAAAACAGCACCGTGCCCACTGTGGCAAAAAGCAAATAACGCATCACTCCCCCCTTCTTTTTTTATCAATAATATCACCCAATGCGGCAAGATCCTCCTCGGAAATGTCTTTATTGTTGAGGAAAAACGACACCAACGAAGTGTAGCTGGCATCAAAATAATTCTTCATCAGCGTTCCAAGCATCTGTCCCGAATAGTCCTTTTTGCTCACCAACGGATAGTACTGATTGTTGCCGTTAAAGTCCTTGTGGGCGACAAAGCCCTTCTGCTCCAAAATGCGCACAATCGACAATATTGTGCGATATGCAGGCTTGGGTTCCTCCACCGCGGCTGCAACATCGCCGGCAAAGCCTTTGCCCAACTTCCACACTGCATGCATCACCTGCTCTTCAGCCTTGGTGAGCGTGCCTGTTTCAATTTTCTTTTTTCGTGCCATAGTCATTCGGATTATTTTTTTAATCACATAAAAAACTCCGAATTTTGGACTTTATTGTGCTCATGGGATTATTCTTTTAATCTTTAACATTTTTTAATAATCGCAACACGAGCAACTGAAAGTGCACGAGCTGGCAATAGGAATAATGTTTATGAACCCGTTGGCGGAATTAATTTGACCAGCCTGGAAGGCTGTACTTTGAGTAACCGGGCACGCAGTGTCCGGTTTATCAAAATACAAGAGGCAAAATGAGAAAATTGTTTTGTGCCTTGCGGGGGGTGACTTCTACCAAGGCTTGCCGGCAAGCCAAATCACCATTCACTAATCACTAATCACTAGTCACTAATCACTAGTCACTAGTCACCATTCACTATTCACTAATCACTAGTCATAGCACCAATTCTGCACAGGAGGTCTCTGTTTCGAAGAGTTTGAGGCTGCTTAGGCGTGCCCCTTGGGGGAAATGTCCTTCGAGCAACTGTGCAAAATGCAGCAAAAGGTTCTCGGTGGTGGGTTGGAAGTCCACCATTATCAGTTTGGCCGAATAATTGCCCAACTGGGGCTCTGCACCCTCAAGGCGAGGAAGCACGAGAGCATGGTCAAAACGCTCGATGATGGTTTGGTTGACAATCTGTTTGATGGTGCCGAAATCGAGCACCATGCCATCCGTTGAGGTGCCTTGTTGCTGTAACGGGAGCCCCTCAACGGTGACAAAGAGCTTGTATGAGTGGCCGTGAATGTTGCGGCACTTGCCCTCGTAGGCAGGCAACGCATGGGCCATCTCGAAAGAGAATTGTTTGGTTAGACGCAACAACATATCTTAGCGAATCATTCCGACAGGATGAGCCAAAAGGGCACGACCGTTCTTTATGTTGAGAATCTTCTGGATGGCGTCGCGATCGATGCCGCCACAAGCCACGGTGCCGAGTTTGGAGGCTGCACAGAAGAGGTAGATGTTCTGGCTGATGTAGCCACAGTCGACTGCTGCATAGAAGTCGCGGTCGGATTCCTCTTTGAAGACGGTGGCCATGCGGTCGTAGTTGGCGACGAGGACGATGGAGACGGGGGCGATGGCAAAATGCTTCTGCTTGCTGATTTCAGCACGATGATCGCCATCAGCGACCAATCTGAGGATGTTCTTGTTGGCATCGTACAAGTAGACGCCTTCTTTCATGAACACATAAACATCGAATTCCTGCACATTGACAGCCGAGGGGACTACACGTTTGAGTTCCTTGGGGCGGTTGAAGCCGTAGGCACTCCAAAGGAGATTGGAGAGAACCTCTACGGGCAAATCTTCTTCGGTGAGGTCACGGACGGTGCGACGATTCATGAAGGCTTCGCGAAGAGGCATCTCCATGCCTTCTTCAACCTTGGGAAGTTCAATGATTTTCTCGTTGTTTACCGATTTTGCAGGAGCGGAACTTTGACCGTCAACAGAAACAGTGAGAGGTTTTCCGACGGACTTTTTGGGGGTGTTCTTTTGTGCCATAGCGTTGGAAAAAACAAGCATAAATGCTAATGTGACAAAAACGATTTTTTTCATAATGTATAATATTAATTTGTTAGTATTTTCGCAAACAGACGTTTTCTCGAAAACGTTAGTTATTCAACTTCTCGAGTACGAGCTTTTTGGTGATACGTATTTTATTGTCTTTGGCGCCATTGGGGAGATTGAACATGAGGTCGGTCATGATGGTTTCCATGATGCCGCGAAGGCCTCGGGCACCAAGTTTGTATTCGATGGCGGTATCGACGATGGCATCAAGGGCAGCCTTATCAAATTCGAGGGTCACGCCATCCATTTTAAAGAGTTCCTTATACTGTTTGACGAGGGCATTTTTGGGCTCGGTGAGTATGCGGCGAAGAACATCGGCATCCAAAGGATTGAGGTAGGTGAGCATGGGGAAACGGCCCACCAGTTCGGGGATGAGGCCGAAACGCTTGAGGTCCATCGGCTGGACATAGCGGAGCATATTGTGTTTGTCGATTTCCTCGCGGGTCTTGGTGCCGCTATAACCAATGACGTTGGATTTGAGACGTGAGGCGATAACGCGCTCAATGCCGTCGAAAGCGCCACCAGAGAGGAAAAGGATGTTGCGGGTGTTGACCTGAATCATCTTCTGCTCGGGGTGTTTGCGACCTCCATTGGGGGGTACATTGACTACAGCACCTTCCAACAGTTTGAGCATGGCCTGCTGCACACCTTCACCGGAGACATCGCGGGTAATGGAAGGGTTGTCGCCTTTGCGGGCAATCTTGTCGATTTCGTCAATAAAAACAATACCACGTTCGGCAGCCGCCACGTCATAGTCGGCAGCTTGAAGGAGTCGCACAAGGACATTCTCTACATCGTCGCCCACATAACCTGCCTCGGTGAGTGTGGTGGCATCGGCTATGCAGAAAGGCACATCGAGCATTCGGGCGATGGTGCGGGCCAGGAGGGTCTTACCTGTACCTGTCTCGCCCACAATGACGATATTGGATTTCTCAATCTCGACATCGTTGGTATCAGAATGCTCGTCAAAATAGCGGAGACGTTTGTAATGGTTGTATACTGCCACCGAGAGCACCCGTTTGGCATCGTCCTGACCTATAACGTATTGGTCAAGGTATTCTTTAATCTCTTTTGGAGTGGGGATAGAAGTTTGGGCAGAGTGAGCCTTGCAGGAAGAACTGTGAACATTCTCTTTGACAATCTTGGCGGCCTGCAGGGCACAAGTGTCACATATATAGCCGTTCAATCCGGTAAGCAACAGTTGGGCCTGCGACTCAGGACGGCCACAAAAGGAGCAATGGTTTTCGGGAGTTGTTTTCTTAGGCATTTTTTTTAATTGAAAATTGAAAATTGAAAATTATTATGGCGGTAGCCACCTATTCACTAATCACTATTCACTAATCACATATCACATATCACATATCACATTCAAAACAGCGCATTTTTGTCGGCATCCTGGCGTATAAAGACGAAAAGGAGCAAGGAGAAAGCCAGCAGCGAAGAGCCGCCATAGCTAAAGAAGGGCAACGGGATTCCGATGACAGGCACAAGGCCCAACACCATGCCGATGTTTACAAAGACATGGAAAAACAATATGGAGGCTACACTATAGCCATAGAAACGCGCCAGCTGAGACCGTTGTCGCTCGGCCATAGTGATGAGGTGGACCAGCAGCCCTATGTAGGCCGCCACTAATGCCAGACAACCCAAGAAGCCCCATTCTTCGCCCACGGTGCAGAAGATAAAGTCGGTCTCCTGCTCGGGAACAAAATCGGCCTTGGTGATGGTGCCGTTGAGGAAGCCTTTGCCCAAAAGACCGCCCGAACCAATGGCTATCTTGGCCTGATCGACATTGTAACCCACCCCCTTGGGATCTTCAATCTTGCCGAGGAGCACATAGATACGGTCGCGCTGATGGGATTCAAGCACATTCTGAAAAGTGAAATCGACCGAGAGGGTGAACAGACAGCAGAAAACGAAGAAGAAGGCGGTATGCCAATAGTTTTTGGAGTTGCACTTGGGAAGCCACACAAACAAGTAGAGCAGACAGGCGGCCAGAAGGATGCCCATAAGGATGAATTTGTTGATAAGCAACGCCGCGATAAAGAGCACAACAGCCAACAGTCCTATCAACAAAATGTAATGCGACAAGCCCTCGCGGAACAACGGCAGCAGAAATGCCAGGAACACCAGCGCCGAACCTGTGTCGTGCTGCAAAAGGATGAGCAAGGCAGGCACGGCGATGAGGAGCGCCATGATGACTTTGGTGCGCATCTGTGAAAAGTCAATATCGATGGCACTGATGTATTTGGCCAAAGCCAAAGCGGTGGCAAATTTGGCAAACTCGGAAGGCTGGAATTTGAAAGCACCGAAGTTAATCCACGATTGTCCACCATTGGTAACAGTACCTATAAACAATGTAACTATCAATAATATAATCGATAACCCATATATAATATAGGACATCTGCGAGAATATCTTAGGCTCGATAAAGAGCACACAGATAACCATCAGGAATGTCACCCCCATCCACAAAAGCTGCTTGCCGTGCTGCTGAGAAAAATCAAATATCGAGGCATGCATCTCATTGTAGCAGGCGGCATAGATGTTGAGCCACCCGAACAGCACGATGCCCAAGTAGAGTAAGATGGCAAGCCAGTCAAAATGTTTCTTCTCGTTTGATTGCATTGTTGTACGGTCTTGAGTTCATTATCTTTTTTTCGGTTTCTTGACTCTATGTGCCAGGGGAAGACTCTGGCAGGGGTTGATTTGGGTGTACATCTGGTCCACCTCCTTGCGTTTGACTTCGCCTTTGATGTATTTTTCGATAATCAAGCCTGCGATAGGGGCCGCCCATGATCCGCCGCCACCAGCCGCATTCTCCACATACACCGCCACCGCAATCTTGGGGTTGTTCATCGGGGCGAAAGCAATGAATACGGAGTGGTCGTTGCCGTAGTTCTCGGCCGTGCCAGTCTTGCCGCACACATCGATGTCGGGCACATTGGCCTTGTGGCCCGTACCGCCTGCACCATGCACCACATCGTACATGCCTCGGGCGGCAATGTCGAAATACTCGCGTTCGATGCCCGTCTCATGTTTTTCGTAGTACTTGTCGATTTTGGTGGAATCGGGACCGTAGTAGCGCACCAAGTGGGGCGTATAGTAGTAGCCACGGTTAGCCACAATACAGGCCAAATTGGCCATCTGCAGAGGCACCACCTCCACCTCGCCCTGGCCGATACTGTTGGAATAGATGGTGCTGAAAGCCCAGCGGCCTTTGCCATACCAGCGGTTGTAGAAAGAGGTGTCGGGAATATTGCCCTTCTTGACGTTGGGCAGGTCGATGTCGAGGCGCTGACCAAAGCCGAAACGGAGCATATAGTCGTGCCACACGGTGAGACCGTACTGACTATCCTGGTAGATGCTCTTGTATCGGCCCTGCTGGATAACGCGGCGATAAGTGTAGTAAAAATAAGGGTTGCACGACATCTTGATGGCGTCCTGCACACAGCTGGCACTCGGGTGATTGTGGCATCCGAGGATCTTGTCGCACACAAAACCCGTGTTGGGCGTGATGACCCCCAAGTGCAACGCAATCATCGCCTGTGCCACCTTAAAGATGGATCCCGGGGGATACTGAGCCTGCAAAGCACGGTTGAACAGAGGTTTGGAAATGTCGTTGTTCAGCTTCACGAAGTTGTCGCCTCTCACTCGCCCCACCAACAAGTTGGGGTCGTAGCATGGGGCCGAAAGCAATGTGAGCACCTCGCCCGTGGATGGCTCTATGGCCACAATGCAGCCACGTTTGTTGGCCATCACCTTCTCGGCATACTCCTGAAGGTCGGCATCAATCGTGGTGTATAGGTTGAGGCCCTCAACAGGCATCGTGTCCAGCTCGCCGTGGCGGTAGTGTCCCACCTCGCGGTTGTGCACATCCACCTGCATGATGCGTTTGCCCTTCACGCCGCGCAGCAGTTCCTCATACGAAGCCTCCAAACCGCTTTTGCCTATATAGTCGCCACGCTTGTAGTAAGGGTTGACCTCCAAGTCGTGCTCGTTCACCTCGCCCACATATCCCAGCACATGGGCGGCAATGGGACGGTCATAGATACGCAGCGTGCGCTTCGAGATGTAGAAGCCCTTGAACTTGTACAGCTGGCTCTCCCAACGTCCAAACTCCTCCTTGGAAATCTGCTTCATGAAGATTGAGGCTGAATAGGAAGAATAGTTGTAGGCCTTCTCCATCCGCTTGTCGAAATCGGCGCGAGAGATTCCCAAACATTGGCAGAAATAGTTCGTATCCAGGTCCTTCACCATACGGGGGATGACCATGAGGTCGTACACCGCCTCGTTATAAACCAAGAGCTTCCCGTTGCGGTCATACATCAGTCCTCGGGCGGGATACTGGGTCACGTTGCGCAACGACTGATTCTTGGCTTTGACCTTATATTCAGGGTCGAAAAGTTGGAGCATGGACAGCCTTACGACGAAAATCACCCCCACCACGAGGAAGATAATCTTCACGATACTGCTGCGGTTACTATACTTGTTCGACATATTTTATGCTCCAAAAGAATTTGCAAAAATACTAAAAAAAAACGATATAATATATAAAAAATCAACCCATGAAACAATTCATGATACCTGTTGGCGGAATTAGTAAGACTCGTTGGATGAATTTTTAATTTGTTTTTATCCCGAATTTTTCGAATTAAAGAATTATTTGTCAGTCGGTTGAAACGGAAATCCCAGATGCGGCCAGAATTGTTAGAAATGCGTTGGCGGAATTAATTTGACCAGCCTGGAAGGCTGTACTTTG
>JAZUIX010000233.1:0-1883 GCA_045642445.1 Bacteroidales bacterium | reverse complement strand
TGAGAATTGAAAATTGAGAATTGGCTGCCGCTATACTCTTTATTCATTCTTGATTCTCAATTCTGCATTTTGCTCTCGCTGCCAAAGCAATACCCATAAATAACTTTTCAACGAAAATGTCCGGGAATATCCGTGAATGACCATAAAAATTTTTTTCGAAAATTCACGGGCATTTGCGGGCATTCGCGTTTATAAAAATATTCTCGGAGAATCACGGAAATAAAAAAAGAGGCTCAACAGAGTCTCTCTTTTTTTTGAGGTCGCTTCCGGATTTGAACCGGAGTAGCAGGTTTTGCAGACCTGTGCCTAGCCCCTCGGCCAAACGACCTTTTGCCTTTTCAAAAGCGAGTGCAAAGGTACGAAGATTTTCGCAATTGACCAAATATTTTTGTCTTTTTTCTTTCTCAACACTAATAATCAACACTTTAAAATAGCATCACCACAAGAATATTGTAAAGCAAATCGAGCCTTTTTGCCTCTGATTAGGCATTTTTGGGGTGACTTGTGATTTGTGATTAGTGACTTGTGACTTGTGATTAGTGACTTGTGATTTGTGATTAGTGACTTGTGACTGGGAGGGCGGCAGCCAATTCTCAATTTTCAATTTTCAATTCTCAATTCAAAAGGGCGGCAGCCAATTCTCAATTTTCAATTCTCAATTTTCAATTAATGAAGTTCACCGTATCAACGTCACCGAGCCCGAGGCGGATTGCCAGCCGTTCGGGGTGACGATGTCGCGGTAGCGGCAACGATAGACGTAGGTGCCTTGGGGACAGGGGATGCCGTGGGATGTGCCGTCCCAACCTTCGTTGAGGTCGGTGGTGTGGAAGACAAGGCTGCCACGGCGGTCGTAGAGCCACATTTCGTATTCGAGGATGCCCTTGGTGACGGGGAGGAAACGGTTGTTGATGTCGCCCTGGGGGGTGAAGACGTTGGGGAAAAAGAGGGAGAGGCGACGGAAAGGGATGGTGCGAGCGATGGAGTCGAAGCAGGTAGGGCTGAAGGCCACCATGGAGACGACCACGCTGTCGCCCCACCAAGGCTGCGCCTGGAAATGGGCGATGGAGTCGCCCCCCGGCTGGCGGATGTTGTCGATAAAGTATTTGCGACCCGCCCATCCCCCACCCCAGGGGGCTTCACGGTTGCCCACGCTGTAGTCTTCGACCACGAGTTCCATACGATCGTAGGTTATCTCGTCGGGGGTGATGTGCATGGCCGCCACGACGGGTTGTATGGGGTTGATGGTGATGGTGCGGCTGGCGGGGCACTGGGCAGGCGACGGGCGATAATCGGCATAGAGGGTATAGTTGGTAGGGACGATGGGGTTGATGTGCACTATGTCTTCGTATTCGTGACCCACAAGGCTGCTGTCGAAGGGTTCGGAAGTCCAATAGTGGTAGGGGGTGCCAGAGGCGGAGTTGAGGCGGTACCCCACATCGCCCGAGCATAACTTTACGGGGTTGAAGGCTATCTCGGGATAGTCGAGGAGGGTGAAATGGAGCATCACGACGCTGTCGCACTCGGTGCCGACACGGGGGAGGGTGTCGAAATAGAGCCCTGTGTGGGTGAGGGTGACGCCGTTGAAGGTGTAGGGCTGTCCCTCACAAACCGAGTCGTAGTAGTGCACCACGGTGTCACGACAAGGGTACTGTGCCGCTGCTGCCAAGGGCAGCAGCAGTAGCAACAGCATGGTATGGAGGGAAGGTTTGATTAGTTAAGAGTTAAGAGTTAAGAATTAAGAGTTAAGAGTTAAGAACGACATTCCGGTATGAAACGAAAACCTACGGTTACGAAAACGAAGAACGAAAACGAAGGTCCCCGCCCTCCCAGTCACTATTCACATTTCACTTTTCACTATTCACATTTCACTATTTCATACATGT
>JAZUIX010000232.1:0-3201 GCA_045642445.1 Bacteroidales bacterium | reverse complement strand
TTTTCTGCGATTTCGGGCGCTTTTCGGCATCTTGCTGTTTATCACTCGGTCACGTAGCCCGCTACGCTCCCTCGTTCTGCGCAGCAACCTGCTCGAAAACCACTCCGAAATCCCATGAAATCAATTTATAGAACCCACCTAGACTGTGAACTGACAATACAAAAGGGCGGCTGTTTTCGTATACGTTTTTCGTTTCGTAACACAGGTAATTCGTTTCATATCGGAATGCAGTTCTTAACTCTTAATTCTTAACTCTTAACTAATCAAGGGCTGCCGCCCAATTCTCAATTCTCAATTCTCAATTCTCAATTCTCAATTCTCAATTCTCAATTCAAAAGGGCTGCCGCCCTCCCAGTCACCAGTCACCAGTCACCAGTCACAAATAATATATTTAACCTCAAATAGAATATCATGGATTCCCTCAGTTATTCCCTTGGCCTCAACATTGGCCGTCAACTCAAAGAAATGGGTCTTCAAGACACCCTCGTAGCCAACGATTTTGCCGCAGCAGTCGACGACGTACTGCATAGCCGCACCTTACAAGTCTCGCCCGAGCAAGCCAACGAGATACTCGGCAAATTCTTTGCCGAACTCGAAGAGAAGCAGCAGGCCGCGGCAGCCGAGAGAGGCAAGACAGCCAAAGCCGACGGCGAGCGTTTCCTGGCCGAGAACGCCAAAAAGCCCGGTGTCATAGTCACCAAGAGCGGACTGCAATACATGGTGCTCAACGAAGGCACGGGCCGCAGTCCCCAAGCCACCGACACCGTCCGCTGCCACTACCACGGCACACTCATCGACGGCACCGTCTTCGACAGCTCCTATCAGCGCAACCAGCCTGCCGACTTTGGTCTCAACCAAGTCATCTCCGGCTGGACCGAAGGAGTGCAGCTGATGAAAGAAGGTGCCAAATACCGTTTCTTCCTCCCCTACAACCTCGCCTATGGCGAGCGTGGTGCCGGTGCCGACATACCCCCTTATGCCGCCCTCATCTTCGACGTCGAGCTCATCAAAGTGCTATAGTCAGTCAAAACTCACAAACGCACATTCGACCCAATTCGGATGTGCGTTTAGTTCTAATAGTGGTGACGTATGTTACACGAATGACAATCAAACGAGGCGGCATGGTTGATGCCGTAGGCATTAAGCGAAATCCCTCATTTCGCGCCCAATGCAGCAAATAGTGACTGGTGATTAGTGACTTGTGAATAGTGACTTGTGACTGGTGATTAGGTGGCTGCCGCCCAATTTTCAATTCTCAATTTTCAATTCTCAATTTTTATACGTTCTCAATTTTCAATTCTCAATTGAAAAACCGCGTTACTGGTTGCAAAGTTACCTGTTACCTGTTACCGTTACGCATAAATCGCTTTATATCTTGGATTTACACCCGATTTTGGTAACTGCACATATACCCACTGGCACTTACGAGGTGACGATTTTTCTGCAATTACCCCCGTTGGTGCGGATTTTCAATCCGCACCTTCATATTATAAGGATTTTCAATCCGCATTCTCGATAACCAATAACCGACAACCTTTACCCCTGTCTACCACATTTTGGAGCGTGCTGTCTGCACGCAGATACATTTTTGCATCTTGTACCCCCACACTTTAGAGGAATTGAAAATTGAAAATTGGGAATTGGGCAGGAGCCATTTAATCACTCATGTCCCAGAGATGAAGAAGTCCTGTGGACTTCGATAGTGGTCCCGAAGGGATTGCGAACAGAGTGAAGCAAAACGTAGAACTTTCTCCTCACCATAGGTGTTTTAACCCCACACATCAAGACGCATGTCTGATGTGTGGGGTATGTAGTGGAGAGAGTATCGCGTCCCGAGGGGACGCTCTATGACTTCATGAATTGAAAATTGAGAATTAAGTCTTCGTTTTCGTTTTTCGTTTTCGATCCATAGGTCATTCGTTTCATACAGGAATGCCGTTCTTAACTCTTAACTCTTAACTCTTAACTAAAATCCGGCTCCCGCCCAATTTTCAATTTTCAATTCTCAATTCTCAATTCGGATCGTCAGTCTTCAAGCACGACGGCCTCGACCTCCTTGTCGCTGCTCATGACAACAGTGATGTCGGGATCGGTTTCACCACTCTTCCAGCCACCGAAGCTCCAGCCAGAGGCGGCGTCGAAGTGAATCTGCACTTCCGTGCCAGCGGGATAGGTGTACTCACCCACCTCGGCGTGTTCGCCGTTCACGGTGTAAGTACCAGCATCCTCGGGGTCGAGGGTGAGGGTCAAGGTGAACTCGTCAGCGGGAGGCACAGGGCCGGCACCAGGAGCCTCTTCATCCTCGATGTCGGGAGTGAGGTAGTCCATGGAATCCTCAACACCATAGGAGGCCATAGCCTCGTCACGCTTGGCAACGGTCTGATACGAAGCCAAGATAGTGTTGGAGACCTCAAAACGCTGAGTGGAGACCTTGGTGCCACTCGGGGTGAGACGGCTGTGAACCCAAACAATACCGCCATTGAGGGCAGTGGCAGCACCGAGATAATTGTCAACGACGCTGAAACCAGCAGCGGGGACGAGGTCACGAACAAGGGTCGTGTTGTCGCCAGTGTTCAACGTGATCTCGTAGGCCTCAATCACAACATAAGGCACACCGGTGGCAGCGTTGGTCAGCTGACGTGCAATGTAGCACGAAATCTGATCGAAGTTCTGATAACCAGCGTTGTTGTTGATGACGGCCTCAGAGAAAGCCTTGACGGTGGTGGCAGCCGTGATGGTGAAGTTGCCGAGGGCGATGTCGGTGCATTTCACACCGCCAGTGCCGTCGCTGACGATGATGGAGGGCAGCGAACCACGAGTGATTTGGTAGGGAGCCACCACGCAGCCACCCTGACGAGCCTCACTCTTGGAGAGGTAGACAGGGACGATGCCGAAGTTGGCCGACATGAACTCGTTGAAGTCGCTGACCTTGGCACTCTTGCCTTCAAACGAAGGTTTGAGGGTGTTGGAGAAAGCAGCCCACATGTTTTGGATGTTCTTCCACTGCACGCGACGCTTCATCTGCTTCTTGGTGCGAGTGGGGGTGTCCTTGGGAGCAACTTTTTCACGCACGCAGGTTTCACCCGCACGCTGATAGAAGTTGTACTGTCCCACAGAACCACGCATTTTGGTGTTAATTCCGTAAAGTTTTGCCATACGCTTTTGTTTTACCTCTGTTGCAGAAATGGCTTTTCTGCGTCA
>JAZUIX010000231.1:0-11947 GCA_045642445.1 Bacteroidales bacterium | reverse complement strand
AAAAAATAAGTTCGTTTCTTCGCAACAGTCGTTTTCTCGCCTCGGCATAGTGAAAGCAAGCTTTCCCTCTGCTCTCGGCTTAACGAAAACGTCGTAACGATGTTGTCGTTTTTGATGAAAACAAAACTGCCTCATTTGTACAATAGGATTGTATCATGTTATTTTTTTACCGTTACTAAAAAGTTTTTTTGTGACAAATCAATTTTTTGTTGTATATTTGCAAAGTCATTTGACAAACGAACTTCCGTCTAACCCAAAAGCCTAACACCTGATGGAGAAGAGAATAGGAACTGTAACCATACTGATATTGGACCGCACAAAGTCCGCCGAAATCAACGCCATTATTTCGGAATTTGCCGATATTGTTCTTTGCCGCCAAGGCCTCCCCTTCCATGAACGCCCCGTGGCCGTCATCAGCCTCATCGTTGAGGGCAGCCCCGACCGCATCAACTCGCTCACTGGCCGTTTGGGACGCTTGGCGGGTGTGGAATCCAAAGCAGTTTTGACAAAACAAATACAATAAAAAACACACAATATATGAGACATCAGAACTTTATTGACCGCGACAAGTTGTACGGCTTGCTGCAAAACAATGTCCCGACAGAGTCGGAACTGAACGACATACTGAACAAGGCCCGCAAACTGAAAGGTCTGAGCCTGGAGGATGTGGCCAAGCTGCTCTGTGTTGAGGAGGAGGCCGATATTCAAAAGATTCTCGACACCGCCCACTACTGCAAGGAGGAAATCTACGGCAAGCGCCTCGTGCTTTTCGCCCCAATATATACCGGCAATGCCTGTGTGAACAACTGCGTGTACTGCGGTTTCCGTCGCGACAACAAACAGCTTCGCCGCAAGGTGCTCACCATGGACGAGATTGAACAGGAAACCCTGCAACTGCTCCGCATGGGTCACAAACGTGCCCTGCTGATCTGTGGCGAGAGCCCCCGCAACGATGCCAACTATATGGTCGAGGCCATCCGTCGCTGCTATGCCGCCCGAGACGAAAAGGGCAGCAGCATCCGCCGCATCAATGTGGAGCTGGCACCTATGAGCGTGGAAGATTTTGCCAAACTGAAGGCTGAAAAGATTGGCACCTACGTATGCTTCCAAGAGACTTACGACCCCGTCGAATATGCCAAGTTCCACCCCGCAGGCACCCCCAAGGGCGACTATCTCTACCGCCTCACCTGTATGGATCGCGCCCAAGAGGGCGGCATCAACGATGTGGGCCTCGGTGTGCTTTTCGGCTTGGTCGACTACCGTTTCGAAATCCTCGCCATCATGGAGCATGCCCGCCACCTGGAAGAGGACTATGGCTGCGGCCCTCACACCGTGAGCTTCCCCCGCATCGAGCCCGCCGAAGGCACCCCCTTCAGCCTGCCTGAAAACATCCCCCACCCCGTCAGCGACAAGGATTTCATGAAGATCATCGCCATCATCCGCATCGCTATGCCCTACACCGGCATCATCATCAGCACCCGCGAGCGTCCTTCGATGCGCGACGAACTGGTGAAATACGGCGTGAGCCAAATCAGTGCCGCAAGCGAGACCAACCCTGGCGGATACGATGCCGGCGAAGGCTCTACCGACACAGCCGACGACCACCAAAAGACTGGCGCACAGTTCACCCTGGGCGACCACCGCTCGCTCGACGAGGTCATCAGCATGATGATCGACGGCGGCTATATCCCCAGCTTCTGCACCGGCTGCTACCGCAAAGGCCGTGTAGGTGCCGACTTTATGGATCTGGCCAAACCTGGCCTCATCAAAGAGTACTGCAAACCCAACGCCATGTTCACCTTCCGCGAGTACTTGGAGGACTATGCAAGCCCCGAGACCAAAGCCAAAGGCCTGGCCCTGCTGAAAGAGCTTACGCAGACATTCTCGAAAGAGGAACTGAAAAAACGAGTCGAAGGCAACCTCTGCAAGATTGGCGACGGCCAACGCGACCTCTATTTCTAAGCCACTTTTGAGCCAAAATAAAAGAAAGTCCTATGTCTATGCATAGGACTTTCTTTTTTGCTACACACAAGATGTATTAATCCTTAGGGGATAATACATTTTAACCAATCATCTGTATGTATTCGGCTTCGGTGAGGATGCGGACACCGAGTTTTTCGGCTTTTTTGCGTTTCTCGGGGCCCATCTTGTCTCCTGCCAGGAGGAAGGTGGTTTTGCTGCTCACACTGCTGCCCACTTTGCCACCATGTTGCTCGACTGATGTCTTGATTTCCTCTCGCGAGAAATGCTCGAAAACGCCGCTCACAACAATGGTCATGCCGTCGAGGGTGTGGCTGATCTGGTTGTCGACCACCTGCATCTGAAGCCCCGCATCACACAAACGTGTGATAATGTCGCGGTGCTCGGGTTTGGCAAAATAGTCGTAGATGGCCATAGCGGTGACCTCGCCAATATCCTC
Source organism: Bacteroidales bacterium (assembly GCA_045642445.1). Lineage (GTDB taxonomy): Bacteria > Bacteroidota > Bacteroidia > Bacteroidales > P3 > Colimorpha. The sequence continues at coordinate 9,528 of JAZUIX010000231.1, read as the reverse complement.
CACCATGGCCAGCTCCATGATATTAGCCTCCATCAAGGCATCAATATTCTTGAAATAGCGTGCCAGTTTCTTGGCTCCCACCTCGCCCACATAACGTATGCCCAATGCAAAAAGCACCCGCTCAAACGGCACAGATTTGCTATTCTCAACCGCTTTGAGCACATTGTCGGCACCTTTCTCCTGTATGGTGGCTTTTTGTTCTGCCACAGTAAGAGCATCGGATTGGGCCGCGAGTGTTCCGAGACCGATAAGCTGTTCGCGTCGAAGACTGTAGAAGTCGGCCACATTGCGTACAAGTCCCGCATCGTATAGCAGTCGTATTCGTTCGCTTCCAAGGGTGTCTATATCCATTGCTTTTCGCCCGACAAAATGCTCCAAACGTCCGAGTATCTGAGGTGTACAGCCGTCCTGATTGGGACAATAGAACCCAGCCTCGCCCTCGGATCGAACCAAAGGAGTGCCACACACAGGACAGACAGGGGTGAAAGCAATAGGTTGTGCACCAGCCTTGCGCCGTTCCAAATCCACACCCACAATCTTGGGGATAATCTCCCCTCCTTTCTCAACAAAGAGACTATCGCCCTCGTGGAGGTCAAGTTTGTCCATAAAGTCGGCATTGTTGAGGGTGGCACGGCGAACCGTTGTGCCGCCCAACCATACGGGAGTCATATTGGCCACAGGGGTGACAACACCTGTACGCCCCACCTGATAAGTAACCTCCTCCAAAGGGGTGCTCACACGCTGGGCTTTGAACTTATAGGCTATAGCCCAACGAGGCGATTTGGCCGTCATGCCGAGACGTTCCCAAAGGTCGGTTTGGTTGACTTTGATAACAACGCCATCAATACCGAAGGGAAGATTCCAACGTTCTTGATCCCAAAAGTCGATAAAGAACTTAATGTCTTCTATGGTTTTACATTCCTTTATATAAGGTTGTACTTTAAATCCCATCTGCTTGGCTGCTTCGAGGCGGCCATAGTGGGTGAGGAAATTATCGGCAACATGTTCTGCCTCGGGGAGCATCATGAAATACATGCAGAACATCAGTTTTCGTTTGGCACATTCGGCAGAGTCCTGCAACTTGAGCGACCCACTGGCGGCATTGCGGGGATTGGCAAAGGGTTCGTCACCCTCTTCTTCGCGCAAGCGGTTCATCGCCTCAAAGGCTTCAAAAGGATATACCACCTCGCCTCGAGCTTCGAAATCGTCGGGAAAATCGCCTTGAAGTTTGAGCGGAATGGTGGGAATGGTACGAGCATTCGAGGTGATATCATCCCCCACAGCACCATTGCCTCGGGTGACCGCTTGAACCAGCTGGCCATGCTTGTAGGTGAGACCTATGGCCACACCGTCATATTTGAGTTCGCATGTGTAACTGAAAGGCACACCGTCGAGAAGTTTGCGGGTGCGGGCTTCGAAATCCTCAATCTCTTCGATGCTGTAAGTGTTGCCGAGCGAGAGCATAGGGAACCGATGGGTGACCTGGGCAAAAGTCTTGTTCACCTCGCCTCCCACACGCCGCGTAGGACTTGTGGGGAGGGCGTATTGAGGATATTGCCGTTCAAGGTCCATCAACTCACGCAAAAGGGCGTCAAACTCAAAATCGGACACCAAGGAGGTGTCGTTCATATAATACTCATAGTTGTACTTGTCGATAAGTGCAGTAAGTTCGGCTACGCGGGATTCTTCGGGAGTCATAGTATCAAGAAAAGATTAAATGTCGATAGATCCTGTGAAATTGAGTGCCACAGGGCCTGTGAGAGTAACATGGGTATAGTTATCGCCCGTGGATTCAAACTCCACTTTGAAATCGCCCCCTTGGGCTTTGATTTTGTGGTTTCCCGAAACAATGGCGCAAGCAGTAACTCCTGTCCCACAAGCCCATGTTTCATCTTCAACACCCCGCTCGTAGGTGCGCACACCCAAGCGTCCATCGGGCAAATCTTCAATAAAATTGACATTGGCGCCCTCTGCACCCATTTCGGGATCATGACGAAGACGGCGACCTTCGTTCACCACGTCGAAATGTTCCAAATCATCCACACGCTGCACATAGTGCGGCACACCCGTATTGAGCAGCCAGCCATCGAGCACACGACGCACCTCGTTGCAAGCCACATCGCGCATACCCAACCGCACCAAACCGATTCGTGACTCTTCGTCCCAATGCAGAATCTCGGCATCGTGAGGGCCATCAGAAGCCTTGAAATGAAGCCTGCAAAGCGACGACGAAGGTATTTGATCATCCGCACCACGAATACCCAAAAGATAGGCAAAAACAGCGATACAGCGACCACCGTTGCCACACATGGAGGCAGGATAGCCGTCGGAGTTGTAGTACTTCATCTCAAAATCAAATCCGCTTTCGCCTTTTCCCAAAGTCATAAGCCCATCGGCACCCACTCCGAAACGTCGGTGACAGATATGGGCTATCTGCTCAGGAGTAAGTTGGGGGTCGTGTTCGCGTATGTCGACAAGAACAAAATCATTGCCTGCCCCGTCAAATTTATAGAAATCCATGTGCTGTAATATATTAATCAACCTTCATAACAATCCTCTTCGCCCCATGTGAGCTCGTTTTTCTCCTTGATGAGCCAGCGACTCGACACAAGCACCAAAACGGAACATATACAGATGGAACAGAAGATGACCGAATAAGTGATATCCTTGATAAGTGTGGCTTGAGGGATGATGATATGTCCCGCAGCTATGTTCACCTGCTCTGGCATCGAGGCCAACACAGCCGACACCAAACCTTTGGGAATCATCATCGACACCGTGATTCGGTCGGGCCTCGTGTTGCCACGTCCAACAATGGCTATCAGCGCAAAACGCACCACGAACAATGTTCCCGCAATAAGTGCTCCAAACATCAGTGTGGTGATATTGTTGAAAGGAATACAGATGCCGATATATACGAAAAAATAGGTTTTGAGGATGAAAACGAACTCTTTGAAGAAACTTTTCTCTTGCTCCTCGAGTTGGGTCATTCTGTGCAATTTGAAGTGCTTCAGAAAAGATATTTCGAAATATTCGGGATTGCCCAACACCAAACCAAAAGCCAGAGCGGCAATGGCCCCACTATAACCCAATACCTCCGTGGTGCCATAAAGCACAAACACAAACGCCGGAGTGAGGAACATGGAGTTCTGCAACTTGCGGATTCGATCCATAAACGACGACCAGACAATGCCTCCCACGGTTCCGATAATCAACGCCATAAGTATCGATGCCAGCACCTGTCCCAGCATGGATCCTACACTGATGTCACCCATCTTATAGCCCTCGATGAAGGCCAGCGCGATAACAATGCAGAGCACACCCGATATGGCCGATTCCAACGTGAGTGTGACACGGGTCTTGATACTCACACGCATCTGTCGAACCAGCGGTATGACGATAGCCGCAGCAGTACCCGCCACCATGGCACCCAACATCATCGAAGCCTGCAACTGGAGATGGATGATATAATAAGCCAACAATGTCACAGCCGCCATTGAGCACACAAACGATAGCAGTGTGACCTGCACCACACCTGTCCAATAACGGCGAACCGTGTCGATATGCATATCTATGCCACTATCGAACAAGATGAACAGCAGCGTAATTGAAGCCAACACAGGCCCTATTTCCTGAACACTCGCAGGGGTTATCACTCCCGACACCGGCCCCAACAAGATGCCTATACCCATCAACAACAGCACATCTGGAATACGCCTACGGCTGAACCACGCATTGAAAAGGTGCGCGCAGAAGATGAGCAGGCCGAGGAAAATATAGGTCATGTTTTTAGGTACTAATAATCAACTTCGGGGAAGATAATCTTGAAGGTCTCGAGCGCTTTGTTCGACGACACCATCAAGTCGTATTTGTCACGCGGGATGTAAGCCACCGACTCCTGTTCCTCATACTCCACCTCAATACGGCAGTTGAGCATGGGTCGTTGGGTCTTGGTGCGGAGATAGGTGAGTATGCGGAGTATATGGGGTTTTATTTCCGATTCAACGTAGCTGTTGCTGACGACGATGGTGAAATTGTCCTCGTCCACAAAACGGATCTCCCTCGTGGCAAGGTTTTCTGCCACTTTGGGCAGCGGCTCCCTCATCGCCTCCAACATCTCTGCCCAGCACTGCTTGAGATGCTCAAAAGTCAGCGGTTTGGCCTCGGCATTGTTGTTCAACGGCAGATTCTCCTTCGGGGCAGATGAGGCAGTTTTTATTGATATTGAAGAGCTTCGGCGTAGGTGCGAAGGATTTGCAACGCTTGTCTGTACCGTAGGTGCTGCTGCAGGAGCCTCCGAAGGCTGTTTCCCGGAGGGCTGAGAAACCACGGGGGCCTTGTCGACCTTGACCACCATCTCGGGAGCACGCAGTGTGTCGCCCTTCACCGTCGGTGATGAGGGATTATCTGTTTTACCGTGCTCCGCCTGTGGCGCTCTTGCTATCTATGGATTGGTGACCAAGGCGGCAAGCTTCATCAGTGCCACCTCGATAAAAAGTCGTTTGTTGCCCGCATCCTTATAGCGGTACTCATAGTCGCTGTTGATGTCAAGATAACGCAGCAGCAGGGCCAATCCGCAATTCACCGCCTGCTCGCCATAGCGGCCTTTCACCGCATCGCTCACTTCCATCAGTTTGTGGGTGGCGGGGTCGAGCGAAACCATAAGATTGCGCAAATGCTCGCTCAAACCGGTAATAAAATGCAATCCGTCAAAACCTTTGTCTATAACTTCCTGATAGAGCAGCAGCGAATTGGAGATGTCGCCGGTGCGGAAATAATCAACCAGACGGAAATAATAGTCATAGTCGAGCAGGTTGAGGTTCTCATTACAGAGCTGGCGGCTCAGATTGCCCTGAGTAAAACTCACCAATTGGTCGAAAATGGAGAGCGCATCGCGCAAACCGCCCTCTGCCTTGCGTGCAATGATGTGCAAAGCCTCCTCTTCATATTGCACCCCTTCTTTCTCGGCAATGTTCTTCAAGTGATTGACGATGTCTTCGCTCTGTATGCGTTTGAAATCAAACACTTGACAGCGGGACAAAATCGTGGGGATAATCTTATGCTTCTCGGTGGTGGCAAGAATGAACTTGGCATAGGCAGGAGGTTCTTCCAAAGTTTTGAGGAAAGCATTGAAAGCGGCCTGCGAGAGCATGTGCACCTCGTCGATGATGTAGACTTTATAACGGCCCGTCTGTGGGGGAATATACACTTGCTTTACCAGTTCGCGGATGTCGTCAACGCTGTTGTTAGAGGCGGCATCGAGCTCGAAGATGTTCATAGAAGCACCGTCGCTGAAACTGCGGCAACTTTCGCACTGGTCGCATGCCTCGGTTTCGGGAGTAAGATTGGTGCAGTTGATAGTCTTGGCAAGAATACGCGCACAAGTGGTTTTACCCACACCGCGAGGTCCGCAGAAAAGAAACGCCTGAGCCAACTGGTTGGTACGGATGGCATTCTTGAGCGTAGTAGTGATATGCTGCTGTCCTACCACACTATCAAATGTGGCTGGACGATACTTACGTGCTGATACTATGTAATTTTCCATTTTCTAATGCACAATATTTCGGTGCAAAGATACGAAAAAAAATTGTATTTTATTGATTCTTTCTAATAATACTTGTGTCGCCCTTCGAATTATGGAGCACAACGGTAGCCGTTTGCAGTTGATTATTACGCACATACGTCACCACTACACGGTCGCCGGGATAGAACTTTCCCAACTCCTCCATCATCTCGGCATAGCTGTTCACGGGCACCCCTGCCACATCCACCAGCAAGTCTCCTTCGCGAATACCGGCCAAAGCTGCGGCACCCTCGGGCACCACTCTGCCTATATACACCCCTTTCACATCCAAGAAGCCCAATTCCTTGGCCCTCTGTGCCGTCATCTCGATAACATTGACCCCAAGGTAAGCCCGCTGCACATAGCCGTACTCCTTCAAATCATTGGCCACCTTGCGTGCAAGATTGGAGGGGATGGCGAAACTGTAGCCGTTATAATATCCGTCACCCGAAGCAATGGCGGTAACGATGCCTATAAGTCTGGCGTTCCCATCCACCAAAGCACCCCCCGAATTGCCGGGATTCACCGCCGCATCGGTTTGGATAAAGGCCTCGATGGTCGACTCCGTACTCTTGCTGTTGTCGATGATGCCCATATTGCGGGCCTTGGCGCTGATGATGCCTGCCGTGACCGTGGAGGTGAGATTGAAAGGATTGCCTATGGCCAGCACCGGCTGCCCCACACGGGCACTATCCGAATTGCCGAAAACTATCGGCGAAAGGTTCCTGGCCTCAATTTTCAACACCGCCAAATCGGTGGCAGGGTCGTTGCCTACCAGTTTTGCCTCAATCACACGCTTGTCGTTCAATGTCACGCTGATACGCTCGGCATCCTGCACCACATGGTTATTGGTCAGGATATAGCCGTCGCTCGAAATAATCACCCCAGATCCGTAGGCGCTGTACTCCTTACGTTGCACACCCTGGTTGATGATAAAACCAAAAAACGACTGATACAAAGGGGTGAGACGGGTCTGCGACGTGCGAATATGGACCACACCATCAATAGTTTGTGCAGCCACGCCGCTGAAATCGGCATATTGCTGAGCCCTTGTGGCAGGAGAAGACACCAGAACACAAACGAAGACGAGAACCGCACCCAGCAGCCTCTTCGACATCTTATGGAAGCCCCGGCCCTCAAGCCGCCCCTCCGACATAACGGAAACAAAAGTTTTTTTCATACCTCGGTTAAAATTAATCTTACGAAATATAAAACTCAAAATACGCCTTTTTAGTATACGCTTTTTAGAATTAAAAATGAAAAATGAAGAATGGAAAATGAAAAAATGAAAAGTAAGGCGACTCAATTTTCAATTCAAGCCGGCTCCCGCCCTCACAATTCACCAACCACATTTTAACATTTCCGCCCTAGATATCGTCTTTTTGCTGCTTCTTTATAGATGAACTAATATTAAAACAACATTAAAGCCATATTAAAGCCATATTAAAGCAACCTAATTGTCTTCCTAGCGCATATAATTTAATATATTTTAGTATATTTGTTAAATCACACAACCTCTGAATTCGACAGAAATTTTCGTGGATGGAAGCCACTACCTCAAACAGGCGTATAAGGTACTGCCTTCCAGGCAGCTACCCATGTTTTTGATATACCGGACACTGCGTGCCCGGTTACTCAAAGTACAGCCTTCCAGGTTGGTCAAATTAATTCCGCCAACAGGTAATTCAAATAAAAATTACTATATTTGCAAGAAAAGAAAAGATACAACCAATTATATAAAACAATTAAAATCAAATACCTAATAATAATGAGCACATTTTATTTACACCCCGCCTGTCCCGAAAACATTCGCTGTATGGGAGCCATTTGTGGAGATATTGTAGGGAGCGTGTACGAATTTCACCCCATCAAGCACAAAGATTTCAACATCATAACTGACGACAACTATTTTACAGACGATACTGTAATGACCCTTGCCAATATGTTGTGGCTCACCAATCTTGAAAAAAACGATCTCGTCGAATGTATGCATCAAATTGGTAATAAGTATAATATGGTCGGTTATGGTGGACGCTTTTATTATTGGTTGATGCACCACGAAACCGAACCGTATAATAGTTTCGGGAATGGGTCGGCCATGCGTGTGAGCCCCGTCGCCTGGGTAGGAAAAAACCTGGACGAGGTTTTGTTTCTTGCCAAAAAGAGTGCCGAAGTGACCCACAATCATCCTGAAGGCATCAAAGGTGCCCAAGCCACTGCAGCGGCAATCTTCATGGCCCGAAAAGGATGCAGCAAAAAGGAAATCAAAGCCTTCATCGAGGACTCGTTTGGTTACAATCTTTCTCGCAAACTTGACAACATCCGCCCCGATTACAGTTTTGAGGTATCCTGTCAAAAATCAGTTCCCGAGTCAATCATCTGTTTCTTAGAGAGTACCGACTTTGAGGACACCCTTAGAAACGCGATCTCATTAGGTGGTGATGCTGACACTATGGCTGCAATTGCCGGAGCTATAGCCGAGGCTTATTATGGGGGCATTCCAGAAGATTTGTTGGTTTCGGTATGGGGGCGCCTGCCCGAGGATTTGCAAAATATCATACTCGATTTTTGGGAAAAAGTTTGCCAAATTCCTCAAGAATAATTTCACCCCTTTTGATAAACAATTGTAAGACAAATATATTTTTTAAAATGTAATTATTAAAGTTGGTATTTGGAAGTTTTTATGTAACTTTGCATTTTTAAATTTCAAACAATGAAGATCATTATTGTTGGTACAGCCTATCCTTATCGCGGCGGTTTGGCCGCCTTCAACGAGCGTCTCGCCGACCAGTTCCAAAAAGAAGGTCACGAGGTGGAGATGTTCACCTTCACACTCCAATACCCCAGCTTCCTCTTCCCTGGCAAGACACAGTTCACCAACGACCCCGCACCCTCCAATCTCAAGATAAAGCGTTGCATTAATTCGTGCAATCCTATCAACTGGTTATCAGTCGGTAAAAAGATTCGCAAAAAGAACGCCGACGTAGTCATCTTCGCTTATTGGATGTCATTCATGGCCCCCTGTTTCGGTACTATCGCACGCCAAGTGAAGAAGAACAAGAAGAGCCGCTGCATCGGCCTTATCCACAACATGATTCCCCACGAGACCAATATCCTCGACAAAATCTTTCCCGGCTATTTCGTCAATGCTATGGACGGCTTCACAACTCTCTCTCAAGCCGTCATTGCCGACATCAACAAGTTCGACCACAAGAACAAACCCAAGAGTTGGGCCCCCCACCCTATCTACGACCACTACGGCGAGCTGATAGACAAGGCCGAGGCCCGCAAGCTGCTCGGCTTCGACACCCAAGGCCGCTATGTTCTTTTCTTCGGGTTCATCCGTGACTACAAGGGCCTCGACCTCCTCATCGATGCCTTCGGCGACCTCCGCATTCAGGATATGGGCATCAAACTTGTGGTGGCAGGTGAGTTTTATGGCGACCCCGCCCCTTACCTCGACCGCATACGCACCCTGGACATCAGCAACGAGGTGGTGCTTTGCACCGACTATATTCCCGACAACGAGGTAAACCGCTATTTCCGCGCCTGCGACATTGTGGCCCAGCCTTATAAGAGCGCCACACAAAGCGGCGTAACCCAGATTGCCTTCCATTTTGAGAAGCCTATGCTGGTGACCAATGTGGGCGGTCTGCCCGAGATTGTACCCGACGGCAAGATTGGCTATGTGGTGGAACCCAACGCCCAAGAGATTGCCAACGCTATCGTGAAGTTCTATCAAGAGGAGAAGGAAGAGGCTTTCACCGAAGGGGTGCGCACAGAAAAACAGAAATACAACTGGGACAAGATGACTGCCGCAGTACTTAAGGTGGGTTCTATAAATTCAACGTATGAAGATAATGAAAAATAAAATACTTTTCTGCGATTTCGGGCGTTTTCCGACATCTTGCTGTTTATCACTCGGTCACGTAGCCCGCTACGCTTCCTCGTTCTGCACAGCAATC
>JAZUIX010000230.1:0-3212 GCA_045642445.1 Bacteroidales bacterium | reverse complement strand
CTCCTTAATTTCGATGACGGCATGAGGGTATTCTATTTTGATGGGTTCCGGGCATGTGGGGATACGGAACTCACGACCTGTCTTGTCAAGAATGGCGTTAATCTCGGCCTTGTTGGTGATGATGTTAGTATTTCGCATTGTATTTTATTATTTAATGGTTATTACTTTCTTAGCTTTGTTATTGCCCACCTTGACGATGTAAACGCCAGTTGACTGAAGGGGAATGGTTTCGTTGTCAACAGCATGTGCTGTATAGTATATCTGACGACCGACGGCATCGAAAATATATACAGACTCGTCCGTTGCACCATATATTGAAATACGATTGCCCCGTAATGATAATTTTATTCTGTCAGAATTAACCTTTTCGATGCCAATATTGCAGTCTTCGACAATCTGGTCGGCGAACTGACCCCAGTAGCTGTCGGCCAGCCAAGCGTTGAGGCTCCTACAGGGGACGACGATGCTGTCGACATCCGTCCCGTCGAGGCAGCCGTATGTACCGTAGCCGTCGTCGGTGGTTGCGGGAGGGACGGTGTTCTTGAGGCGCAGCATCTGCAAGGGCTGACTATAGAATGCATCCACCTCGATGGTGTCGATTGGGGCGGAGAAGGTGAGCCTTTTGAGCATTCCGCGGTAGTCGCCGATGAAGGCGGTCGTCCTGACAACCCGCAACGTCGGGGGCAGCGTCAGCTCTGTGAAGGAGCAGTCGCCGAAGGCGCAAGTGTCGATGACTTCGACGGCATTGCCCCAGGTAATGTCCGACAGGGAGTTACACATAAAGAAGGCTCCTTCCGGAACGGTGCGCAGGCCGTCGGGTATGTCAACCGACGTTAGATGGCTGCAGCTGTGGAAGCAGCCTTCGCCCATCGTGTCGAGTGTGGCGGGCATGCCGACGCGGGTCAGCGATGTGCAGTAGCAGAACGCCCATTCGTCGATAAAATGCAGGTGGCTGGGCAGGTCGATGCTTCGCAGCGAGCTGCCGTTGAACGCCTCGTTGCCAATGGTGGTCACTCCGTCGGGGACGTGGACATACTTGACATTGCTGTTGCCGCCGAAGCCGTTGAGATAACGCAGTGTGCTCGGAAGAAACACGGAATCGGCGCTCTTGTGGGCGGAAACAAGGGAGTCGCCTCCGGCGGAGTATATCATCATCCCGTCCATATAGTAATGCGTGTTACCCTCCGCAATGGAGAGGTTGTTGAGGGCGGGGCAGTTCACGAAAGGTCCTGGGGCAATATGCGTCACCGACGAGGGGATGACGATGTTGTTCAGCCGCTGGTTGTCCACAAAGGCCCAGTAGCCGATGCTCTCAAGACCTTCAGGGAGCGTCACGCCGGTGATGTTCTGGCAATAGGCGAAAGCGTTGGCGGCCAAGTGACGTGTGCGCTGCGGCAACGTGACGGCTCCGCTTTTGGTCTTCAGGCATTCCACAAGTGTCGTGGTATCCTTGCTGAACAGCATCTTGTCCATCGACATAAAGTTGGGGTTGTTCTCGTCCACATTGTTGGCGTTCAGGTTGTTGGTCGCAAACGCCATAGGCTCGATGACCGCCACCGAGGCTGGGATGGTAATGGACGACGGGCCAGAGGCGAACAGGAAGCAGCCGCGTTTTATCTGCGTGACCGACGAGGGGATGATGATTCCCGAAAGAGAGGCTTGGGAGAACGCTTCTTCGCCCAGGGCAACAACATCGTAAGTCTCGCCGTTGTATGTCACCGTAGCCGGAATGTTGATGTTGCCCGAATAAGGAGTGCATGACTCTTTGACAGTAACCTCCACCGTGTGGTCTTCCGAGGAAAGAACGTGGTAACCTATTCCTCCTGACATGAAATTCTGTGCCGAGACAACGGTGGTAAAGGTCAACGCTGCGAGGAACGCCAAAAGGGTCTTTGTCTGTTTCATTGTTTGATGTGTTTTGGTTCTTAAATAATTGGTGTCTTTCTACATAAATAATACACATCCACCGCCCCATTTCTGACACCGACTGATTTTTTTGAAAGGGCAAGGCTGGCAACACCTTGCCCTAAATGTGAGACGTTACTTGATTTTTCCGCAATAGATATAAACCACATCTTTTCCTTTGTATTTGGTCACTGTAGCAGTGTATCTACCTGCCGGAATCAAGTCAGCACCAACAAAATCCATTATTTTTTCGGAGTAAATATTGAAGTCCTTATGGAATGTCATAGCACCGTTTTCGGCACTATCAATAATCTCTCCTGCATTGTTCGCATAAAGAATCCCGAATGGTAAATACATGCCAAACAAATCATCTGGGTGACTTTCATATCTCATCAAAAGACATGCCTCGTCTCCGTTCATGATATGCTGGTTGTTGAAAGGATTATTGGGGTCATATATATCAGATCCACATACATATGAGCCAGACTCCTTACACCACCCAGTATACTTATTATCTCTGTAGAAGAAGTGAGGGTAAAAAGATGTGCTGCTGGTTGATGTTGCAGACTTCGTTTGGGTTACTTCGGCCCCGACATTCCCGTTTATGATTTCATTTCCTTCTTTGTTGCAACTAGAAAAGATTGCTATAGTTGCAATGATAACAATACCCGCAAGGGCAAATATTTTTTTCTTCATTTCAATATTCATTTTTTTTTCACTCTACTTTCGCGAGAGCTATTGCGGCTGCTTAAGTGCTGTGTAGGTTTGTGCAACTTTACTGCCACACAATAAAGTCGGTCGATACACGTTACATTCGGTGACATTGCTTCGGCTCGGCAAAGCGAACAAGTTGCCTATCGGCTTCCTCCTTCATGCAAGGCATACAGAAAGCGAGCTTTCGTCTGCTCTTGCTTCGTGCGTCGGTCCTCTCTGCTCTCGCTTGTCGCAATGTTGTTTTTTCGGTGTAGGGCGACTGCCTTATGCCTCGGGTGCGGAATGGCAGGGATGGGTTAGGTTGGAGTTGCAAGATCAAACATACCCACCCTGCATTGGCACCCTCTTTTATTTGCCTCGACACAACGGCGCACCAAGGGTTGCGCCGAGGCGGTGTCAGGATAATCTCATGTGCGTTTTATTCATTGGACATTTTTTTGAGTTACTATTATTGCGTTTAGCGAACCAAACGGCCTTGTGATCTTTGCACTTTCTGCTATATAAGACGAGAAAATTTTTGAATTATGTGACAAATGGGTGAAAAAACGAGGGCAATTTAACATCATTTAAGACTTTTGGGGCGGTTGGAGGGG
>JAZUIX010000229.1:0-1530 GCA_045642445.1 Bacteroidales bacterium | reverse complement strand
AGCACTCCTGGACGGAGGTTGCGGATGCAATAGCTGGTGTCGTGGATGTCGTCGATACGGATGCCGGTGCTGAACAAGAACCCCGCAGGGCCGTATTCTATGCGGTAGCGCGAGGCCAAATTAGCGGCAGGCCAAGAGAGGTACGCCTGTAAGGAGGTGGTGCTGTCCACATGTACCTGCACTTGGGGACACACTGTGGCACGGATGGGATAATGGGGACCCAAGTCATCTTCTGAAAGATCCGACACAAGCTGTTGTAGCTCGACGTCCAACCAACTGAGGCCAGAATGGGGATTGGCTTCACCATAGATAGATAGGAAAGGTCTGGTATATCCGAAATAGGTGCCAGAACCCGCCGGAGGCGATGGCCTCCCATCATCATACGGACATGCCCTGGAACCCACAATGAGTGAGTCGGTAACTATGTACTCTTTGGAAAACAGGCCTTCGTATATGGCGAAATGGAAGTCGCATCGCAAGCCAGTGTTGGTGTCGTAAGCACTGTAGTCAGTTATCAAAGGCGTTTGAGAAAAGTCGACAAGTGCGGAATCCAAAATGCTGAGTGTTTGACCATCCTGTTCAAGTTTGAAAAGATAGACCATCAACGGAAACAAGTCTTTTTGCGAGACATTCGAATCAAGCACAACGTTGCACCCCACACCAATAATGTGCTCAGTATTGACCCCGAATGTTTGAATACAGATGTTGGGCGACGTAGGATAATTTCCGATAGCTGAATATTCACATCCAAAATAATTTACACGGATTCCGTTAGTCCTTGAATAATTAGGGAACACATACCTCGGGTCGTTCAACTGAATGTATTGCCCAAAAGAGTTTTTTCCCACCCCGCACAAGGTGACGATGAGCAGGATGACGCTGAAATAAAAAGATTGTTTGTGTTTCATGGTTATTGTGTTATTTGTAAATAATCTGTTAAATATTGGATATAAATAAGTTGCAGTATTTTTCCCTATTATGTGTTTCTCATGCAAAGTACGGAATAATTTTTGATATATGCAAGTGTTTTTCAAAAAACATACTGCTGCAGCGGGTTTTGCCAACCTGCTGCAGCAGAATGATGTGGCTATTCCACCACGAGTTTTTGGGTGTTGGAGCCTTTGGGGGTGGTGAGGGTGACGAGGTAGAGGCCTGCGGGGAGGGTGGTGAGGTCGATTTGGAGGTGGGTGTCGGGGTGGGCGAAACGGAGCACCTCTCTACCGCCTGCATCGGCAAGGGTGAGGGTGCAGGCGTGCGGGTTGAGCGGGGGAAGGAGGGTCACGGTGACCTGGTCTTTCGCGGGATTGGGGGTGAGCACGAACTGAGGGCCTTCCTCCGCTTGCGAGGGTATGCCCACACGTCCGTTGCTGTCGAGGACGAAATATACGGGCTCGCTCCAGGGACTCCATAGCGTGGTGTCGTGTACGGCGCACTGGTGCGGGCATTGGGCGCGGATGTAGGCGGCATAGGGTACGCCCGCCTCAAACCCTGTGTTGATATATGTCGGGTTGGCATAGGTGTTGATGAGGC
>JAZUIX010000228.1:0-20440 GCA_045642445.1 Bacteroidales bacterium | reverse complement strand
CAATATCACTGTTTTTAAGAGAACGCAAATAACTGATGGTATTATTTTGATTGATGTCCTTGCTATCCTCGTAATCCGAGGCAAGGACTGAGGCTGACGCGGTAGTTTGTCGCAGTATTAATCTCGGCTGTTTTGGTTTAGTATTGATATCGTCATGCTATGCAAATCTGCTGCATGACGGTTAATTAGACGTAATAGTTATTTCTTTGCGCGGATCAAGGGCTGTGACCAGTGATCGGGGGAACTTCTTGAATTGAGAATTGAAAATTGAGAATTGTGAATTTTGGGGACAGGAGCCATTGCTAGGATAAGGTGACTTTATATCGTTCGACCAGACAGTTCGGCTTTGATGTCATTGACCAAATATGTGTCACTCATAAGTTGAAGTCCATACTTGGGATCTTGAAGCTGAGCAGCAGTGGTAGTGCCATAGAAAAGCAAAAGAGCACGTTTCGGAGTAATCTGAAGTTCTTCGGCCAACTGCATGACAATGCGAGTCATTTTACGATATAAGATATAGTCTTTCATAATTCTATGGCTTCTACGAATGTCAAGTATTGATTGATAATTTCCTGGTTAAGTATGCAGACCTGATGTCGGAGGTCTTCTTTAACAAGTTCGCCCATTGCCATTTCAGGCGTCATGCGGCCATCTATGTAGGCATCAACCGTAGAGATTACTCCGTCATTAGCAATTCCGCCTTCTATCCAATCAAGGCCTTCCCATGGTTGCTGTCCTTTGCGACTGAAAGCAATGAAATCCAACCATTCGACATTGTATTCTGGAAAGATTTTCATGTTATAGACACCATCGGAAAGGAATTTCTCTTGGTTGAAGTGATAAACGTTCAGAATGGGTTTGAGTCCTCTCTTGCGACCAGCTTTTGTGTTTGCCCATTTGATAGCTTGTTCACGGTCGTTTGTGACATAAAAGCCAGGACAAAATCAAGATCTGCCCGACCTATATGCGCCAATGGCTCGGAAACTTGCATTACTGCTCCATGATATAATATATGGTCGTCAATGAACATCATTTTCGTAATTGTAAAGGGTTTCAATTATGTCATCCGCCACATAATTGGCACTCTGAGTATGAAGTGTGTCGTAATATTTAATAAGACGACCGTCAATAAGTTCTTGTGCCTCGAGACGCATAGTGAGTTCGGAAGGGGAGATGTTCATCTTCTTCGCAGCTGTCTCAATGGCGATTATACAGAACTGTATTACATCGCTTTCATGTGTCCTTGGTGCACCTTCCATAAGATATCTATTTCAAATTGCAAAGGTACGAATAATTTTTGAAACAGCGATATTTATTTGAGATGACTTATGGCTTTCTATTCCAAATAACGAAGAACGAAGACCCTTCGGAACGAAACTTCGTATGAAAACGAACAACGAAAACGAATTGGTAATGGGTATTGATTATCGATTATAGGTTATCGAAAGTAACAACGAATGACCTTCGGTACGAAGGACGAAAACGAACAACGAAAACGAATTGGTAATAGTTGTTGATTATCGGTTATAGGTTATCGAAAGTAACAACGAATTACACAAAGAAACTTCGTACGAAAACGAAAAACGAAAACGAATTGGTAATGGTTATTGGTTATTGATTATAGGTTATATTTTACGAATGAGATGGATTTGAGAACTGAGACCAATGACCGGGGAGGCTTCTTGAATTGAGAATTGAAAATTGAGAATTGAGAATGGTGAATTCGGGCGGTAGCCAACTTTTTATTTTTCATTCTTAATTCTTCATTCAATACACATAAAGTCCTTATTATTTGTGTTATAAATCAATGTCACTGTTTTTAAGAGAACGCAAATAACTGATGGTATTATTTTGATTGATGTCCTTGCTATTCGCCTAATCGGCGGCAAGGACTGAGGCTCCCGCATCAAATAGTACGCACAAAGCCTCTGACTCAAATACGGTTCGTTTTGGTGGTATTTGTTTATTGATGTCCTTGCTATGCCTAATCGGCTGCAAGGACGGGCTGACGCCTACGAAATCACGAAGAACCTGCGATACGAAACTTCGTACGAAAACGAAGAACGAACTTGCTATTGTGCTCGGTTTGACATTGAAGATTCGTTAGTGGTTGATGGCGCTATTCGTCTTCTTGTATAAGAGCATTGAGCCCCTTGGTGTCTGGAAGAATGCGATTGTACTGCTCTGGAGCGTCTACACCCAGACGGAAGGTGGCAACACCCATGGGTTTGGTATAGTCTTGAATGGCAAGTTCTACTATTGTTCGATCCATCTCCCGACAAAGGACAAGTCCGATAGGTGGATTCTCATGGGGCATACGCGTCTGCTTGTCAAGTAAAGACAGGTAGAAAGAGAGTTGTCCGAGATGAGCCGGCTGAAAACGACAATCCTTGAGTTCGACAGCTACAAGGCAGTTGAGCTGACGGTTGAAGAAAAGGAGGTCAACGAATTTTTCTTCGTCACCATAGACAAGGCGATAGTTGGGCTGAATGAACATAAAGTCTTGTCCGAAGCGAAGGATGAAGTCGCGTATATTATCGGAGATGCGTTTATTGAGCAAAGGCTCGTTGCGTTCTTCGGCTGTCTCATAGAGGTCCTCTGCATTGATGAAACCGAGGAGATAGCTTTCTTTGAACGACTTAAGGGTTCGGATGGCAAGTTGTGTATCGGGTATAGCCTCAGTGAAGTTGGACGGGAGGTTACCTCGATCTTTGTATAGACCCTGGGTAATGAAGTCGCGAAGGGCGTACTTGCTCCATGCCCGAGTGGCGCACTGGTGAATGTAGAAGATGCGTTCATCTATTGACTTGCATTTGCTGAGTATCTCAATGTGGTGAGAGAACGGAACTCTTAGAAAATCAATCCAATCCAATTCGCCAGCCAATGGCTGACGAATTTCTGCAAGCAGATTGTTTTCATCAACAGGTGAATCAGCAGCCAACGGCTGGCGATTTACAAAGTCGCACCATTCTTCGTAAAATGTGCGCATGTTTTTGATGTTGGATTCTCCAAAGCCCGTCAGTCCTGGAATCTCCTTTTGGAGTTGCTGACTAATGGTTTTCAATGCTCCTTTTCCCCACATATTGTGGCGCGTATTCTCGGACACATATCGGCCAATGCCATAATAGAGCGAAAGAACTTCGTTGTTAACAGAGCGGAGTGCTCGCGCTTGTGACCTCTGTATGGCTTGTTTGATGAAGCCTACCGCCTGCTGAAGGTCTGATGAGAGTTGTATATTACTATCATTTGCCATATTGGTGGATATTCGTATTCTAATGTAACTTTTACGAGTGCAAAGATACGAATATTTTCTTTAAATATGGATAAATAAATATTTTACTGTGAGATTTTTTATGAATAGCCTTGTTACTGTATATGATGGATTTCTTGTGGAAATAAAAAGAAAAATCGCTATAACTTTTTTGTGTTATAGCGACTTCTCTGCGGAGAGACAGGGATTCGAACCCTGGGACCAGCAAGCTGGTCAACGGTTTTCGAGACCGCCCCGATCGACCACTCCGGCATCTCTCCTGATTGATTATCAAGTTGTAATACGGAATGTATTCTCTTGAAAGGTGATGCAAAGATACGATTTTTTTTTGATTCGACAAGTTTTTTTTATTTTTTTGCTTTATTGTGGAAAACGATAGGGGAGGGGGCTGCCTTCGGGCCTTGATTGCGATTTTTCACCGTTTGCAAATTATTTTGTATCTTTGCAAATTCAAAATCTTCACGTTATGAAGTATTGTTCCACTCACGAGCCCCACGACTGCCGCCTATGACTGCGCCTCAAACAACCTCTACTGCGCCTCTTGCGTGGCTGCGTTTCCCGCTGGCTGTGGCGGTGGTGTTCATCCATAGCCTCGGGTCTCCGGTGCCCAACAGCTCCGTCATCGTTGCCGACCCATTCTCCGCAACCTCGATTTTCGACCTTCTTCGCCTCTTTTGCTCGCGGGTGATGCCAGGCTTTGCCGTGCCGCTGTTCTTCCTCATCTCTGGCTACCTCTTTTTCTACCGCATGGACACTTGGCGATGGGAAGAATATGGCGGCAAACTGCGTCGTCGCGTCCGGACTTTGTTGGTGCCATACCTGATATGGAACGTGCTCTATTGCCTCTACCTCACATGGCCGCAACTTTGGCCCGTGCTCACGGGTGAAGTTCCGTGCTCGGCGTGGATAGGAAGGCTCAACACTATGGGTGGCATCCATATATTGTGGGACAGCCACGTCATCTCGCGATCCACACACCTCTTCGGCCTCTATTACGCCTCCACGGCTCCCGTGCTTGTGCCTCTTTGGTTTGTCCGCGACCTCATGGTTGTGGTGCTCTTTGCACCTGTAATATACTGGCTTGTACGCCGATTCCGCTGGTGGCCTTTGGTTGTCGTGGGACTTTTCTATGCCGTGGATCTTTGGCTGCCGTGGCACGGATTTTCAGTAACCTGCTGCTTCTGGTTTGTGGCAGGAGCCACCTTTGCCCTCATGGGGTGCGACCTCTGCGATGCTTTTCACCGCTATCGCTATATGGCTCTGTGCGTTGTGGCCGTGCTGCTACCTGTTTCGCTCATTTGCTACGTGGCGATGAACCAACATTACAACCTCCTCGGACGTTTGTTTCAGGTGGGGTATATCGTGGCCGCCGTTGTAGCTGTTGTGGGCTTTGTGACAGAGGGACTTAACAAAGGTCGGCTCAAAGTAAGTCCGATGCTTGCCGAAGCCTCCTTCTTCGTCTATGTGGCGCACATATTCCTGCTCAAACATGTCATGCACTACCTCCATGCCCTTGTTTCGGGAACCGCTTCCGCCGTGGTGGTATATTTCGCCGTTCCTATCTTTACCGCGGCAATCTGCTTGGCAATCTATGTGTTATGGCGTAAAATATCTAAATTATTAATTTCTCATTAATTTATGCCCGACCGTCTCACCCCCGAACAGCGGCTCCGTTGCATGCGAGCCAACAAGAGCAAAGGCACCCGTCCCGAGCAGATGCTCTGCCACGAGTTGTGGCACCGAGGCCTCCGCTATAGGCGTAACGTGCGTGGTGTGGCGGGTACCCCCGACATCTGTTTCAAAGAACGCAAGGTGGCCGTATTCGTCGATGGCGAGTTTTGGCATGGTCGCAACTGGGCCGAAGCCAAAATGCGCATCAAGAGCAACCAAGAGTTTTGGTACCGAAAAATAGAGCGCAACATGGCTCGCGACAGCCGCAACACCCTGTTGCTGCAACAGCAGGGGTGGGAGGTGTTGCGTTTTTGGGACAGCGAGGTGCGTGCCGATGTGGCACAATGTGCCGACAAGGTGGAGGCAGTTTTGCGTCAGCGCGACCTCTTGGCCTTGCACCGAAGTTATCGCTACGACACCCGCTTCGACGACCTTGATATCGACTATGCCGCCGAAGAGGATCTGAATTACGACGATCAAATCATCCCATAAACAGACGCCGCTATTTGTTTTCCGAGTGTTCCATATTTTCTACAAAACACAATGTTAAAACATAAATATTGGAAAGTTAATATATATTAAAAACGTATACCAATAGAACCTTTTTATGGTTCCTCTATCCTCCCGATATCCTCCCAATATTCTCCCAATATGGCTTTACGATTACTTTACCCGTGAAGAAACCATGGATGAAGCATAGAAATGTTAAATGGTGAATGGTGAAAAGTGAATTGTGAATTGGGGGCAAGCCATTCTTCGTTTTTCGTTTTCATGACAGAAAGTTTTATAAGTCCTGAGGGACGCTCAAAAAAGGCATTTTTGCCTTCGTTGCACCTTCGTTGTAGGTTCGTTGCAGGTTCGCTACAGAAACGACCACCAAACGACTCCAAAACGACCCTTCAACGGCCCTTCAACGACCTCTCCTTTACGCAAGAAACACGGTTGTAAAAACCTTTTTGTAATCACTTGACTATGTTTTATATATAAATTTTAATTGGACTTTATTATTATTTTATTATGAACTTTTGTTATTTTTTCGTATCTTTGTAACATGGAAACTATGCCTCAAAATGTCACAAGACGCAAAGACAGAATGTCTTACGAGCAAGCCTTCAATATAAATGGAGGCAATAAGCCGCCACAGGCCCTCGACTTGGAGGAGTCGGTGCTGGGTGCGCTGATGCTGGATTCGAACGCCCTCAACACCGCTATCGACATTCTGCATGAGGAATATTTCTATAAACCGGAACACCAGGTCATCTTCCGTGCCATCCACAAGTTGTTCGAGATGAACCAACCCGTGGACAGCCTCACGGTGACCAACCAACTGAGGCAGAGTGGCGAGTTGGAGGCCGCCGGAGGTGCCTACCATATTGCCGAACTGACCAGCCACATCGTCAGCGCGGCACATATCGAGTACTACTCGCGTGTGCTGAGTGAGAAATACATCTCGCGTGAGCTGATTCGTGTTTCGACCGAGACCATCACCAAAGCTTACGACGAGACGACCGATGTGGTGGATTTGCTGGACAAGACCGAGGGACACCTGATGGACATCAACGACAAGAACTTCCGCACCGACTTCCACCCCCTGGGCGATCTGGTGCATGCCGCCACCGACCAAATCAAGGAAGCGGGAGAGCAGGAGGGAGGCTTGGCAGGTCTGCCTTCGGGCTTTGTGGAGCTGGATCGTTTGACGGCAGGTTTCCACCCTGGCACCCTCGTCATCCTCGCCGCCCGTCCGGCCATGGGTAAGACGGCTTTCGCCCTCTCGATGGCCCGCAATATGGCGGTGGATTTCAAGAAACCTGTGGCTTTCTTCTCGCTCGAAATGACGGGTGTGGAGTTGGCTATGCGTCTGATTTCGGGCGAAGCCCAAATACCGGGCGACAAGTTGAAGAAGGGCGATCTGCAAGAGTATGAAAAAGTGCAACTGGAGCAACGCACACAGGTGCTCAACGATGCAAAGATCTTTATCGACGACACCCCGCAGCTGACCATCTACGAGCTCAGGGCCAAGTGCCGCCGATTGAAGCAGCATCATGATATTCAGATGATTTTCATCGACTATCTGCAGCTGATGACCGCAGGTTCCGAGGCCAACCGCAATGGCAACCGTGAGCAGGAAATCAGCACCATCAGCCGTCAGTTGAAGGCCCTGTCGAAAGAATTGGGCATCCCGGTGCTGGCTATGGCTCAGTTGAGCCGTGCGGTAGAGACCCGTGGCGGCGAGAAGAAGCCTATGCTCAGCGACCTGCGTGAATCGGGCGCTATTGAGCAGGACGCCGATATTGTGATGTTTATCTACCGCCCCGAATACTACGGCATCACAGAGGATGGCAAGGGCTCCACGGCGGGCATGGCCGACATTATCTTGGCCAAGCACCGTAGCGGTGGAGTGGGAGAGGTCCGCCTGCGTTTTGTGGGCAAATACGCCCGCTTCGAGAATCCCGATTTCGTCACCAACGAACAGCTGGCCAATAGTATGATGCCACAAAACGACGCTTTCGACCAAGGGGGGATGCCAACGATGATCGTGGATTCGAAAATCAACCAGATGCCCCCGAGCGAGGAGCCGCCTTTTTAATTAATGATTCAACAAATAAAAATATATATCATGGAAAACATTGAAAACCTCACCAAACAGGATCTTTTAAAGGAAACTATCAAACACATCGACATCAAGAAGTATGATTCGACCGAACTTATCGACGCTATGCGCGGTATGTCGTTCACCAGCCGCGACACCGCCCGTGCCGCCGATATCCTCACGATGATGTGCAAGGAGAAAGATTGCACCAACATCCTCACCATCGCTGGTTCCACCAGTGCCGCAGGTTGTATGCAGGTGTATGTCGACATGGTTCGCAACAAGATGATTGATGTGGTTGTTTCGACCGGTGCTTCTATCATCGATATGGACCTCTTCGAGGCCCTCGGTTTCAAACACTATGTGGGCACCAAGGAGAACGTCATTCCCGACACCAAGCTCCGCGAACTTTATATCGACCGTATCTATGATACCTTCATCGACGAGGAAGAACTGCAGGCTTGCGACAACGCCACCTACGAATTGGCCAATATGCTGGAAGCCCGTCCTTACAGCTCGCGCGAGTTCCTCTACGAGTTGGGCAAATGGCTGCACAATGGTCGTGGCGTGAAGAAGGACAGCCTTATCCAGACTTGCTATGAGTGTGGCGTGCCTATCTTCTGCCCCGCCTTCAGCGACAGCTCGGCCGGTTTCGGTATCGGCAAACATCAGTGGGAGCGTGCTCAGAAGGGCGAGAAGTACCTCAGCATCGACTCTGTGTGCGACTTTATCGAACTCACCCGCATCAAGATGGCTTGCCCCGAGAGCGGCCTGTTCATGGTTGGTGGCGGTACCCCCAAGAACTTCGCTCAGGACACCGTGGTGTGTGCCGAAATTCTGGGTCACGAGGTGCCTATGCACAAGTATGCCATCCAGATTACTGTGGCCGATGTGCGCGACGGTGCTTGCAGCTCCTCCACTCTGCTCGAAGCCGGCAGCTGGGGCAAGGTGAGCGAAGAATTGCAGCAGATGGTTTATGCCGAAGGCACCACGGTGATTCCCGCCATCGTGTCCTACGCTTACCACAACAATAGCTGGAAAGATCGCGAATATAAGAATTGGCAGAAAATTTTTGAAAAATAATAATGGAAATAACCGTCCGTCAGCAGCTTAAAGCGCTGCTTCAACAAGAAGTGGTCCTGGCCACGGGCTGTACTGAGCCCGGGGCCGTGGCCCTCTGTGTTACCAAGGCTCGCGAGGTGCTCGGGTGCGAACCCGAACATGTGGAGCTCATGCTGAGCAAAAATGTTTTCAAGAACGCCATGGGTGTAGGCATTCCTGGCACAGGCATGATAGGATTGCCTATCGCTGTGGCTGTGGCTGTTGTGGCTGGCGACTCGGAGCGTCAGCTGGAGGTGCTCACCGTGGGCGACGAGAAGGTTGAGGAGGCCAAACGTTGGTTGGCCAACAATGCCGACAGAATCAACATCGGCGTGAAGGAACAGAGCGAGAAACTGTATATCGAATGCCTTTGCAGCGCTGGCTCCAACAAGGCTGTTGCCGTCATTAGTGGCAGACACACCAACTTTGTGTATATCGCCCGCAACGACGAGGTTTTGCTCCGCAACAACTCGAATGGACCTCAGGTTTCGACCACGAAGTCTCAGTCGGATATCGCACTCTCGGCAAAGTTGATTTACGAGTATGCCACCACGGCACCTATCGAGGAGCTGGAGTTTATTCGCGAGACGGTGAAATACAATGATGCCGCTGCAACCGAAGGTTTGAACGGCTATGGCCTCTGCACCGGCAAGATACTGATGGAGAATGCGGCTGGAGATATTGTGCACACGGTGGTGGCCCGCACGGTGGCTGCCAGCGATGCCCGCATGGACGGTTGCACCCTCTCGGTGTATAGCAATAGCGGTAGCGGCAATCAGGGCATAGCTTGCACTCTGCCTGTGTATAATTACGGCAAGGCCAAGGGTTGCGACGAGGAGCATATCACCCGTGCGTTGGTACTCAACCACCTGATGTCGATATATATCAAACGCGGCATAGGCCGTTTGAGTGCTTTGTGCGGTATTGTGAACGCCAGCATCGGTGTGTCGTGCGGTATAGTTTATCTGCACGGCGGTTCGTTTGAGCAGATGTGCTTCGCCATCAAGAATATGATCAACACTTTGGCCGGCATGGTGTGCGATGGTGCCAAACCCAGTTGCTCGCTGAAGATGAGCACGGGCTTGTACAGCGCCTTTGTGAGTGCCGAATTGGCATACCACAACAGGGTTGTGGATGCTACCGACGGTTTGAGTGAGCGTGATGTTGACTACTCTATCTGCAACTTGGGACGCCTCGGACGTGTGGGTATGGACCAAGTGGACGATACGGTGCTTGACATTATGACACATAAGCATTGATGGTGATGTGTGAATTGTGAAATGTGAATTGTGAGGGGAATTGTATGTGGTAAGGGCTGCCTTGCCACATACAGGTGTTGAGTAAATAGAGAAGAAAACTTATTGTATCCTCGCTCAAATCTATGCTTTGTAGCGAAGGTGCAACGAAGGTACAACGACGTTTCAACGTCTCAATTTCGAGCACAAACGGGCTTGGATTGATGTGAAGATTTGACATTATTGGCAGGGCGAGAAGGCCAAAAATATTCATATATTGTCGTTAATGTCTGGAAAATCAAAAAAGACAAATTGTTGCAAAGGTTGTCACACTAACCTGCCATTGTTGATAACTTTTGAAAATATATGGTGTTTAGGTGAGAAATAAATGGTAATTTTGCAACTTGAAAAATAATATTTCAACTGATATGGAAAATAGAAAAGAAGAATTGTATTCGCAGGCCGTTCCCGCAGGGAAACGCCGCTATTTCTTCGACGTGAAGGAAACACGTGGAGGGGACAAGTTTATCACTATTACCGAGAGCCGTCGTGTGTTTGACAACAACACTGGTGAGTTTTATTACGACAAGAACAAGATCTTCTTGTATAAAGAGGATTTCGAGAAATTCCAGAAAGGTCTGGCCAATGCTTTCTCGTTTGTTGAGACTGGTATCGAGCCCGAGCCTCTCGTGTTTGAGAACGATCATGATTTTGATGGCGAAGGACGCGAGAAGAAACACAGTGATTTTCCTGATATCGATTTCAAATACTAATTTTCTGCTATGGGAAAAATTATCTCTATCGCCAACCAGAAAGGCGGTGTCGGTAAGACGACGACCGCTGTAAACCTTAGTGCCGCACTGGCGGTGATGGAGTTCAAGGTGCTTCTCGTTGATGCCGACCCTCAGGCCAATGCCACTTCGGGGGTGGGTGTCGACCCTGAAAACTTGGAGAAGAGCGCTTACGAGTGCTTCCTCGGTCAGGCCGACATTCACGACTGCATTGTCGAAACCGACACCCCTAATTTGTCGATACTTCCAACCCGTATCGACCTTGTGGGCGCGGAGGTGGAACTGGTGAACGAGAAGAACCGCGAGTATTTCATCAGCCGTGCGCTGGAGTCGGTGAAGGACGAATACGACTTTATTCTGATTGATTGCAGTCCTTCGCTGGGTCTTATCACGGTTAATGCTTTGACGGCTTCCGATTCGGTAATCATTCCTATCCAGAGCGAATATTTCGCCTTAGAGGGACTTGGTAAACTGCTTAACACTGTGCGTATTGTGCAGACTCGTCTCAACCCAAAGTTGAACATAGAGGGATTGCTTATCACGATGTACGATTCCCGTCTGCGTCTGGCTCGCCAGGTGGTGGAGGATGTGAGGACCCATTTCAAACATTTGGTTTTTGACACCCTCATCTATCGCAATACCAAACTGGCCGAAGCTCCAAGTTATGGCAAGTCGGTCATTATGTATGACGCAACTTGTCCGGGAGCAATCAACTATATCAATTTGGCTACTGAGATTTTAAAACGTAATAAGATTTCTATAACTGAATAATGGCAACTAAGAAACACCTTACACCTGGACGTGGCCTTGACGCCATTTTGGGTAATATCGATGTGGAATCCATCAATGGGAACGAGACTTCCGTTACAGCGGCTATCAATATGATTGCCGTGAAAGACATTGAAGCCAATCCTTTCCAACCACGCAAAGAGTTTGACCAGGAGGCCCTCGAAGAGTTGGCTCAGTCGATACGCGAACAGGGTGTTATCACCCCTATCACGGTTCGAAAGATGCCCGATGGCAAGTATCAACTCATTGCGGGAGAGCGTCGTTTCCGTGCTTCTCAGATGGCAGGTATCACTGAGCTGCCCGCCTATATCCGTGTGGCTACCGATGGTCAGATGATGGAGATGGCTCTTGTGGAAAATATCCAGCGTGAGAATTTGAACGCTATGGAAATTGCATTTTCTTACAATGCCCTCATTGAGGAATGTCGTCTCACCCATGAACAACTCAGTCAGCGTGTAGGCAAGGACCGTTCAACGATTACCAACTATCTTCGTCTGCTCAATCTCCCCGCCGAAACACAGATGGCTTTGAGCACAGGTAAGATAACGATGGCACATGCCCGCGCACTCATCAATGTGGAAGACACCGAGCGCCATCTCGCTCTGTTGCACGACATTGTTGACCGTCATCTCTCGGTTCATCAAACCGAAGAGTTGGTGAAAGAGGACAAGGCCCCTAAAAAGAAATCTGTGCTGGTGAAGCAGGAACTGCCTTCAACGCATAGTGCGGCAGCATCACAGATGCGTCAATACCTTCAGTCGGATGTGGACATCAAGCGTTCTCGCCGAGGCAAAGGCACTATGACTATCCACTTCAACAACGACGAGGATTTTGAACGAATCATGAAGCTGCTCCGTCAGTGAGCCCCGATAACGCACCATGCATAGAGGTCTGTTCATAACACTGTTGATGATTGTGGCGGCACTCTCCGTCCATGGTCAGGTTGTTCCCGATACCAATGTGGAAAAACACACGGTTGTGGGTAATACCGACAGTGTGAACAGGACTATCGTTGCAGAGCATAGTGCGAATAAGGCTTTGCTGCTTTCTTTGTTGCCAGGTGCAGGACAGGTATATAACGGACAGGCGTGGAAACTTCCTATCATCTATGGCGCTTTTGCAGGTGTAGGTTATTTGATTTATAATAACTATACCAATATGAAGGCTTTCAAAGATGAATATCTGCTCCGCATCGAAGGTGGATCACCTCAAATGGAAGGATACACCTCTTATCCCAACAGCAGTATTTACAATCTTTACCAGTCTTATAACAAGAATTTTCAACTATTCATAATCATAGGTGCCGTGGTGTATGGTCTCAACTTGGTTGATGCATACGTTTTCGGTCATTTATACGATTTTCAAATCAACGACGACCTCTCTATGCGTATGGAGCCATCGTTGATGCCCGATATCACTAAAGCTACGGGCTTTTCACCCTCTTTGAAATTGTCATTTACATTTTGAATAATAACTAAACACAACAAAAAACAATGAACCCATTACTTTTTATTCAATCCGACATGGCTGATGCACAGACTGTTGTTGATACTGCTGCAGCCGTTGCTTCTCCTGAACGTATCACCCTTTGGGATATGACTCTCAAGGGCGGTTGGATTATGCTGGTGCTGGCCATCTTGCTGGCTTTGGCTATCTACATCGCAGTTGAACGCTATTTGGCGCTCCGCCAAGCTGTGAAGACCGAAAGCGATGATTCTTTTATGAACAGCATTCGTAATTTCATCCACAACGGCGATGTTGATGGTGCCCGCAAACTCTCCAAGCAGACCAACACTCCGTTGGCCCGCATGATTGACAAAGGTCTCTCTCGTTTGGGCCGTCCATTGTCGGACATTCAGGCTGCTATTGAGAATGAAGGCAAACTGGAAGTGGCACGTTTGGAAAAACGAGTTTCGTTGGTTGCCACAGTGTCTTCTCTCGGACCTATGCTGGGTTTCTTGGGTACGGTAACAGGTATGGTGACATGCTTCCAAGATATGGCTTTTGCAGGAAACAATCTTGACATCCAAGTGCTTGCAACAGGTATGTACGAGGCTATGGTCACAACCATCGGCGGTCTTGTCGTTGGTATCATCTGCTATTTCTTGTACAATGTGCTTGTGACCCGTATCAATAAGGTGGTTCTTGACATCGAGGTGCGTGCCACCGAGTTCATGGATCTGCTCCACGAGCCGGCATGATGTTATAATAATGAAAAATGGAGAATGATAAATGAATAGTGGAGGCGGTAGTACTCTTTATTCTTAATTCAAAATTTTAAATTCAAATAACACTTGAACCAATGATTGAAACAAGAAATAAAATCAGCGTAGAGGGCAACAATTCGACTATGTCCGACTTGGTGTTCTTGTTGCTCATCTTCTTTGTGATGACATCTACGCTTATCAGCCCCAACGCTGTCAAATTGCTGCTCCCTGAAAGTGGAAGCAAGACGATGGCCAAGCAGAATGTCACGGTGTATATCGATGAAGGTTTCAACTTCCAAGTGAATGAAACACCTACTGATGTTGAAGGTCTTCAACCCCTTATCACCAATGGCATCGAACCTGGTGTCACCGATGCCTGTGTGGTGCTTCGCTCGGATAAGACTGTCCCCGTGCAGTATGTTGTCAATGTTATTGATGCCGTTAATGCTATCAACGAGCAGAATGGCACCAAGCACAAGGTTATCTTGGCCACATCACCTAAAAATTAATCGAATGGATATTCAGATGTTCAATATTAATCTGATAATCTTTTCATTTATAAATCTGATATGAAACTTTCACGCGAAGATACAAATAAGTTGATTTCCGGAGGCGTTACAGCTTTGGCAATGCTCCTTGCCATCATTGTCTGCTTGGCCTTCGGCTACGACCCACCAGATCCTCCCATACCCGAAGAGGGTGTTGAGGTCAACCTGGGCAATAGCGATTTTGGTTTGGGTGATAATCCAATGCCTGAGGCTTCGGAACCATCCAGTGCGCCACGTCCGGCTTCGGCTACGGAACAATTGATTACCCAAAGTCACGAGTCGACCACTCCGCTGTACAGTTCTAATAAACCTTCGACAGCAAAACAGGACAATCCGACGCCTACCACCACCCAGCCGGAGCCTCCCAAAGAGCCCGAAATCAATAAAAACGCACTC
Source organism: Bacteroidales bacterium (assembly GCA_045642445.1). Classification (GTDB taxonomy): domain Bacteria; phylum Bacteroidota; class Bacteroidia; order Bacteroidales; family P3; genus Colimorpha. The sequence continues at coordinate 5,841 of JAZUIX010000228.1, read as the reverse complement.
TTTACCGGCAATAAAGGCAATAAGAATAAAAACCAGAATGCCGGCAGCGAAGGCAACACATACGGCTCGGGCAATATGGGCAAAGAGGGTGGCGACCCCAACTCCAAGCGTTACGATGGTAATCCTGGCAATGGAGGTACAGGTTTCAGCCTCACGGGACGTAGCGCCAAAGCGCTCCCTTCGCCCAGCACAAGCACCAACAAGGAAGGCAAGATTGTGGTAAAAATATGGGTGAATCGTGAAGGAAGCGTGACTCAGACATCTGCCCCTGAAAAAGGCTCCACTATCACCGATGCGGGACTTGTCAACCAAGCCAAATCGGCTGCCATGCGGGCCAAATTCAGTGCCAAGTCGGATGCTCCCGAAACACAGACAGGCACCATCACCTACGTCTTTAGAAACAATTGATATGGATGAACCAATAAGAATCGACAAATATCTGTGGGCTGTGCGTCTCTACAAGACGCGCAGCCTTGCCACAGAGGCTTGTCGTTGCGGGCATGTGCGTTTGGGCGGACAACCTGTCAAAGCCTCGCACGAGATAAAAGTCGGCGAAGTATATGAGGTCTCTATCGAACAGCTGCACAAAGTTATTGAGGTCACTCAACTTTTGGGCAATAGGGTAGGGGCCAAGTTGGTGGAAAATTATATGACGGATCGCACACCACAAGAGGAGTATGAGCGTATACAGATTGTGCGTCAATATGCCTTTGAAAAACGTGACCGAGGTGCAGGTCGCCCCACCAAACGTGAACGTCGTGATATAGAAGAATTTAAATATAAATAATAAGGGTTGATTACTGGTTTAATTCAGCATTATTCAAAAAAACATTCAAAAACTGCAATAAAAAGAAAGTTACTAATACTTAATAACAGATTCGACCATGAACGAAGAAGAGACAATACGTGATATCTTGGCCGGCAACGTGGACCGATATGCGGAAATCGTGCGTGAGTACCAGGAAATTGTCGCAAACCTTTGTTACAAGTTGGGAGGCTCCAGTTTGGATATCCCCGAATTAACACAACAGGTTTTTGTCGAACTCTATAGCGCCTTGCCCCGCTTCAAGTTCCAATCGAAACTGAGTACTTTCATTTATCGCATCACCCTCAATGTGGTTTGCAAAGATATCAAACACAACCGCCGAATGATAACATCGGTTGACGGTTATGAACAACCCGAGACATCTTCGTCAGACCTCAATGTCGAACAGGCAATCATTCGCGAGGAGCGCCACCGCCAATTGCATCAGGCAATGGGACGGCTGCATCAGGAACAGCGCACGGCTTTGGCCCTCTACACTTTTAATGATTTTTCCTACAACGATATTGCCGAAGTGATGCAGTGCAGTGTGGCAAAAGTTGAGTCTCTCATCTTTCGTGCACGACAAAATTTGAAAAAAATGCTTGACAAAAAACAATAGTCAATATGCCTATGAACAATGATAGTATTATAGAAGAGTTGCGAAACCTTAACTACACAGGTAAGGTTGATGTGGTTGACCAGGTGATGAGCCAAGTGGCCAACAAGCCCTTGCTCGTAGGTCAACAACCTCAAAAACAGCCCATCCGTCGTTACATCTATGCCGCAGCGGCCTGCCTGCTCTTGGTTGCGGGAGTTAGTGTGGCATTGAAGTACACCAACAATTACCACGACAACCAGATTGGTTCCATGTTGGCCGAGGTGTACGACTATCATTATGATTATGGCACTTTCGCTGACGACGAATATGTCGAGTTTGCAGTCGCAGAATGTTTGTTAAACGAATAAAACCCTTATTAAAATGAAAAAGATTCTCACAATTACAGCATCCTTGTTGCTCACCACTTTCTTGTGGGCACAGCAACCCCATCCGTCACATCACGGTAAGACTTTTCGCAAAGAGCCTCCTAAGATTGAAAGAATGGTTGATGATTTGACTGCCACGCAGAAAAAGAAACTGGCCGAAGCTCGTGCAGATCACAAAGCCGTTATCGACAAGTACAATGCCGAACTCAAGCAGATACGCGACAGCATCCATGTGTTGATGCACAAGGAAGGCGACCAGTCAGCTGCTTTGTTCCCCCTCGTCGACAAACAAAACGACTTAGAGGCTGCCGTCACCAAGGAGATGTACAAACTCCGTGTGAAGATTGACCAAATCCTCACCAAAGAGCAAAAAGAGACCATCCAAAAGAAAATGGCGGAGAAAAGAAAACACCACCACAAAGACAAAAAAGACCAAAAGTAATCATTATTGTTGACAACAAAAGCGGAGGCAGAAATCATTTTTCTGCCTCCGCTTTGTTATTATACAAAAATATTCCGTAATAGGAACATCAAAGGGCTATTTTACCTTATTCGTTTCCAAATACTGCTCGATGCCTTTCGCGGCCAATCTGCCTGCACCCATGGCGAGGATTACCGTGGCGGCTCCGCTCACGGCATCGCCTCCGGCAAATACGCCTGGGCGACTCGTCTGTCCGTCTTCGCCAATTTTCAATCCGCCCCACACTTCGGTATCAAGACCTGGCGTGGTGCTCTTAATCAGCGGGTTGGGGCTTGTACCTAAAGCAATGACTACGGTGTCGAACTCCATCTCAAATTCGCTGCCAGGAATGGTGCTGAATTTGCGGCGGCCTTTCTCGTCGGGTTCGCCCATGGCCATACGCACACAGCGCATACCTCGTACATTGCCTTGATCGTCGCCCAATATGGCCACAGGATTCGTTACAAAGGCAAAGTTGATGCCTTCCTCTTTGGCGTGGTGCACCTCCTCGCGACGTGCGGGCATATCGCCTTCGTCACGACGATACACCACGGTGACATCGCTGCCGAGGCGTTTGGCGGTACGTGCTGCATCCATGGCCACATTGCCGCCACCTACCACAGCCACACGCTTGCCTAAATATATGGGGGTGTCGTAGGCTTTGTCGTAGCCGTGCATCAGGTTGGTGCGGGTGAGCAGTTCGTTGGCCGAAATCACTCCCACAAGGGTCTCGCCGGGAATGTTCATGAATTTCGGCAATCCTGCTCCGCTGGAGATATATACGGCTTGGAAGCCGTGTTTGTCAAACAAATCGTCGATGGTGACGCTTTTGCCCACAATGACGTTGGTCTTGATTTCGACACCCAAGCGGCGCAAATTCTCAATTTCGGGTTCCACCACCTTCTTTTTGGGCAGACGAAACTCGGGGATGCCATATACCAGCACACCTCCGGCGTGGTGCAAAGCTTCAAAAATAGTCACACGATAGCCTTTCTTGGCCAGATCGCCCGCACAGGTGAGGCCCGAAGGACCGCTGCCTATGATGGCCACCTTGGGAGTTTGAAGGCTTGTGTGTTCTTCTCTATTCTCCACCTCTCCTACAACACCCTGTTCCCGTTTCCAGTCAGCCACAAAGCGCTCCAAGGCGCCTATGGCTATGGGTTCGCCCTTCTTGCCCAAGATGCAGCTGCCTTCGCACTGGTTCTCTTGCGGACACACACGGCCACACACGGCGGGCAGAGCCGAGTCTTGATCTATGATTTCGGCGGCTTGGGCAAAGTTGCCTTCGGCCACGGCGGCAATAAAGTCGGGTATCTTGATGCTTACAGGGCATTGGGTTACACACATCGGTTTCTTGCAATGGAGGCAGCGGCGGGCTTCAGCCACGGCCTGTTCTTGCGTAAATCCGAAGGACACCTCTTCAAAATTCTTGGCCCGCAGCATGGGGTCTTGCTCCTGGGGCTTTTGGCGGCAAAGGGCCTTCTCCGCAGCCCCGCTGAGATTGCAGCGGTGGGTGGTGCCATCCGAATTTTCCTCCACGGTGGCTATGCGGTATTTCCGCTCATCGGGACGTTTCAGGCGTCGGGCGGCTTCGTCAAAATCAACCAGATGGCCGTCAAATTCGGGCCCGTCAACGCAGGTGAACATCACCTTGTCGCCCACCGTCACACGACAAGCACCGCACATGCCTGTGCCGTCCACCATCATGCAGTTCATGCTCACAATGGTCTTCAGCCCCAAATCCTTGGTCAGCAACGACACGAACTTCATCATCGGCAGGGGACCGATGGCAATGCAGTGGGTGTAGGGGACGCTCTCGGCACAGAGTTCCTTGATTTTGTTTGTCACCAACCCCTTCTCGCCATAGCTGCCATCGTCGGTCATGATGTATAGGTTGTCGCAAACTTCCCGCATCTTGTCTTCAAAAAACAACAGTTCCTTGGTGCGGGTGCCGATGATGACATCGGTGCGGATCCCTTGCTCGTGAGCCCATTTCACTTGCGGATATACAGGTGCCGTGCCCACACCTCCGGCAACGAAGAGTAGCCGCATGTTTTTGCGCTCGACGTCGTCGGCCTCGAGCAGTTCGCTGGCTCGGCCAAGCGGACCCACGATGGAAAACAGCTGGTCGCCTTCCTTCATCTCGCTCAGCAGCCGTGTGCTGTCGCCTACCACTTGGAACACAATGGTCACACTCTGCCTATCCTGGTCAATGTCGCAGATAGTCAGGGGCACACGCTCGCCTTTGTCGCGGGGCACTACGATGACGAATTGGCCAGGTTTGCCCGACTGTGCAATCCACGGTGCCGAAATCTCCATGAGAATAATCTGATTGCTGTTCAACAGCTGCTTTTTGAGGATGGTGTACATCATAGGTGTTGGGTTTTAGGGGCTTATGACTTGTACTTTGTGATTTGTAACTCTTGATGAGATAGCTACCGCCCTCCCAATCACAAACCACTAATCACAAAGTCACTTTTTACAAATTCTGTTGCAAAAATACGAAAATATTTCCAATATCAGAAAAAAAATCGTACTTTTGCATTTAATTTATGAAAAGAAAAATTATACTTGTATCCGCCATACTCTCGCTGATAGCGTTGTCTTTCGTGGCTTGTAAAGAAAAGGAAAAAGAACCCGTCGAACCTCCATTGTACCCCACCGTGGGGGCCATCAACGCCCGTTTCACCGTGGCTGACGGCAAAACAGTCGTCTTTGCCCAGGGCAATTTGCAATACCAAGCCTCGTCGGGGCAGTGGCGTTTTGCTGCCAATCAGTACGATGTGGTCGGCATCGACAATGTCGGCATCGACACCACATACAGCGGCTGGATCGACCTCTTCGGGTGGGGCACCAGCGGCTTCAATGGCTGCATGCCCTATATGACCGACGACACCAACAGCCATTACGGCGACTCCTTGGCCCTGGCCGACATCGCCGGCACACAGTACGATTGGGGCGTGAACAATGCCATCTACAATGGCGGCAACAGGGTGGGGCAATGGCGCACCCTCACCGTGCAGGAGTGGGAATATCTGCTCAAATCGCGCAAAAGTGCCTCTGTCAAGAAAGGACTTGCCACCATCACCGACCTCGGCACCCCCGAGGGGGAACAATACGGACTTGTTTTGTTGCCCGACACCTGGGTGCTGCCATCGGGGTGCGCCTTCTACTATGGCTACGACATGGGTTATGCCACCAATGTCTACACCGTGGCAGAATGGAACGACATGCAGCAGGCGGGAGCCGTATTCCTGCCCGCGGCGGGTTATCGTGAGGGTTGCAAAGTCGATCTGGTCAACTATTATGGAGGCTACTGGTCGTCGAGTGTCTACACCGAGGATGCCTCCTACGAAATCTACATGGACGGCACCGAGTTCCGCCTCTACACCGCTGCCCGCAGCAATGGCCAGTCGGTGCGCTTAGTGACCGACAAATAGAGAAGAGCCTTGCCGCAAGTTTCGATAGCGAAGCGAGAACCCTTCAGAGGAGCGAGAGCAGAGGAAGCTTGCTTACTATGCCGAGCCGAGGAAGGGACATGCTTCAGCATAACCCTTCAGAGGAGCGAGAGCAGAGGAAGCTTGCTTACTAT
>JAZUIX010000227.1:0-21896 GCA_045642445.1 Bacteroidales bacterium | reverse complement strand
AAGGTGAAGAAGGCCCAGGGGGTGGACATTATGCGCTCGTTTTGCGGATTGAACGATCCGCGCAACCTCGAGCTGTCGGTAAAGTATGCCAAGGAGGCCGGCATGATCAGCCAGGCCGCCCTCAGCATCACTTATTCGCCTATCCACACGGTGGAGTACTATATGGACATTGTGGACAAGTTGGTGGAGTTTGGTGCCGATGAGATTGCCCTGAAGGATATGGCCGGCATCGGACGTCCCACATTCCTGGGAAAGCTGGTGTACGAGATAAAAAAGAAGTATCCCCACATCATTGTGCAGTACCACGGCCATTCGGGTCCCGGTTTTGCCATGGCCTCCATCCTGGAGGTGGCCCGTGCCGGTGCTGACGTTATCGATACCGCTATGGAACCACTGGCATGGGGCATGGTGCATCCCGGCGTGATTGCCGTGCAGGCTATGCTCAAAGAGGACGGATTCCTGGTGAAGGACATCGATATGAACGCCTATATGGACGCCCGAGCCCTCACGCAGTCGTTTATTGACGATTTCTTGGGCCTTTATATCAACCCCAAGAACAAGATTTGCACCTCTATGCTGGTGGGTTGCGGATTGCCTGGCGGTATGATGGGCAGCATGATGAGCGACCTCAAGGGTGTGCATAGTGCCATCAACATGGCTCTCAAGAAGAACGGCAAACCCGAGGTGTCGTTTGACGACCTCACCATCCAGCTCTTCAACGAGGTGGCGTATATCTGGCCCAAGTTGGGTTATCCCCCATTGGTGACCCCCTTCAGCCAATACACCAAAAACATCGCCTTGATGAACCTCATGTCGATGGCCCAGGGCAAGCCTCGTTTCTCGCAGATTGACAAAGACAGCTGGAACATGATTCTCGGCCGTGCCGGCAAACTGCCCGGACCTTTGGCTCCCGAGATTGTGGAGCTGGCCAAGCAGAACAATATGGAGTTCTACACGGGCAATCCGCAGGATTTCTATCCCGACGCTCTCCCCGAATACATCAAGGAGATGGAGGCTAACGGCTGGGACCGTGGCGAAGACGATGAGGAGCTCTTTGAACTGGCTATGCACGACCGCCAGTATCGCGACTACAAATCGGGCATAGCCAAAGAGCGTTTCAACAAAGAGGTGGAACAGCTCAGAGCCCAACAGCAAGCCCCCAAGGCTCCCGCAGCCGCTGTTGCGGGTCCTGCCACGTTGACCCCCAACTATATCAGCGACAAACACGCCAATGCTACCCCCATCGTGGCCGAAGCCACTGGCCAGATACTTTGGGAGATTGACTTCAAAGACACCTCTATCGCCCCTGCTCCCGGCCGCGAATACAAAGAAGGCGACACTTTCTGCATCATTCAGGCCAGCTACGCACTCATGCCTATGCACATTGTGAAAGGTGGACGCTTGGTGGACACCTGCGTAAAGCAAGGCCAAATGGTGAAGAAAGGCGACATCATAGGCTGGATTGAATAGGACGACGAACCGACACGACAATAATAAAGATAGCGACCACTGAAAAGTAGGCCGCTATCTTTTTTGGATATGTTAATCCTTTTTCTAATTCTGAGAAAACTCTTTGATGCGCTGTTCTTCGGAACGACGGCAGACAAGTATCTGCCCCCCTTTCTCGGAAACAATATAGCTGTCCAAACCCTGCAAAACGACCTTCTTGGCATCCTCGGCATGGACAACACAATTGCTGCACTCATACATCTTCACATTGCCCACAGCACCATTGCCGGCAGCATCATGGCTGAGTTTCTCGTGCAAGGAGGCCCAGTTGCCCAAATCGCTCCAACCAAAATCGGCGGGATGGGTGAAGACCTTGCCTTCGGCTGCAGCAGGCTCCATCACGGCATAGTCGATGGATATCTTCTCGCAGTTGGGAAAGATGGTTTGCACATCGGCTTCACTCTTCATGAGGTCCATGTCGTGAGCAAGATTGGGCTTATAGGTACGGATAGCATCTGTTATCGTGGCGGCATTCCACACAAAGATGCCCGCATTCCAAAGGTAGGAACCTTCGGCAAGATATTGTTTGGCGGTGTCCAAATTTGGTTTTTCCTTAAAGGCCTCCACTGCCAGTATTTCGCCTTGGGCAGATGAGGAAAGACTCTTGATATAGCCGTAACCCGTTTCGGGGCGATTGGGCTTGATGCCGATGGTGACAATAGCGTTATGCGTTTGTGTGAACGAGAGGGCGTTCTTGATAACACGGCGGAATTCCTCGGGGTTCATGACCACAGCATCGGCAGGAGTGACCACCACATTGGCATCGACCGACTCTTGTTTGATGCGCCAGCAGGCCCATGCTATGCAGGGAGCGGTGTTGCGGGCGGCCGGTTCGGCAAGAATATGCTCTTGGGGAATATCGGGGAGCTGCTGTCTTACGATATCCACGTATGCAGCATTGGTCACCACCCAAAAATTCTGTATGGGACAAACGCCTTGAAAACGGTCTACGGTGAGTTGTATGAGCGTGCGGCCACAACCCAATATATCGATAAACTGCTTGGGAAATTCGGGGGTGCTGAGAGGCCAGAAACGGCTTCCAATGCCTCCGGCCATGATGACTACATGATTATTCATAATGACGATGATTTCGTGGTACAATTAGTTTCGATAACCTATGACGTGGCGAACCTCATCAATGGTCTTACGGGCGCTCTCGTGAGCCTTCTCTTTGCCCTGGTTCATCACACGGCGCAGATACTCCTCGTCGGCTGCGAGCTCCTCTATACGCAGACGGAAGGGCTCGGTGAAGTTGACCATATCCTCGGCCAACTGTTTCTTCATGTCGCCATAGCGGATTTGGCAACGGTTGTATAGGTCGTCGAAATATTCCACCGTGTCGGGAGTCGAAACCACCTTCATCAACGTGAAAAGGTTCTCGATCTCCACCGGTTTGGTCTGGTTCATCTCAGTAGGACCGCTGTCGGTTTTGGCTCGCATAATCTTCTTGCGGATGGATTTGGGATCTTCGTTCAGGAAAATAGCGTTGCCTTCGCCTTCACTTTTGCCCATTTTGCCACTACCGTCCAAGCCTGGGATCTTTACCAGTTCGCTGCCAAAATTGAAAGCCTGGGGCAGCGGGAACACCTCGTGCTTGTACATGTTGTTGAAACGCTGGGCGAAAGTGCGGGTCATCTCCAAATGCTGCTCCTGGTCTTTGCCCACGGGCACCTTGGTGGCTTTGTGGATAAGGATATCGGCTGCCATGAGGGTGGGATAGGTGAGGAGGCCTGCATTGACGTTATTGGGGTTCTGACGGACCTTGTCTTTGAAAGAGGTCACACGCTCCAATTCGCCGAGATAGGCGTTCATATTGAAGAAAAGATAGAGCTCGATTGTCTCAGGCAAATCGCTTTGCAGATAGATTGTGGCCTTTTCGGGGTCCAAACCACAAGCAAGATACTGCGTCAGGATCTGACGGGCATTACCATAGAGGTCATCAGGCGTAGGATGCGTGGTGAGGGAATGGTAGTCGGCAATAAAGAAATAGCAGTCGTGCTCCTCCTGCATCTTGACAAAGTTGCGAAGGGCACCGAAATAGTTGCCCAAATGCAGATTGCCGGTAGGGCGAATACCGCTGCAAACAATCTCTCGTTTATTAGTGTCTGTCATAATATTGTTTCTATAATAAAATGCAAAGATACGAAAAAAAGTTGGAAATACAAAAAAATAAGGTCGACTGAGTCGACCTTACTTTTTTCGGTTGTTTCCTAATTATTCGGCAACAGCTTCAACGACTTCTTCGGCAACAGCTTCAACAGCGTTGGTGTCGATGGTTTCTTCGACAACCTGCTCAGCGGCCTCGATAGCGGTGGAATCAACGGGCTCCTCAGCGGGAGTGTTGTTGCAAGCTGCGAAAGCGAACATGCCGGCGACAGCCATAAGGAACATTACTTTTTTCATCTCTTTAAATTTTAAAAGTTATCTTTACTAGGTTTTTTAATCGGGTGCAAAAGTACTACATTTTCTAATATTAAAAAGAAAAAAAATGTCAAAAAAACTTAATTCGTTCTCAAATTGTTAAAATTCAAATTGTTAAAAAATGCATTTTTTTGTTGAAAACCCTCATTTTTCTCTGAAATTCAGTATTTTTTGTGTTGAAAACTGCAAAATTGAGGTGTTTTTTTGTCGATTTTTCTCACTTTTTAATACATTTTTTTTACCAGTTTTAGGGCAGAGGAACCAAACCACTGAAACCCATAAAAGCCATGGCGAGGATACCGGCGGTGACCAAAGCGATGGGGACGCCCTTCATGCCCTTGGGCACACCGGTGAGTTCCATCTGCTCACGGATACCAGCGAAAATGACCAGTGCAAGGGTGAAACCGATAGCAATGCTGCCGGCATATATAACACTCTCCAAAAGGTTCATCTCCTTTTGAACCACCAACAGGGCCACGCCCAGCACGGCGCAGTTGGTAGTGATCAGGGGCAAGAACACGCCCAGCGTCTGATACAGTGCAGGAGCGATTTTCTTGAGAATAATCTCAACCATCTGCACGAGACCTGCAATCACAAGGATGTAGGCGATGGTTTGAAGATAGCCAAGTCCGCAGGGTACCAACACATAATAATATAATAGGTACGTCACCAACGTGGCCAGCAGCATGACAAACAAAACTGCCGCACCCATACCGAGCGAACTCTTCACATCTTTCGACACACCCAGGAACGGGCAGATGCCGAGGAACTGAGACAGAACCACATTGTTCACAAAAATGGCTCCGATAATAAGGAATATAATACTGGTTCCCATAATGTTATAAACTATTTATAGTTATTTATTTCAAATTAATTCAAATTGCAAATATACAAATTTTTTTTGATATATGAATTATCTATAATATTTTATTTATATTTCTCACGTTCAAACACTAATCCAAATGCAGTTCGTGACCCATACGTTCCTGCTTGGTTTTCAAATACTTCTCGTTGTATTGGTTAGGCTTGATAACGATAGGCACCGTCTCGGTGATTTCCAAGCCGTAGCCCTCCAAACCGGTACGTTTCACGGGGTTGTTGGTGATGAGGCGCATTTTGGTGACCTTGAGGTCGCGCAAAATCTGTGCTCCGATGCCGTAATCGCGCTCATCGGCCTTGAAGCCGAGCTGCAGATTGGCATCCACGGTGTCGAGACCCTTTTCCTGCAGGTGATAGGCACGCAGTTTGTTGACCAGACCTATGCCACGGCCCTCCTGGCTCATATAAACCACCAGGCCTCTACCCTCTTCCTCCACCATCTGCATGGCGCGGTGCAGCTGGTCGCCGCAATCGCACTTACAGCTGCCAAAGATGTCGCCTGTGGCACAGCTCGAATGTACTCGCACCAGCACAGGTTCGCCCTCCTGCCATTCACCCTTCTTCAGCACCAAGTGTGTGGCGCCATTGTCGAGCTGGGTGTAGGCGATGAGGTTGAAATTGCCCCACTCAGTGGGAAGAAACACCTCCTGCTCCTTGCGGATGAGGGTTTCGTGAGCCACGCGGTAGGCAATAAGGTCCTTGATGGTGACGATTTTCAAACCGAACTTCTCCGCCACCTTGACCAACTGGGGCATACGTGCCATAGTGCCGTCATCGTTGATGATTTCGATCAGGGCACCTGCGGGATAAAGTCCTGCCAGACGAGCCAAGTCAACAGCAGCCTCGGTGTGGCCTGCCCTCACCAGCACACCACCGTTACGGGCACGGAGGGGGTTGATGTGGCCAGGGCGGCCCAAATCATGAGGTTTCGTATTCGGGTCGGCCAAAGCGTTGATGGTCATAGCACGGTCGTGCATTGAAACGCCAGTGGTGCAACCATTGCCGAGCAGGTCCACGGTTACCGTGAACGGGGTGCCGAGCAGCGATGTATTATCATGCACCTGCATATCGAGGTTGAGCTCCTTGCAGCGGTCCTCGGTGATGGGGCTGCAGAGCACTCCGCGACCGTTTTTGAGCATAAAATTCACATGCTCGGGAGTGATTTTTTCGGCGGCCATGATAAAGTCGCCCTCGTTCTCACGGTCCTCATCGTCAACAACTATGACAAATTTGCCGGCTTTGAAATCTTCAATAGCCTCTTCTATCGTATTCAATTTAAACTCCATATCGCAATTTTTCCCCTTTCAGGGGAGATTAAGTTGGTTTGCAAAGATACAAAAAATATTTTAATCTATAAAAAGATTTGCCACAGGCCTCGGCTTACCTTTCCTGCAACACCTCGCCGTGGTCCTCCACAATCTGGCGGTAGAACCACTCGGGATAGGGCGGCTGTGCAGGAAAACGCACCACGCCCGTCTCGGTGGTCAGAATCCTGCCCTCCTGCTCCTGCTTGATGTTGCCGTCGATGTACTTCATCAGCAGCAACTGGTCAAGGGCACGCCACTCCTTCATCATCCGCTCTGCCGCTTTGCGGCTGGCCACGTTCAAATCCTGGAACGAAAAATTGGGTGCATGTGCAACAACAAAATCCACGTCTTCAGCAATTTCCATTTCTTCCAAACGACGTTGTACCTTCTGCACATCCTGTATCATCACATCATAGCGCAGATAGCAGAAATTGGCCACACGGTTGAAAAGCCAGAAGGCCGCCGTTTCGCTATACTCGCTCATCGAACCATTGCCTTCGCGGAAGCAAAGCGGCACTTCGGTCAGGCCGCAATACATGGGGCAATAACAAGTGCTGTAAGTGTCGTCAACCCCGAACCACAGCACACCCCCCATAGCGTTGGGGAGCCACTTGCGGCACTGTGCCACAAAGCTGAAACCGGTCTGCTGCGTAGAGGTGGCCCTCTCGTGCACATACTTCTTTCCATCTACGCTGAAACCCATTGGCCTCCAGCGATATGGACAATGGAAAGGGCCAGCTCCCACATCCTGCGTCATATCCATAGAAGTGCCCTCGAAATGGTCGCGCATCAACTCCATCACCTCGTGGAGGCTCACCTTATGGTCAGGCTTCACCCACAGCGGGAGCCGCTCGGCCTTGAGGTCGCCCATAGCGTAAGCCTCGTAGCGTTTCATGTCGGGCGCCACACGGTTGAACATGGCATACACCCTCGCATCACAAGCTCTAGCACCGCTGAAAGTGAGCGGATTATAAACATCGGCGAAACTGAAAGCCTCGTCCGCTCCCTCAAACCAGCCGTTCTTGCGAGCAAACGAAATCACATCGTCGCTGTAGACGCACTCCACCTCGGGGTCGTCGATATATTGCAGATTCCTGCTGCTGAGACTCTTGTGATAGCCCTTGCCGTAAGCCTTCTTCTGGGCGTTCTTGCCCTCGAGGGGGAAAGTGGTGATGCGAGCCTGGTTGGCATGGCCGCACACATAGCCTTCGGGCACCCTTCGGGCCACCCACACGGCCCCCTGCTCGCCACCCTTGTCAATTATTTCGTAAATCCACACCTCATCGGGGTCGGCCAACGAAAAACTCTCGCCGCCACTGCTGTAGCCATAGGTGCGGGTGAGTTCGTCCATAACCTTTATTGCCTCGCGGCAGTTGCTGGCCCGCATGAGGGTGATATAGATGAGGTTACCATAGTCGATACCCTTCGGATTGCCATTCTCCAGTTCCTTGCGACCACCCCAAGTAGTCTCACCTATGGCCAGCTGGTGCTCGTTGATGAAGCCCACCACATTGTAGGTATGAGCCGGCTGGGGGATGGAAAGGAGGTACTTAAGGCTGCCGTAATCGTAAATGTCGAGCATCTCGCCGGGACGGTGATCGGCGGCGGGGCTATAGCGCAGCTGCCCATAGCGGGTATGGCTATCGGCGGCGTATGTGATGAAGGTGCTGCCATCGGTGGTGCTCCCCTTCGAAAACAGAAAATTGGTGCAAGCCTCGCACTGGGGCAAAGCCAAAAAAAACATAAGGCACAAGGCCGTTGCAAAGGTAAGTCTCTTCATCATTACGCTATATTTTTGTGGCAAAGATAAGAATAATTTTGATTTACAGTCACTAATGTCTCAATATTTCTATAATAAACTTTCAGTTCGTTTGTCTTGAAGTCACCCGACAAGGTACCGCTCGATGTTGCGGGTCTTGGGGTCAAAGTTCATGCCTATGCGGATGATTTGCTGGTTCTCCATTTGGAAGGGAAGCACATAGTCTTTGCTGCTGATCTGCTCCAAAGCTTCCTCGGCGGTGCCGTCCAGTTTGAACTCAATTACATAGCAATAGTCCTGCGTCTTCACAACCAAATCAATACGTCCACGGCTTGTGTGGTACTCGGCCTGAACGTAGAAGCCCAACAGTTTGAACAGCAGCCAGACAACATTCTGGTAGTGGTTCTCCAAATTTTTCACCAACTCGTAGGGAGTGTCGGCAAAAAGACTATGCAAACGCTCCACAAACTGTTCGGTACGCCCCTCGCGCACATCTTTTACGAACTGTTTTATGCAAAAACCCGTCCCGACTTCGTCCACCGCAGTGTAGTGTGGCAGGAGGTATTTGATAAAGCCTTCCTCCACTTCGGCATTGGGGAAGCCGAGGGTGTAGGTCTTGAAATCGGGGTCATAATCCTTGATGGTCAGGTAGCCGCTCTGGTAAATCACAGGGATGGGGTTGGTGGAAGCAATGTCCACGCTGTTCAACACATCGGCTATCACCTCCGATTGTGCCATCTCCTTCAAATTGTATTCGTGCATCTGCAACAAAGTCACCAAATAGGTGGGGGTGCCCGTCTCGAACCAGTAGCTGCCGAACTCCTTACGTTTCAGCGTGTTCAACACACTGAAAGGATTATACATACCTTGCACATTGGGGTGGAAATGGTATCCGTCATACTCTTTCCGCAACTTTTCCACACATTCCTCTTTCGTCATCTCGTTGGCTTCGGCCAAAGCCTCCACCTCGGGGACGAAATAGGTGAGCAGCTCTTGCTGCGTGATGCCGCAAATGTCGTAATATTCCGCATCCATCGATATGTCCATCAAGTTGTTCAAATCGCTGAACACACTCACCTTGCCGAACTTGGTCACACCTGTCAGGAAGGCGAACTTAATGTAGGGGTCCATCGACTTCAAAGCCCCATAAAAGCCTTTCAACGTATTGCGGTAAGCCTCTTGCAAATCGGGCTTGCCGATAGCCTGCAACATAGGCTTGTCGTATTCGTCCACAAGTATCGCCACGCGGTGCCCCGTCTGCTCGGCGGCACGACGGATGACATTCTCAAACCGCATTCCCAAGGGCAAATCTTCACGTTCGCAACCATACAATTCCTCCCACTGCCGCAACGATTCGTCCAATTTTATCTCCAGCACCTCGGGGGCGTCGTACTTGTTGGTGTTCAAATCCAGCATCAGCACGGGTCTCTTGACCCAATCATGTTCCAACTGGGCAATCTCCAGCCCCTCAAACACTTCGCGCTTGCCCTCGAAATAGGCCTTCAGGGTCGAAACGAGCAACGATTTGCCAAAACGTCTCGGACGCGACAAAAAATAGTACCTTCCCGAATCCACCATCTGATACATCCGACGGGTCTTGTCCACGTAGGCATAACCATCCTTACGCAGACCTTCAAATCCCTGTATGCCAATCGGCATCTTCTTCAACATAGCGCGAAACATTATTTTATTATTGATATAACGACAAAAATCTTATTATATTGTATAAAGGGCATCGTTTTCTTTAAGCCGAGTGCAGAGGAGGGAGCCATGCCGGAGAATTTCATCCTCTTTGAAGGGACGGAGTAGAAAGGCAGCTCCTTCGGTGATACTTCGCTGTGATTCCGATATGATTCCGATATGCCTCCGATATGGTTCCGATATGGTTCCGATATATAGGTCGGAATTATATCGGAAGCATGTCGGAAGCATAGTGGAATCATTTCGGAAGCATAATAAGGCACAAGGGGAGGCAGAAGAACGGCAGGTGGAGGATGCGGGAAAAGAAAATTAAAATATTTTTTGTATATATTAAATATTTTTTGTACCTTTGCACCGCTTTTTGTAGTGTAATATTGACGTAGAAATGTTTGACTTTGAAACCACAGTAGCAGCCATCGAGGCCAAAGTGAAGGGGCTGATAGCGGAGAACGAGCGTCTGCGTGCCGCGGAGGCAAAGTCGGCAGAGGAACGCCAAAAGCTGCAAGAGCAGGTAAAAATTCAAAATATAACAATTAATAATTTAGAAGAAGAGAACAAAATTTTAAAACTAGGGAACGCGCTGACTCAAAAGGGCGATTCTGCAGAGATAAAACTAAGAATTAACCAACTGATACGAAGTATAGATAAAAGTCTGGCAATAATAAACAGCAAAGAACAGACCCCGAAGGAATAGACCATGGACGAACTTTCCATAACAGTGAACATACTCAACAGGCCCTACCGACTGAAGATCAACAGGGCCGAGGAAGAGCACCTGCGCAAGGCCGCCGAACTGATTGACACGCAGGCAAAAAACTACGGAAAGATGTACGCCCACCAAGACGGGCAGGACTTGCTGGCCATGGTGTCGCTGACACATATCACCCGGCTGCTGAAACTGCAGGAGGGACAGCAATTCAAGGACACCGAACTGGAGCAGAGGCTCACGGCCCTCAACCAGTTGCTCGACAAGCCTTTGGCAGACTGACTGCGTAATCATTAGTTGACCACAAGGGTTATCCTGCACCAACCCGAAACAGTTTGTAAACTCAACACCATTTACAAACCGAGTAAGCTCAGGGGTGGGTAGGCTGTACGGCTGAGACACCCGGCACTCAAATCCTATCAGATCAGAGTTTATCATAACTCCCGGAGGGCTTGGTGCAGGATTATTTGAACTGGAATTGAACTGAAAGACCCGACACTGCAGCTCCCGTTCCCACAACAAAAACACTTTATCAAATTATGAACTTAGTAATAGGAATCATCATCGGAATCATCGTCGGAGGCGGCGTGGGCGTGTGGCTCGCCACCGGGGCCCTCCGCAACAAGCTGTTGGCCAAGAGCCAACAGGTGCTCAAAGACGCCGAAGAAAAAGGCGAAATCATCAAGAAAGACAAGATTTTGCAGGCCAAGGAGAAGTTCCTCCAGATGAAGAGCGAACACGACAAGCAGGTGAACGAGAAGAACAGCGTCATCCGCGAGGCCGAGCAGAAGCTCAAACAACGCGAGCAGACCCTCAACCAGAAGGTGGAGGAGCTGCAGAAGAAGAGCAACGAACTGAAGCAGGTGAGCGAGAACCTCAACAACCAGATCGAAAAACTCCGCAAACGCCAGGAAGAAGTGGAGAAAGTGTATAGCGATAGCATCGAGAAGCTGGAGCACATTGCCGGCATGACCGCCGACGAGGCCAAGCAGCACCTCGTGGAAATGATGACCGAGGAGGCCAAGGCCGAAGCCTCGAACAACATCATGGACATCGTGGAAGAGGCCAAAATCACCGCCAACGAGCAGGCCAAGAAAATCGTCATCCAATCCATCCAGCGCACCGCAACGGAGAACGCCATAGAGAACACCGTAAGCGTGTTCAACCTTGAAAACGAAGAGGTTAAGGGACGCATCATCGGTCGCGAAGGCCGCAACATTCGCGCCCTTGAATCGCTCACAGGCGTGGAGGTGATCATCGACGACTCGCCCGACGCCATCATCCTCAGCGGCTTCGACCCCGTACGCCGCGAAATCGCCCGCCTGTCGCTCCACAAGCTCGTCACCGACGGACGCATCCACCCCGCCCGCATCGAGGAGGTGGTGGCCAAGACCCGCAAACAAATCGAACAAGAGATTGCCGAAGTGGGAAAACGCACCTGCATCGACCTCGGCATCAACAATATGAACCACGAACTGATGCGTATGGTGGGCCGTATGAAATACCGCTCATCGTATGGTCAGAACCTTCTGCAGCACTCCCGCGAGGTGGCCAACCTGGCTGCTACGATGGCTTCGGAGCTGGGTTTGAACCCCAAACTGGCCAAACGCGCAGGCCTGCTGCACGATATAGGCAAGGTGCCCGAGACCGAGCCCGAGCTGCCGCACGCAATCTACGGCATGAAACTGGCCGAGAAGTACAAAGAGCATCCCGATGTCTGCAACGCCATCGGTGCCCACCACGACGAGACCGAGATGACCAACCTCATCTCCCCCATTATCCAGGTGTGCGACGCTATCAGCGGTGCCCGTCCTGGTGCTCGCCGCGAGGTTGTCGAGGCCTACATCAACCGCCTGAAGAAGCTTGAGGATATGGCTATGACCTACCCCGGAGTGGTCAAGACCTACGCCATCCAGGCAGGCCGCGAACTGCGCGTGATCGTGGGAGCCGAAAAGGTGAACGATGCCGAAGCCACCAAGCTGAGTTTCGACCTCTCGCGCCAGATTCAGAACGAGATGACCTACCCGGGCCAAATCAAGGTCACGGTCATCCGCGAAACCCGCGCCGTCAACTACGCAAAGTAATGTATCAGCGATACGCGGAGGGTGGAAAGTGATACGAACACATTCATTTCACTTTTCACCTTTCACATATCACTTATTCACTAATAACCAATAATATGTTGCTCAATTTTGTACATTGGAATGTTGACCCTGTGATGTTCAACATCGGCTCCTTCGGGTTGAGGTACTACTCGCTGGGATTCCTTTTCGCCTTCCTGCTGGGGTACCTTATCCTCAACAAGATGTTCACCCGCGAAAAGGTTGACATCAAGATTCTCGACAGTTTGATTATCTGGGTGTTCCTCTGTGTGCTCATCGGTGCCCGCCTGGGACACTGCCTCTTCTACGAGCCCGACTATTTCTGCACAGCTGAGCACTGGCCCGAGATATTCCTCCCTTTCAACCTACAAACGGGACAATTCTCAGGCTTCCAAGGTCTCGCTAGCCATGGTGCAGCAGTAGCCATCCTCATCGCCATGTATTTCTTCCAAAAGAAAAACAAAATCAACGTGTGGTGGGTGCTCGACCGCATGGTCATCGTGATAGCCCTCGGGGGTGCCTTCATCCGCCTGGGCAACCTCTTCAACTCCGAAATCTACGGTGTGCAGACCTCCCTGCCGTGGGGCTTCATCTTTGAGCGCAACGGCGAGACGGTGCCAAAACACCCCACGCAGCTCTACGAGTCGCTCTCCTACCTCATCATCTTCCTCGTGTGCCTCCTGGTTTACCACAAGAAGGAAGGCCGCCTTCACAACGGGCGCCTCTTTGGCTGGTGGCTCATCGCACTCTTCGGGATGCGCTTCATCATCGAATTTGTCAAAGAAGAACAAGTAAACTTCGAAAAAGGTATGACCCTCGACATGGGCCAATGGCTCAGCGTTCCCTTCATCATCGGCGGCATCGTGCTCGTCGTCCTCTCCCACCGCGGAGTCTTGAAGGAAGGCATCTTCACCGATGGTCGAAAAATAAAACAATAATATAATATGAAAACACTTATCCTTGTACGCCACGGCGAAAGCGAATGGAACAAAATGAATCTTTTTACCGGCTGGACCGATGTTGACCTCACCTATTTCGGCCAATGCGAAGCCTTCGCAGCAGGTCGTCTGCTCAAAGAAGAGGGCTACCGCCCCACTATGTGCTACACCTCCTATCTCAAACGCGCCGTCAAGACCCTCAACCAGATTCTTGACGCCATGGACATGGACTACCTGCCCGTGGAGAAAAGCTGGCGCCTCAACGAAAAAAGTTATGGCGCCCTGCAAGGCAAAAACAAGGCCGAAACGCAGGAGAAATACGGCAAGGAGAAACTCATGCAGTGGCGTCGCAGCTACGATGTCCAGCCCCCAGCACTGGCCATGGACGACCCCCGCAGCCCTCGCCTCGACCCCCGCTACAACGAAATCAGCGATGCCGAGCTGCCCCTCACCGAGGCCCTCAAGGACACCATCGCACGCCTCATGCCCTACTACGAAGGCACCATCCTCAAGGCCTTTGAACAGCACGAGCAAATCCTCGTCGTGGCCCACGGCAACAGCCTCCGCGGCATCGTGAAGACCCTCAAGAACATGGGCGACGACGAAATTGTGGGCTTCAACATACCCACCGCCGTACCCTACATTTTTGAGTTTGACGACAACATGAAGCTACAAAAAGACTTCTATTTGGGCAACCAAGAGGAAATTCAGAAGAAAATTGATGGCGTTAAAAATCAAGCTAATAAGAAATAATTTATCGCTGTTTGATGCAAAAATACAAAAAAGTTTTGCGTAATTCAAAAAAAGTTTGTACTTTTGCACCCGATTTCGCGTAGGGGAAACAAAGGTTTTTACAGAAATCGCACAGCTACGGAGAGGTGGGTGAGTGGCTGAAACCAACAGTTTGCTAAACTGTCGTACTCGATTAGGGTACCGGGGGTCCGAATCCCCCCTTCTCCGCCAAAGAAGGAAAGACGTCCGCAAGGCGTCTTTTTTCTTGCAAACGACGACTCACGGGATATAGCGTAGTCCGGTTATCGCGCCTGCTTTGGGAGCAGGAGATCCCCAGTTCGAATCTGGGTGTCCCGACAAAAAGGAAAGAGAGAAGTGAAAGGTTGCGTCTGCTTCGCATCCGCGGCCAATCCTCGGCTCGGAAATAAAAACGAGTTTTCATTTCCCTCACCTTACGGATTGGTTCCGTAGCTCAGCTGGATAGAGCAACTGCCTTCTAAGCAGTAGGTCCTGCGTTCGAATCGCAGCGGAATCACACCTCCAAGCCCGCAACTCCATTGCGGGCTTTATTATTGCCCTCTATTTCTCTGAAGGCAACCTCAAAAAATGATTTCATGAAATTTTTGGTCTTGATTTTGCTGCGGAAAGATCGTCTAAAATCAATTCTTCCCTGTCCAGCGACAGCCCTGCCACGTGCCTCTCTTCTCCAGCTCTGCGGTCACCCTTTGAGGTATCTCCTCATTGCGTATCAGCCTGCCGTCAGCTCTGCGCCAGCTCCGCTCGGGAGCCGCCTGAAAACGGGGCGGCACCTCGCCAGCAAAACGCTCCACTACCATGTCGGGTCTCAGTCGCTCCACAAAGTCGCACACCAGCCCGATATATTCCTCTAATCCGAAGGGGGGCAGCCACCCATTCTCCGCTGTAGCCTCGCCCCTTGCCCACTCTTGCGCCATCAAAGATCCGTGCAATATCTGCAATTGGTGCAGCTTCACACTCTCCAAAGGTAGCGCCGAGAGCATCTCCGCCTCTGCCAGCATCTCCTCCCTCGTCTCTCCTGGCAGCCCTAATATCAGGTGTCCGCCACAATGGATACCCCGCTCTGCGGTAGCCTTCACCGCCCGCACCGTGCAGGCGTAGTCGTGACCGCGATGAATTCTGACCAAAGTCTTGTCGTAGCAGCTCTCAATGCCGTACTCCACCGCCACATAATGCCTCTGTGCCAGCGTGGCGATATAGTCCAACTTCGCCTCGTCCACACAATCGGGCCGCGTGCCAATCACCAGTCCCACCACTCCTTCGTGCCGCAACGCCTCCTCATACCTATCCTTCAGCACCTCCAACGGCGCGTAAGTGTTGCTGTAGGCCTGAAAATAGGCCAGGTATCTCCCCGCCTTGCGGTAACGCCACTCATGGAACTCAATTCCCTCGTCCAGCTGCTGCGTGATACTCTTTTCGGGCTGGCAATACGACGGGTTAAAAGCATCATTGTTACAAAACGTACAGCCTCCCGTGTTGAGGGTGCCGTCGCGGTTCGGGCAGCAGAAACCCGCGTCTATCGAGAGCTTCTGCACCCTTGTGCCGAACAGTTGTTTGAAATAATCCGAATATGAACAATATCGTTTCACAAACAAAATAACTCACAATTCAAAAAATAATTGTACCTTTGCAGCAGAAAAAATCAACACAAACACCATCATGAACCTCTCCCTCCTTGCCCTCGCCGTGCTGCCCGTGATCATACTCTCGGTGGTAGTTTATCGACAGGACCGCTTTGAGAAAGAGCCTGTGCGGCTCCTCATCAAAGCCTTCTTCTTCGGCATTCTGGCCGTCTTTCCCGTTGCCATCGTCGAGCGTTTCCTCGACCTCTTCAACCTCGGCATTCCCTTCTTCAGCGCCCTCTACGAAGGCTACATCGTCGCCGGCTGCACCGAGGAACTCTTCAAACTCCTCTTCCTCGCCTGGGCGGTATGGAAAAGCCGCGAATTCGACGAATATTTCGACGGCATCGTCTACGCCGCCTTCGTCTCCCTCGGCTTCGCCTGTTTCGAAAACATCGGCTACGTCTTCGCTCAAGACACCTACCAGGAGGCCTTCGTCACCGGCTCCGTGCGGGCCCTTCTCTCCGTGCCAGGCCACTTCCTCTTCGGAGTCACCATGGGCTATCATTTCGCCTTGGCCAAATTCGATGCCGACCATCGTGCCTCACACCTCTTCAAAGCCTTCCTCTACCCCATGCTCCTCCACGGCACCTTCGACTCCCTGCTCATGATACCCGAAAGCATCGGCGGCCTCTTCTCCGGCCTGCTCCTCTTCGTCTTCATCCTCTTCGACATCAAGATGTGGAAATGGGGTGTCCGCCGCATCCGTCGCCTGCAGGAGCTCTCCCAGCAGCAGGATGCCGACCGCAGCGACCCCTTCGCCGGCTTCACCTGGTACGTCTGACCCCTTTCCTCTATCTCCGTTCCATCCACCGCGACAAGAACACGTTGTACACACAGTACTCCACCCCATCCATCGTAGTGGTCGACAATATTAGTTCCTTGTCCATCAAAGCAGCGAGTATCCGCTTCGACCCTGCCGCCGTAGCGATGCCGTAGCGTGTGAGGAACACCGATGCTGTCGGCTGCCTCAACACCCCCTCCTTGGCCACCGCCCGCAGATAGTTCCACTGCCCCGTCGTCAGCAGCGACTTCAGCTCTATAAAGCTCATCTCCATCCCCTTCAGCACCTCGCCAGCCACCGCGTAGGCATCCTTCAGCCCCACCTCCTTCTTGCCTGTGGCAAAAATCTTATTACACAGATACTGCGTATAATATGTATGTCTGCGAGTCCATTCCATAATCCACTCCACCGCCTCGTCGCTGATACTTCGTCCTCGCAGTGCAAACTGCCGTCCCACAAACTCCGAGTATGCCTCCAAACTTATCTTATCCAAGAAAAACAGCGTCGTGCTCTCATAAAACGGCCTCCGCGCATCGGCAAACATCTCAAGCATCACATGCTTCTTGCTGCCGCAAAAAATAAACCGCACATTGTGCAACGGCTGCACATACGTCCTCAGCAGCGCCTCCATATTGCAATCCTCAAACTCCCTCACCTGCTGAAACTCGTCAATAGCCAGCACCACAGGCCTTCCGCCACGTTCCAAATACTCCAATATGGCCTTCAGCGTCATCTGCTTCTCTTGATGCGACTGCCACGTTATCGCCACCTGCGGACTCCCCGACAGCGGGTCGTAACTCAGCAGCGGACGGATGCCTCCCAACGACGTGAAAAAACGCTTTATCAGCGACTCCTTCCGCAACACTCCCACCATCGCCTCTGTCAGCCGAGTGACAAATTCAGCCAAATTTCGCGTCGAAAAAACATCCACATAATAGGTCTCCACCTCCGACTTTCTATCCTTCAACTCGTCAAAAAGACGATAAATAAGGCCCGTTTTTCCGTATCTTCTTGGCGAAATCAAGGTGATATTTTCCCTATTTTCGACCATTTTCACCAGTTTTTCAACCTCATTTTCGCGGTCGCAAAACAGCTCTTTTTTCTCATACGGATTTAATACAAAGGGATTTATATCCATATCAACAAATATTTTTACACTACAAATATACTAAACATTTTGTATTAAACAAAATAGATAATCTGTTTTCACTCCGCTCCCTGTCGTGCCTGGCTCTCCAGCTCCATCTTGCCGAAACGCAGGGTCACCCCTACCGACACATAGCGCGAGTTGCTCGAAACGCTATTTGCAGCGCTGTTGTACGGATGGGTGTTGACCATGCCTCTCACATTGGTGTTGAAAATATCGGCAACATTCACAAAAACCGAGAGCCTCCGCTCAAAGAAGTCCGCACTCAGCCCCATATCGGCGGTGAATACTGGCTCCGCTATCTGGAACATCCCAAGCCTCCGCCCCGAATAGTTCAGCGTCCCAAACACCTGTAGCTTGCCCCACAGCTTCGCCCACACATTGAGGCGCAGGCTCCCCGACCACATATCCTCCTCCCTCCACTCGCTAGGGCGGTACTGCATCTTGTAGTAATAATCATACACCATGCCGCTGAATCTCACATTGAAAAACGCCGAAGGCCTGTAGGTGATATTGATGCTGCCGCCGCCCACACTGCTGTTGCCCACATTCACAGGTTGCTGATAACTCACCGTCCTGCCTCCCAACACCTCGTTCATGGCGGCATCCTGCAACGTGGAAATCCCCCCCACAATGGCGCTGTAGAACACCTGCGCCCCCACCGATCCGAACTTGTCGAAATACTTGTCCCACGATCCCTCCACATTGTGCGTATAACAAGGGCTCAACGCAGGATTGCCTACCGAATAGCTGTCTGTGCCGTAATTCACGAAACGTGTCAGTTGTTCCGCCGTGGGCAATTCGGTCCTGCGGGTATAGCTGAGGGCGAAATTGTGCATATTCTCGGTATGGTAGCTCAAATGCACCGACGGCACGAACTTCCAATACCCGGAATCCACCGTGTCGCGCATAAAGCCTTCCCACACGCCCCACAGATACTTCTGCCCAGCATTCAGCCCCACTTTGACCGAGAAATTGCCTATCCTCCGCAGCAGCGTGGCATAGCTCATCCAACCCAGTGTCCGCGTCTCGTCGGCATAGCTGCGCAGCCAGTCGTGCCGAAGGCCCTCAGCCGTGATGGTGTCCGAGGCGTATGAATAAACCTCCCTGTCGTTGCTGATGCCGCCTCCCAGTTCCAGCTCCCAGTGTTGGGCAAAAGGCAGCCTATAGTCGGCCTCCAAACTCAATTCGGGGCGCAGCGACTTTCTCGAGAGGCTCTCGACCCAATAGTCATACTGCCGCACCACCGCATATCGCCTGGCAGATTGCGCATAGTTTTTGTATCCGTAGCCGTTGGCGTAGGCCGATATAGAAAGTTTGTGTCCGTTGGTGTCGAAAATGTGGGTATAGTCCACCCCGCTGTAAAAACCCATCTGGGGAACAATGCAGGTATCGTCGTCACGATAGCTGTAGTCGCTGGGCGAGAGCAGGTGTTCCGTCCTGTGCATCACGGTCCACCCCTGGCTGCGGATGTGCGTCGGATACATCCCTCCCCAGAAACTCAACGTGCGTGTGCTGTCGAAATCGTAGTGGCCGTTGATATAGAGGTAGCCGCCCATGTTGCGATTCTGCCACCACGACTCCCACTCTCGGCTGCACGAGGTGTCGCCCGCCTCATTCCGCAGCATCCCCGAGCCTTCCTGCTCATTCCAGTTGCTCTCATAATCCATGTTGGCGTAGATATTGAACGAGAACTTGTCGTTGGCATACACATAGCTCAGCCACGGACAAACGTATGGCTTCGTTGTGGCATTGGCGCCGAAACTGAAAAACTCGTTGCGTTTGATCTTCGCCGTGGTCACAATGTTCACCACAGGGCTGCCGCCCCCATAGCGTGCCGAAGGGTTGGTGATAACCTCGATGCGCTCTATCGTGTTGGCAGGCATCAGTTTGATGTATTGCTTCAAACCTTCGGCACTCATGTGTGACGGGCGATCGTTAATCCAAACCTCCACCCCCTGGGTGCCTCGCAGCGTGATGTTGCCCTCCGCATCCACCTCCACCTCTGGGGCGTTCTGTAGGGCGTCGCTTGCCGTACCTGTCTGCACACTGGGGTCTTCGCTCACGTTGTACAGTTTCTTCTCGCCGTCCACGGCATAGAGGGGCCTCTTGTCGGTCACCTGCACCTCGGCCAGGTTCACCGCCGTGGGCACCATCCGCAACACCTCGGGAAAACCCTCCACAACGGCATACAGCGGCTCGTACCCTATAGCCGACACCCGCAGCAGCAACGCCGCCGAATCCTCCACCGTCAAGGCAAAAGCCCCCTGCTCGTCGCTCGTGGTGCCACCAACAAAACTGCTGTCGGCCTCCCGCAACAAAGCCACATTGGCAAACATCACCGGATCACCCGTCTTGGCATCCCTAACCGTGCCGCTCAACGTCTGTGCCATCCCCTGGGCGGAAACAAGCACCGCCCATAGGAGAAACATTTTTCTCCACCATTTTGTAGCCATAAAGAAAAGATTATTTGATTATTACTTCTCGTTCTTCATTCTTATCGCATCACTCGACCACACCCGTACCTCGTTCCTCAGCCGCAGCGCGTCCGCACTCGCCTCCGACCCTTTCACAGCCCTAAAGACATCCTCCCCACGATCCGTATCAGAATGGAAAAACTGCTGCGTGTCGACGTAGGCGTACAGCGTCGCATCATTCGGGCGCAACAAACCGCCCACCTTGCGCATCGTGTCCCTCACCACCTTGGTCAAAAACCACGCCGTATCCTCCTGCGCCACACACTGCGACCCCTCCGTCACACCTTCCGTGCTCGCCAGCAGCGGCGCCGTCTGCGTATGCGAATCCTTCGGCCACAGCATCACCATGCCAAAAATCAACGCCACACAAGCCGCTGCGGCCACATATCGCCACACCTTACGGCCCTCCTCCACACCGTCGCACTCACAACGGCATTCCATATTCTTCTCTCTAATCTGTTCGATAATATCGTCAATCTGTTTCATATCACCATTTTTTTCAACTTGTCTTTAATACGCCCTATACGGGTCTGCACATTCGTCTCGCTCATCCCCATCATCTCCGCAATCTCGCCCAACTTCCACGCATCCAGATACAGCCGCAGCAGTCGTTGGTCGGCCATAGGCAGCCGCACAATCAGCGAGTTGAGCAACTCCAGCTCCTCCCTCTCGGCCACATCCTCCGCACAGTCATACTCCGGCAGCGGCTCCGTGGGCACCTCTCGGCTGCGCTGCTTCCGCCAGTTGATGGCCGTATTCGTGGCCACACGCCACACCCACGTCACACCCTTCGACTCGCCTCTGAACCCTCCGCAGCCCGTCCACAGCCGCAACACAATCTCCTGCCGCAAATCCTCACGATCCTCCCTGCAGCTGCCGCCAAACGTGCGGCACACATGCTCTATAGCCATCGAATGCTGCGCGATAAAACGGAGGAAAGTCTGCTGAACGTCGGGCATAAGGTCAAAGTTTACAATAAAGTTTACAATAAGTTTACAATATTAGACAACCAAAAGGGGCAAAAAATCACACCCCCAATAAAAAAAACGGCAAAAAAAGCAAATTATTTCACATAAATATCGTATCTTTGCAAAAACAAAAAACACACCGCGACATGATAGGAACCAAAGGACACCTCGAACAAACCGTCACCCCCGCGCTCACCGCCGACACCATCGGCAGCGGCCTCGTGCAAGTCTTTGCCACCCCCATGATGATAGCGCTCATGGAGCGCACCTGCAACGACAGCGTCGTGCCCCTGCTCGCCCAGGGCCAGGGCACCGTAGGCACCCACATCGACGTCTCGCACTGTGCCGCCACCCCCGTAGGCATGCGCGTATGGTGCGACAGCGAACTTGTCGAAGTCGACCGCCGGCGGCTCCTCTTCCGCGTCCGAGCCTACGACGAGTGCGGCCTCATCGGCGAAGGCACCCACGAACGCTTCATCATCGACAGCGCCAAATTCCAAGAAAAAGCAACAGGGAAAATGAAAAATTAAGAATGAAAAATAAAGAGTGGCGGCAGCCCAATTTTCAATTCAAAAAAGTGGCTTGCTGATTCTTTTATCAAGATTCTCTTATGATACGACATATATACGAGATATGTACGACATAGTGTCGTACATATCTCGTACATTAATTGTATAATTGTCAAATATTGGTGGTATAACGGAGAACTGTTTCAAGAGATAATGCCGCCATGCGATAAGGCATGCCTGTCCAGACAGGAGTGGCGTCAGTTGCGGCCGGCGAAGTCGTCGGGGGTGGGCTTGGTGGT
>JAZUIX010000226.1:0-29150 GCA_045642445.1 Bacteroidales bacterium | reverse complement strand
GTAGACAGGTTTCTGAACATCTTTGGACAGCGGGCCGCCCGTGGTGATGACATTGCCGATATGGAGGTCGCCGTGGATGCAGGTGTCGGCTTCGGGGGTGTCGTGGATGGACTTGTGCATCCGCTGCTTCTCCTCCTCGGTAAAGAACTCGCTGTGGGTCACAATCTCGTGGAAATGGTCGGTCACAGATTCGAAGTGGTTCTTGTCGCATTCGGTAGAGTGCAGTTTTTTTGTCATGTGGGCGAAACGGACGGCGATGTCCTCCAACGTTTCGGGGCGGTTGCTGATATAGCGTGAGAAAGACTCTTTGGGTTTGATGCGGTGGTACTCGACGCCTGTGCGTGTGCCGTCGGTGATGAGGCGGCCCGACATGGGGGTGGGTATGCCCATGCGGTTGACACGGCGGGAGAGCATCAGCTCCTGTATGGGCAAGGCGTTGGGCACCTGCACGTCGTAGAATTTGGACATCGTCTTGCCGTCCTTGTGGTTGTAGCTGGTGGCGCAGAAGCCGCCGCCGCTTTCCTCGTAGTCGTTGATGTCTACCAGTACGGGGTGATCCATATCCATCTCGCCAAAGACCTTGTCGATGAGGCCCACGAACTCGCGGTAGGCAAAGGTACCTGCGAGCTCAAAGAGCGAGCCTGCGAGGCCGCGATAATGCCATTCGTGGTCGGGTCTGCCGTTGGGGGCGTGGAAGAGGTCCCAAAGGTGGTCGCCCACAAGCTCGTAGTCGCGGGCTATGGCGCGCATGTTTGACAATTTGTCGCCCATGGCCACCACCTTGGCGTCGTAAGAGGCTTTGGCCAGCCTGTCGATGGCGGCTTGTTTGCGATCGTGCCAGCTGCCACCAGGTGTGTCGCTGTCGGCAGCAACAAGGGTGGCGATGCGGTCGCCAAACTCGGCGCGAATCTCTTCAATGGTTACATCGGTGTCCTCAACCACATCGTGAAGAGCCGCTGCGGCCAAAAGTTCCTGGTCGGGAGTGATGGTGGACACAATGGCTACTGCCTCCATCGGGTGGACGATATAGGGAAATCCCTTGCCGCGGCGTTCGGTGTTGGCGTGAGCTTTCACGGCATAAATGATTGCGCGGTCGAGTAATTCGGTGTTGAGTTCTTTATTCATAGCAAACAATTTAATGGGTTAGCAAATGTTGATTTTTTGGGCTTGGTTGAAAATACGTTCGGCTCTTTGGTGATTTGATGTCTCGGTGCCTCCGAGAATGTTGAAGAGCACTTCCAATCCTGCTATGCCGTAGCCTTGTCGCAAAGTGTATACACAGCAAAGGTTTTGGATGGTGACAGACAGGGCGATAATGTCGAGGTCGGTGCCCGCAATTTGGTGCAGGGCCAGCTGGTAGGCATCGTCGCTATAGTCGTTGATGAGTTTTTCTATATCCCCCAAAGTCTTGAACTTCATCTTAGAGAATACTTCGAGATAGGGGAGGAGGTTGTCTTCGTAGATCTCTGCCTGATTGATGAGGGCTATGCGGTTGGCCAGTTTGTTGAAAGGCTCCAGAGCGAGGTAGCTGCGGAACGTGTCGCCATCGAGAGGCACCTGGGCAAAGTTGCCATCGGCCACAAGGGCCTGCACATTGCGGCGATACTCCGAAATCTCCATGCGGATGCGGCTGAACTGTTCATCGGCCAGCTCCAACATTCCCGCGATGCGGTTGATGTTGCGCAGGTGCTCTTTGGGAATCTCTATGCCTGATTTGTAGCCCGTGTCGTGGTTGATGGTGGCCCACACATGCTGCAGGGCTGTGCGCATCTGAATCTCAAAACGGTAGCTGTTGATCTCGGGGTGCTCGGGGGCGGCAAAGATGTGTTTGGGAATGCGGCAGATGTAGTGGAGCGACTGGTAGCCGAAACGGTCGAGATCGATCAGTTTTCGTTTATCCACCGATTCGTTCCAATCCACATCGAAATTCTTCTCCACCAAGGCGGCAATCTTGTCCACCTCGTCGGTGTAGAAGGTGATGACCCTGGCCCCAAGGATGTCGGTGATGTCGTCGAGCATCTTATATTTGTGACCTTTGCGCTCCAGTTTCCCAGTCAGACTTTCCTCGGTCTTTATGCGGGCTTCGATAGCGTTGACATAAAGTCCGTTGTCGCTCACCAGTTTGTGGAGCGTGCTCTCAACAATGTCCTTCATTTTGTTGAAGGATTCAAGATTCTCGCGGTAATCATCAAGAATCATCTGGCAGTGGAGGTCTAACATGATTTTATTTTATAGGATGAAAAGGTTCTCAGTTTTTTTGAAAAGTCCGGCCTCTCCGGTATCTCCGGAACTTTCGGAATATCCGGTATTCCAGGAACTTCCGGCATTTCCGGAAAAATCCGGCCTCCCTCACAATATGGTGATGATATTAGAAAATCCCGTGATGTCGAACACCTCTTTCACCTGGGGCTTCATGTTGCGCATAACCATTTTGCCCTTGTTGGCGGTTACGCTCTTTTGGAGGATGAGGAACATGCGCAATCCTTGGCTGGAGGTGTATTCCATGTCGGTGCAGTCGATGTCGATGTCGGGTTGTTCCAGTTTGAGCAGCGGGTCGATGTCTTGCTGGAATTGAGCCACATTAGTGGTGTCGAGTCTTCCGTTGAGGGTGACTAAGGTTTTAGGGCCATCGGTGTTGATAGTAACGTTCATATCTTATTTGATTAAATTTTTTGACATTGTGAGAATATTGTTTCCGTTTTCGTAGCGGTAGTTGATGTCGTCCATCAGCTGTTTGCAGAGAAATATGCCCAAACCGCCTATTTGGCGTTCTTCGGCCGAGAGGGTGATGTCGGGGTCGGGCTTGTCGAGGGGGTTGAAAGGTATGCCTGCATCGCGCAACTCTATGGTGAGCCTCAGGCCGTCGTTGTCGATGCTTGTGCCTGCTTCCAGCCAGCCGATGCCGTCTTGGTAGGCGTAGTTCACCACATTCTCCACGGCCTCTTCTATCGAAAGGCGTATTTTGAACTGCAACCCTTCGTCAGCCGGAATATCGGGCGATGCCATGAGATATTCTATTATCTCGCTGGATTTTTCTTTGATAGGGTCGAAACGTTTTTTCATGGTTGTTTATTTAAAATTTCAAATCTTGATTGACATGATGGTGATGTCGTCGTTTTGGGGAGCGTCTTGAGTGAAGTCTTTGACCGATTCGTAGAGGGCGTCCACCACGGATTTCTCTTCGCTGTCGAGGTTGTGGGCAATGCTGCTGGAGGTCCATTGCAGGAGGCGGTCGTCGCCATACTGGGCCTTGTCCTTGTCCTCGGCTTCGCTCACACCGTCGGTGTATAGCAGGAGGCGTGATCCCTTGGGCAAATCGAGCGATTCCTCCTCGTAGGGGAAATCGGCAAAGAGGCCTGCTGCCAGATTGGCTTTGGCTTTGAGGTAGTAGGGCTCGCTGTTGGGAGTGATGACGATGATGGGGTTGTGGCCCGCGTTGCAGTATTGCAAGTGGCCTGTGGACAGGTTGATGCGACCGATGAAGAGGGTGACGAACATATCGTTGCTGTTGGCCTCGGCTATGCTGTTGTTTACTCGCGACATCACCTCCTTGAGGGGCAGCCCGAGGTTCACCACAAAGCGCAATGCCGAGCGGGTGATGGCCATGAGCAGGGCGGCGGGTGCACCCTTGCCCGACACATCGCCTATGGCGAAATACAGGTTGCCGTCCTTGACCATGAAGTCGTACAGGTCGCCTCCCACCTCCTTGGCGGGGGTCAGCAGGGCGTGGATGTTGGCGGGGAAGTCGTGGCTCAGCATACCCAGTTGTATGTCGCGTGCCACCGAAAGTTCGCCCTCCATGCGGTTGTTGGCCGCCGTGGTGGTTTGGAGCTCGTTGATGTAGTTCTTTATCGAAGTCTGCATAAAGGCGAAAGCGTCGCGCAGCTGGAGCATCTCGTCCTCGGAGGTGATTTCGGGCAGCTGGGTGTTGAAATTGCCTTTAGCCATGCTCAGCGCCGAGTCGGAGAGCTCGGTGATGGGGCGGGTGAGTCTTCGTATACGGCGGTAGCAGATAATGAACATGATGAGCAAGCCGATGAGACCGATGAAGAAGAGTATGATGTGCATCTGTGACGAACGTGCCAGCACGTCGCGGTAGCTGCAGATGATGGAGAGCGACCACCCGTTGTGGAGCGGGCCGAAGGTGGTGAAATATGTTGTGGCGCCATTGGCGAAACGCATCACGCTGTCGTTTCCTTTTTTCATCTCTTCTATGATGGCTGCCACCCGCTGGTTGTTCTTCAGCATCTCGTGGCCCTGTTGCAGCAGGGCGGTGTCGGGAATGCCGATAACGGTGTTGTCGGGGCAGAGGATGCTGGTGAACGAATGTTCGTAGGGGCGTATGCTGCCCACCTTGTCCTCCATCCATTGCAGGGGCATATCGGCGGTCACTATGGCCAGCACCTCGCCCTTCTCGTCGATGATGGGCACGCTGTAGGTGGTCATCAGTTGTTTTCCGCCGTTTTGGTCGTAATAGGGATTGCTCCAATGTGGTTTCTTGGTCTCAAAAGGCACCTTGAACCACTCTTCCTGGGTGAAGTCGTAGTTGTCGTGACCCAGGTTGATGGATATGATGTCCTGCGAGGCGCTATCGCGGTAGCAGTAGGGCGAGAATAGTTCCCTGCCCTGGTAACCGCCTTTGGGGAAGGCTATGGCGCACCCCACGATGAGGGGGTTCTTGCCCACCGCCTGACAGGTGAGCCCCTGTATCTGGCTTTCGTCGCCAAAGGTGTAGCGGGCGATGCCTGCTATTGCCTGGGTCGACACCTCAATGGTGTTGAGGGGTACCTCGATCTCGCTTATCGTGGCCTTGAGAATGTTCTGCGCCGAGCGGGTGGCCTCGTCGGCGATCAGCTTGTGCGACGATACAGCCACCACTCCCAACGATATGATGAACAATATCGACACGATGAGCAGTATGTTGAGGCTGAGCCTTGTTGAGAATGATTTCTTCATGTATTATTTATGACTTATGATTTATTTATGAGTGGGACGGGAGCCTTTGTGGCTTGAGTATTATGACTGTCGCACCAACTCTTAATTTTTAATTCTATTCTAAATAACGATTTTTCAATGTGTTGATTTCTTCCTCCGAGATTTGGAGGATGTTTCGGATGTAGCTGTCCATGGAACCGTATTTGCTGTCGATGAGGTCGAGGGCCTCCTCAAAGTAGGGTGTTGTCACCCCGATGAGTGTCGCCACTACACGTTCCTCCTCGTCGCTGCCGCCCATGTTGCGGACCTGCTGACATGCCTGTTCCACCGCTTTGTGGTAGGCGGCGGTGGAGAAGTCGAAGTCGGCCACCACGGTCGCCCTGTCGCAGCCGAGGGCGAAGAGCAGCAGGGCTGCCGCCACGGCGGTGCGGTCCTTGCCCTGCGAGCAGTGCCACAGCATCGGGTCGCCATCGGGCAGGTTGGCGAGGGTGTGCAGGAAGGTGGCGAACTGGATTTGGCAGAACTCGTCGGACACATAGCCGGTGTATAGTTTCCGCGCCTCCTCTTTGGCCTCTTTCAGAAAGGCAAAATGGACAATCTTCTCCGCAAAACTGTTTCCCTCCATCCGCATGACCGTCATCCAGAAGTTGTTGTCCTCATCGTTGATGGGAAGGTTCATGTAGCTGGTATGGGGCACAAAGCGGTCGGTTTCGCGTCCCACCTCGAAGGCGGTGCGGAAGTCGACAATGTGGCGGATGTGGAACTCATTGACCAGCCGATTGATGTCGGCATCCGAGGCCTTGGCGAGCACTCCGCAGCGGAACAGCAGGCCTGTCTTCACACGGTGGCCGTCGGTGGTGACGATGCCGCCCAATTGGCGGGCATTGGGTATGTTGTCGAAATAAATGGTGCGTTCCGAGGCTTTGCCTTTGTCGGGCGAGGTCTGACACAGCAAGGGCGTGGGGCGCGAGGTTTCGGAGGCCAAGGCCCTCTGCGGCAGGGGTGCGAGAAATAGCACCACTGTCAAAATCAATAGGTTGAAGGAGTATGTCTTTTTCATATTCTTATTCCAAATAGCGGTTCTTCAAAGTTTCAATGTCTTGGTCGGATACCACGAGGATGTCGCGGAGGTAGGTGTCCATGGAGCCGTATTCGCTGTCGATGAGGTCGAGGGCGTCCTCGAAATAGGGTGTCGTCACCCCGATGAGGGTCTCTGCCACCTTTTCCTCCTCTCGGCTGCCGCCCATGTCGCGGAGCTGCTGGCAGGCCTGTTCCACCGCCTTGCGGTAGGGGACGTTTGAATAGTCGAAGTCGGCCACCACGGCCTCCCTGTCGCAGCCGAGGGCGAAGAGCAGCAGGGCCGCCGTGAGGGCGGTGCGGTCCTTGCCCTGGGTGCAATGCCACAGCAGCGGGTTGCCGTCGGGCAGGTTGGCCAGGGTGTGCAGGAAGGCGGCAAACTGCAGCTGGCAGAACTCGTCGGTCACATAGCCGGTATATAGCTTGCGGGTCATCGTTTTGGCCTGCTCGGTGAAGGAAAAACGGAGCATCTTGTCCAAAAAACTGCTCCCTTCGTAATCCAAAATCAGCGTCCAGATATTGTTGTTCTGGTCGTTGAGGGGCATGTTGACGTAGGTGGTGTGCGGCACAAAGCGGTCGGTCTCGTGCCCCACCTCGAAGGCGGTGCGGAGGTCGATGATGTGGCGTATGTGCAGCTCGTCGGTCAGCTTGGCAATATCGGCATCCGAGGCTCGGGAGAGCACCCCGCAGCGGAACAGAAGGCCGTTCTTCACACGGAGCCCCTCAGCGGTCACAATGCCCCCAAGTTGGCGGGCGTTGGGTATGCCGTCGAAATGAATGCTGCGGTCGGGTATGTCGTTGATTGTGTTGAACATCGGGCAATATTTTCAAAAACATCAGTTGGCTGTCCAGCCGCCGTCCACGGGGATGGCGGTTCCGGTAATCATGGCCGCTCCGTCGGAGCAGAGGAATCGTGCCACCTTGGCCACATCCACGGGGTCGAGGAGCTTCTTGATGGCCGAGTTGCGGAGCATGATGTCCGTAATCACCTCGTCCTCCTTGATGTTGTGCTCCTTGGCTTGGGCGGCTATCTGCTTCTGCACCAGCGGGGTGTCGACGTAGGCGGGGCAGATGCTGTTCACCGTGATGCCGTATTCGCCCAGCTCCAGGGCCGAGGCCATCGTGAGGCCGTTCAAACCGTGTTTGGCCGTGACGTAGCACGACTTGAACGGCGAGGCCACCAACCCCTGTATGGATCCTATGTTGATGATGCGGCCCCAGTGGTTCTCCTTCATCGAAGGGATGCAGTATTTGGTGAGGTAGAAGGGGGCGTCGAGCATCAGCCGCATCATGAAGTCCCACTGCTCCTCGGGAAACTCCTCCAGTTTGCACACATGCTGTATGCCCGCGTTGTTGATGAGGATGTCCACACGTCCGTACTTCGCCAGGGTGTAATCCACCAAACGGCGGCACTCCTCGCGCCTGCTCAGGTCCACCGCAAGGCCGTCGCACCCCACCTCGCGCATGGTCTTGTCCACCGATTCCTGCTTGGAGGAGGCGGCCACCACCTTGGCGCCGAACTCCGTAAAGAGCTTCGAAATGGCATATCCTATGCCGCTGGTGCCTCCCGTGACTATCGTAACACTATTTTCAAGATGTAGCATATATGTTTCTTTATTAGTTATTAATACAATCACACAACGTCCTTCGGACTGATTCATAATGCGTTGGGATTGACCAATGCCCTATCAACCCGCCCCGAATGGCGCCTGTATAGAATTTGCAAATATACAAAATTTTTTTGAAAGAGCATAAAAAAATCACGATAATTTTTCGTCGGCGAAACACTAATTCGCACATCGCACACCACACATAATCGATTACAGTTCTCCAATCACAGCACTCAGTTCGCAGATGCTTCGTATATCCTTCGCCGTGATTCCGATATGATTCCGATATGATTCCGATATGCCTCCGATATGATTCCGATATATACATCGGATCCATATCGGATTTATATCGGATCCATATCGGAATCACTTGGGAGAACATAGGAAGAACAGGGGAAGGAGGGGCGGGGGATGAAGGAATTTTTTTTGGAGTTTCGGAAAAAAAGTTGTATATTTGCAAGTTTAAAACCCTCCCGAGGCTTGCCTGCAGCGAGGGCATTTTGTTGATATTTAGTTGAATAAAAATATATATTAAAAATAAAAATGAAAAAAAAGTATGAAAAACCCACTTTGAAGGTGGTAAAATTCAAGGTTGAGAGAGGTTTTTATACCTCTATCGGTAATGTTTCGCACGAAGGTTTCGAGGGCGAGCTGTGGGGCAACGAATGTTTTGAAGACCAGACGCCCACCAACATCAACGACGAGAGTATCGAATGGCGTATTTTTTAATTATAAAACCGTATTGACATGACGAGACGCAAGATTTACAGCATATTGCTTTTGGCTGTCCTCGGTGGGGCGGCTTTTGTGGGGTGCAAGAAGGATGACCCTTTGGCGGGCAAGGATTATAACACTATCATCACCGTCAAGAACTCCGATGCCAAGACGCACTACGAAAATGGTGCCGTGGTGTGGGACGAGGGGGATCAGATAAGTGTGGTGCGTGGCAACAGCTCGGAGAGCAACCCTGTGAGCACCTTCAACCTCGAGTGGCCTTTGGGCGATAACGGGGTGGCACGTTTCTACGGCACCATTCCTGAGGGCGCTTCCAGCGATGCGGCTTATTTCGCCCTCTATCCCGCACAGGACAATGTGGAGGTGACCTCCGGCAAGGTGACTTGCGAGGCTATCCCGCACACGCAGACCCTCACTACCAACACTTTCGGCAGGGGCAACAACACCTCGGTGGGTTATAATCAGAGCACCACCATGCAGTTCCGCAATGTGGGCGGTTTGGCCAAGATTGCCGTGGGTGGCACGGTGGGGGTGAAGAGCATCACCATCACCGCACGCGGTGTCACCCTCTCGGGACGCGGCACGATAAACGTTTTAGACAATGACCTGCCCATAACGTGGGCCTCGAGCGGCACTTACGACAATGTTGAGGCCACGGCTGCCAGCCCTATCTCGGTGGCCGAACCCAAGTTCTTCTTTGTGGTGCTGCCTCCGTGCACGTTGAACAGCTACACCGTCACCATCACCGATGAGAACGACTACCGGCACAGCCTCACGTTCGACACCACTGTCACCATCGGCCGCGCCAAGGTGGCGATGCTTGGCGGCTTTGAGGTGCATTTTGAAGTGCCCACCGAGCCTAACGAATATCAGATTTGCTACACCGCCACGAGCAAACTTGACAATATTTCGTTCTTTGCGGATGCCACACAGCATCTGTACGACCCTGAGACGCGCAGGGGGTGCGTGACCTTCAGTTCGACGGTCACCTCGATACCAAACAACGCTTTTGAAGATAATGGTGACATCAACTCCATCACGCTGCCCGCCACCGTCATCACGATTGGAGAATATGCTTTCAGAGGGTGCTTTTTTTTGTCTGACGCTACGTTGCCAGGAGTTCAGACGATAGGCGAAAGTGCGTTTAATGGTTGTCCTCTGACAGCTATCGATTTGCCCGAGGTGCAGACGATAGGTATTGGGGCATTTTTTGGGTGTAATTTATGTAATATAACATTAGGTCCCAATATTAGCGATCTGGGTCTTAGGGCATTTATGTTTAATCAAAATCTTGGGAGGGTTAATTGCTATAATATGACCCCCCCCGAATGTCATGATAACCCATTTGAAGTCATTATGTCTGATGGATTCAATCATATAGTGCTTCATGTTCCAGATGGTTACGGAGAAGCGTACGCTTCGTGGCAAACAGAAGGTTGGGTCGGAACGATTGTAGACGACCTCAATCCATATAATTATTGAATTGTTGTCAAACATTAAAATATAAAGAACTGAGAAATGGATTTTTTAAACCTTAATTATTATGAAAAGACACAATTTTTATAGAGCATTGCTTTTGATAGCCTTCTGCGGGATGGCTTTTGTGGGGTGCGAGAAGGATGACGTTGTGGGCGAAAGGGACGGCATGGACGATGAGCGTAGAGTATCTTCGCTCCAAGAGCCACCAAGCAATCAGATTTTCTACAATCCAACTTGCAAACTCGACATCCAGTTTTTCGAGAGTGCCATACAGCATGATTACGACTCTGTGTCGGAATATGGGTGCGTGACTTTTGCCTCGGCGATTAATGAGATACCCGCCTGTGCTTTTGAGGGTAATTGTTCCATCACCGCCGTAGCATTGCCCAAATCTGTCACCACAATTGGGGATAAGGCTTTCCATTATTGTGCTTCGTTGTACTCTGCCATGATGAATGGGGTTCTGGCGATAGGTGAATACGCATTTTCGGGCAGCCAACTGAATTCGATAGATTTGCCCGAGGTGCAGACGATAGGCGTTAATGCATTTTATATGAGTCAAGTGAGGGATATCAATCTTCCTAAAGTGCAGACGATAGGCGATAATGCATTTCGTATGAGTCAAGTGAGGGACATCAATCTTCTTGAGGTGCGGTCGATAGGCTATTCGGCATTTGAGTCTTGTCCTTTAAATTCTATAGTATTAGGTGGCAAACTTGAATACATAGGCTCTAATGCCTTCGCATTAAGCACTGTTTCAGGTGGTATTCAAAGTGTTATTTGCTACGGAACTACCTGTCCTCAGTATGGTCATATTCTGTTTGATGGAAGTTGTCCAGCTCTTATAGTTCCTAAAGACTATGACCCGGAGTATAAGCAGTGGCTTAAGGATGGATGGGTCTTATGTATTTGCCCAATCTTGTAATGAATTATTGCAAATCATTAGAATACAGAGAACTGCGAAATGGATTTTTTAAACCTTAATTATTATGAAAAGACACAATTTTTACAGAGCATTGCTTTTGATAGCCTTCTGCGGGATGGCTTTTGTGGGGTGCGAGAAGGAAGACACTGAGGATCAAAGGGACGGCATGGACGATGAGCGTAGGGTATCTTCGCTTTCCGAGCCACCAAGCAATCAGATTTTCTACAATTCAACTTGCAAACTCGACATCCAGTTTTTCGAGAGTGCCATACAGCATGATTACGACTCTGTGTCGAAATATGGGTGCGTGACTTTTGCCTCGGCGATTAATGAGATACCCGCCCATGCTTTTGAGGGCGATGATTCCATCACCGCCGTAGCATTGCCCAAATCTGTCACCACAATTGGGGATAGGGCTTTCGAAGGCTGTGCTTCGTTGTACTCTGCCATGATGAATGGGGTTCTGACGATAGGTGTAGGCGCATTTTCGGGCAGCAAACTGTATTTGATAGATGTGCCCGAGGTGCAGACGATAGGCGATAATGCATTCTCTGGGTGTAAACTGGAGAGCATCAATTTGCCCAAGGTGCAGACGATAGGCAATTCTGCATTCTCCGGGTGTGATCTGTTGGTCATCAATTTGCCCGAGGTGACGACGGTAGGCAATTCTGCATTTGCGTCCTGTAAATTAAATACAGTTATTTTAGGAGAAAAGATTGTTTCTATTGGTGCGGATGCTTTTGCGGCAAGCAGGTATAGTTTCAATATAAATATTGGTATTAGTATGGTTGTTTGTCTTAGTGTTGATTGTCCCCGCTATTCTTCTACTTTTAATCCGTTTGAAGGGAGCAAGCCATTTCTTATGATTCCTAAAGAGTATGATTCTACGTACGAACAGTGGCTTCGCTTAGGATGGGTCAAAGCGATTCTTCCATCGTTGTAATGAGTTATTGCTAATCATTAGAATATAGAGAATTGCGAAAAAATGATTTTCAATCGGTAAGTACATGAAGAGACGCAAGATTTGCTGCATATTGCTTTTGGCTGCCCTTGGTGGGATGGCTTTTGTGGGGTGCGAGAAGGATGACCCTTTGGCGGGCAAGGATTACAACACCATCATCACCGTCAAGAACTCCGATGCCAAGACGCACTACGACAATGGTGCCGTGGTGTGGGACGAGGGGGATCAGATAAGTGTGGTGCGTGGCAACAGCTCGGCGAGCAACCCTGTGAACACCTTCAACCTCGAGTGGCCTTTGGGCGATAACGGGGTGGCACGTTTCTACGGCACCATTCCTGAGGGCGCTTCCAGCGATGCGGCTTATTTCGCCCTCTATCCCGCACAGAATGATGTGGAGGTGGATGGGGGCGAGGTGACTTGCGAGGCTATCCCGCACACGCAGACCCTCACTACCAACACTTTCGGCAAGGGCAACAACACCTCGGTGGGTTATCATCAGAGCACCACGATGCAGTTCCGCAACGTGGGCGGTTTGGCCAAGATTGCCGTGCGCGGCACGGAGGGGGTGAAGAGCATCACCATTACGGCAAGTGGAGTCGTCCTCTCGGGTCGTGGCACGATAGACGCCATGGACAATGACCTGCCCATAACGTGGGCCTCGAGCGGCACTTTCGACAATGTGGTGGCCATGGCTGCAAACTCTGCCACCATCTCGGTGGTCGATCCCAAGTTCTTCTATGTGGTGATGCCTCCATGCACGCTGAGCCGTTACACCGTAACCATCACCGACGGGAACGATTGCCAGCACAGCCTCACTTTCACCACCCCCGTCACCATCAGCCGATCAAAGGTGGCGATGCTTGGTGCCTTCGAGGTGCGTCCGGACGTGCTTATCGAGACGGAAGTGCCCACCGTGCCCGAAAACAATCAGATTTGCTACACCGCCATGAGCAAACTCAACGTCCAGTTTTTTGCAAGTGCCACACAGCATTTGTACGACCCTGAAACGGGTAGGGGATGTGTGACATATAGTTCGACAGTCACCTCGATACCGGAGATGGCTTTGATAGGTAATATGGACGTTACCACCGTCACATTGCCCGCCACCGTTACCACGATTGGAGAAATGGCTTTCTATGGGTGTGAGTCGTTGAGTTGCGTTACGTTGGCAGGAGTGCAGACGATAGGATCGAGAGCTTTTTGGGGTTGTACTCTGTCGTCAATCGATTTGCCCGAGGTGCGGACGATAGGCGATGAGGCATTTTCCGGTTGCTCTCTGTCTTCAATTAATTTGCCCGAGGTGCGGACGATAGGCAATAGGGCATTTTCTGGTAGTCCTTTAGGTGGTATTTCTTTAGGCAGCAGTATTGAATCGATAGGTGGGGGAGCGTTTTCGTCAAATAATAATTTATGTCATGTTAATTGCTATAGTGTTCACAAACCTGCTTGTGATAGCAATCCGTTTAATCCAAACACTCCCCCAGGACTTGTTATTCCTTATGAAGCTATAGATGAGTATGAAGAATGGTTTGGTAATGGTTGGGTCTCGTATATTGCTGTTTTCCCCGAATCCAAGTAGTTATTGAATTATTGTCAAACATTAAAAGATAAAGAACAACGAAATGAACCTTGTAACCACATTGGCTGTAATACTTATAGCAGCGGCAATATTCACCGTGTTGTCGCGGGTGTTCAAGCAGCCGCTTATCTTGGGGTATATTGTTGCGGGCTTCCTGGTGGGGCCCAATCTGGGCTTAGTGCCCGATTTGAGCATGGAGGTGGTACACCAATGGTCGGAGATAGGCATCATCTTCCTGCTTTTCGCCTTGGGGTTGGAGTTCAGTTTCAAGAAACTCATCAAGGTGGGCAGCAGCGCGTTGATTACCGCCTGCATGAAGTGTTTTGGCATGTTTTTTGTGGGGCTGCTTTTGGGGAGCGCGATGGGGTGGACAACCATCGAAAGTATCTTTGTGGGCGGCTTGCTCTCTATGTCGTCAACCACGATCATCATCAAGGCTTACGACGAGATGGGGCTGAAATCGAGGCCCCACTCCACGCTGCTGTTCGGGTCGCTGGTGTTTGAGGATCTGATAGCCGTGCTGCTCATGGTGCTGCTGTCCACAATAGCGGTTACGCAGAGTTTCGACGGAGGAGCCATGATGTCGGCTTTGCTGAAGCTGGGCTTCTTTATGATACTGTGGTTCCTGGTGGGTATCTTTGCCGTGCCCTCGCTGCTGAAGTGGGCGCACAAGTATATGAACGACGAAATCTGCCTCATTACCGCCATAGGGCTGTGCTTTTTGATGGTGTGGCTGGCCGAGTTGGTGGGCTTCTCCTCCGCCTTGGGTGCCTTTGTGATGGGGTCGATACTCTCCGAAACAGTTGAGGGCGAGCGCATAGAACACAGCATTGGCAATATCAAGGATTTGTTTGGAGCCATATTCTTCGTGTCGGTGGGCATGATGGTGGATCCCGTGGTGATAGGGCAGTATTGGCTGCCGATAGTCATCATCACCCTGGCTTTCATGCTGGGCATACTGATTTTTTCCACCAGTGGAGCCTTGCTCACGGGTCAGGGATTGAAGAATGCGGTTCATGTGGGCCTCAGCCTCACGGTGTTGGGCGAGTTTGCCTTCATCATTGCGGGCTTGGGTTGCGATATGGGGGTGATGCGGTCGTTCTTCTATCCCGTGGTGGTCACGGTGTCGGTAATCACCTCGTTCACGGCACCGTATGTCATCAAGGCTGCCGATCCATTCTCCGACTGGCTGGTGCGGGTGCTTCCCGCCAAGGTGGTGGAGAAACTGAGCCCCTCGGCGGATGCCCACAAGGCCAACTCGGCGGCTGCAGAGAATGAGTGGAAAATATTTTTGAAAAACTATTTCTTGCGCATACTGCTGTTCGGAGTGCTGATAGCGGCGGTGATGCTGGGAGCAGAGAGCTTTTTGGGCAATTTAGTTGCCAATCTGCTGCCCCATGCTTCGGCCAATACGCAGGGATGGGTGGCCACTATCATCACACTTGTAGTGGCTCTGCCGTTCCTGTATGGTTTTGTGATGAACTCGGCGGTGCAGAAGAGCGCCACGGAGAAACTGATTCGCGAACGACGTCATAACCGTTACTTGCTCCAGGCGCTGAGTGTGGCACGAGGATTGGGAGCCGCCATCTTCGCCATGCTTATCTTTGTCATCTTTGTTGACCCCAATGGCTTCACATTGCTGGCTGTGCTGGCGGTGTCTTTGGTTATGTTGTTCATTGTGCGCAAATCGACACGGCAGTTCACCCTCATCGAGGACCGCTTCATGGAGAACTTTAACGAGAAGGAGCGCATGGAAAGGGCCGCAATGCCTGTCACTACTTC
Source organism: Bacteroidales bacterium (assembly GCA_045642445.1). Taxonomy (GTDB): domain Bacteria; phylum Bacteroidota; class Bacteroidia; order Bacteroidales; family P3; genus Colimorpha. Next base: position 14,067 of record JAZUIX010000226.1, on the reverse strand, counting down.
GTTGCAGGACAAGCTCAGCGCCTACGATGTGCATATCGACTCGGTGGAGATTTCGCCCAATTTTGCCTTTGTGGGCAAGCCTTTGCGCGAGATGCCTTTCCGTCATTTGGCAGGGGTGAATATTGTGGAACTGATGCGTGGCGAGAGGTATATCCGCATCCCTCGCGGCGATGAGCTTATCTTCCCGCACGACATACTCTTGGCCGTGGGTACCACGGAGCAGTTGGCAGCCTTTGCCAAAATCGTGGAGGAGAACACCTCTGCGGATGAGGCGAATCAGCATGCCGACTTCGGAGTGCACACGATTGATTTGGAAGAGTCTTCCCCCTTTGCAGGCAAGACATTGCGCGAGAGCGGCTTGAGAGCTTCGGGGTGTCTGGTGGTGAGTATTCTGCGAGGCGAGGAGCTGATTACTAATCCCAAACCTGACGAAAGACTCGAGGTGGGCGACCACCTGTGGGTGGCAGGAGAGAAGTCTTCGCTGGATTTTCTCGGGTTGTGAAACTTTAGATTGCAAGAAATAAAAAATTTGAATACTAAATAATAAACGATACACACACTATGAAAAAAATTGCTTTGATTCTCGTAACCTTTGTCATGGCACAGACGGCTATGGCACAACAGTTTTCGCTTCCTATCATGCCTCAGAAAATGTGGCCTTCGGATTATGCCAAATATGAGAAGGATGTGCTGAATTGCTGCGAGTGGCTCCTGAATGCCTCGCCCGAGTTCAACCAACCCAAACACGATGAGTGCACCTCGTTTCTGGTGAGATGGCTCACGGGTACCCCTGAAGTGAGTGTGATGATTGATGCCAGACTTGTTGATGCAGGGAAAGAGGCATTGTTGGTCTCCTTTATGGCCTCTTGGACACGTCACGCTTTGAACAACAAAGACGATGATAAGTTGCTGTGCGCCACCGTGGCTGTGGAAGAGACGCTGGCTTTCTATGTGGCCCACAAAAAGGCCATAGGCAAGTCGAAACTGATGGAGAAACTGCTCAAAGAACAGGCCAATGGCAATTTGGCTCTTTATGTGAACCAAGTGATTAACGGATAAAATTAGTATGAAGAAATTATTGTTGATACTTTCCATCGCGGCACTCTTTGCCGCTTGCGGCACCAAAGACAAGGAAGCGGAGCCAGCGTTTGATTTTTCCAACACCTGTTGGACCGACGGCTATGAGTTCTTTGTGGGCAGCACCGATACTATCACTCACAGCGACAGCCTCTTCCTCTTTCAAGGGGGCAGTCTTCACGAGGGCGGCTCGGGGTTCGCTTTGCGTTGTGTGGGAGTCGATACGTTTGTTTTGGAGACCCTCTCGGAGATGCAGGCCGTGTCGGTAGGTTTGGTGGGGGATACTGTGGTACGCAAAGAAATTGATGGGCAGATGATGTTGATTTGCTATCGCCCCGATGAGCCTGAGTCGGATACTTTGCGTATGTTTGACCCTGGCGACAAGAGCCCTTACGATGCCTTTGCAGCCCTTTTGCACCAAAGCCGCTTAGATGAACTGCAAGGCACTTTTGTGGATCAGAAGACCAAAACGACTTATCAGTTTGCCGATACGTTGCTTATCCGTACTGCCGTGAACGGCACCCCCGATACCCAGCCGTATGAGATACATTATGAGTTTGATATGCCCAGCAAGACTTTGATTGTCTCGGGCAAGGAGCCGATATGGTACGAGCTAACCCCTGCGGGAATGGACTTGTATAAAGTGAAGTATTGGCCCGAAGAAGACGGCTATAGCCGTGAAGGTTTGTTTGCAACATTGATTAAAAAGTAATATTATGAAAAAGTATTTGAAAATTATAGCTTTGGCTGCTGTTGTGATGAGTCTTGCTATGGTTTCTTGCGAGAAGGATGAGGAGCCTATACCTGAGCCTCCTGTGGTACCAGAAAATCCGGAAGACACTGACCCTCGAGCCCCCTATTTGGGCACCTACGACATGTTGGTTGTCTATGATAGTATTGGATCTGATGGAGTTTGGATGTCCAATGAGTTTGCTTATTCGGTCGGTCTCGGATATGATCCCGATACGGGATTTATGGTCATCACTACTGCTGCTGATACCAATACTATCAATATCAATGGAACGGTGGTGTATGCCGATGGTGTTGATTCCATGTTTGTGCCGTATTATGTCACCACGGCTACTTTCGACGAGCAGGGCCGCATGGTGCCCCAACCCAGCGATTTCACATACGAAGCAGCAGAAATTAATTCAAAAATGACCTACGGCCCCATAACATTAGGCGACACCCTGTCGTTCAAGAATAAGGAAGTCTATTATATGGGATCCTTACAGATCAGCTACATCAAGACAATCTATTGCGTGAAACGCAAATAGTTTACAGCCGATCTAACACATTGTGGTAGCCAATCTCTCGGAGATACTCGTGGGCACCTTCGGTGCGGAGGAGATCTGAGGGTTGGTGGGCATCGGTACTCACTATAACGGGAATACCTTTGCCATCCATATATTTGAGCAGGCTCTTAGAAGGGTAGTAGTCGTCGTGGCGGCCTTTGTATATGCCTCGGGTGTTCACCTCGGCAATGCAGCCCGTCTCGCGGATGAGTTCGATGGTTTCGTACACAAGGTCGAGATACCATTTGTCCTCTTCTAAAAAATAGCGGTCACGGTTGTGCATCACGATCTTGTTGAAGTGTGCCACAATAGGAGGTTTCTGACTTTCAATCATCGCATTGCTTTGATGAAAGAACGCCTTGACCCCTTTGCGGATGTCGCCGTGGAAGACTCGCTGAAGCCCCTCGTCATAGGTTTCTTGCCTCGGCCCGTCGATAAACCAGATATGTTCTGCCGCGTTCACAGGGTCGGCTCGCAGCAACTCGGTCTCTTCGGGATTGGTAACAAGGTGTATGCCCCCAATGAAATAGTCCAAGCCTCCTTTCTCAATCAATGGGCGAAAGTTGTCGCATACGCCTGGCACATAATCTATCTCCAATCCGAGTTGAAGGTCTATTTTTCCGCGATACTCCTCTTTCAACGCTCGGACCTCGTTGCAATAGCTCAGATAGTCCTCATCGTGAATAGAGAAGCTGTTGCTGAAGGGTAGGGGGGCGTGCCCCGAGAAACCCAAGGCGCCGAAACTGTTGGCAAGGGCCAGTTCGACATATTCGCGCAACTCGCCCTTGCCATCGCAGTAATGTGAGTGTGTATGATAGTTAGAAAGCATATACGGCAGAGAGTATTAAACGTGCATTGTCGGCTTTGCCGGAGTTGGTGTAGTTGGCCATAGTGTATTCAAGTTCGGCCCAAAGACTGAGTCCTTTGCCGGTATCGTAACCCACATGGGGTTGCACGCGGAAGAGGTTCTTGATGTCCTGACCACGACCATAAACCTTGTAATAATGAGCAGCATTGTCGGAAGATTGGGCAATGAGGTCGAGGTCGTTGTTGAAACCATAGCCGATGAAGATACCAGGACGCCAATGTCCTTTGATTCGGCTGATGTCGGCCCAAACGGTGGTGAAGTGCCACGGCGTGTAGTCGTAGTTGTACTTGCCATTGGCTATTTCCAAATGCTCGATGTAGCCACCCATGGTGCAGCCTTCGTAAAGGTTGTTGTTGAGTAGTGCTTGTGCACGAATGCTCCACCCGCAAGGGCAGTCGTAGCGTCCGAACACGCTGAACGAATGGCTGGCGAAGTTCTCGGTGGCGAGCACGGTGTTCCCTGCCACATTCCGTGTGGTGTCGCGCGGATGCAGTACACTGAGGTTGTATGCCACACCCACCAAGGGGCCTCCTTCGGCCAAACCGTTGTAGCGGAATTGCGCATTGAGTTCTGGCACATTGCTGTGTTTCAAATAGTCGGTGCTGCTACCGGCCCAGCCCTGGCTCTTGTTGTCGAGCTGGAAGGCTGCGGTACCCATCATCTCCCAATTGCCCAAATGATGTGTGTAGCGGGCTTGGACATAGCGGGCGTAGGGGTGGAACGGCGCGCCCATGTTCAGCGGTTGGGTGTTGGGCATGATTTCGTGGATGACCATGGGGTACCAGTACTGTCCAGCCAACACCTCCGAATGAGTCCACCGCATGTTGATATAGGCGTGACGCAGTCGGAAGCAGTTGATAGTCGTTTCATTTGATCCTGTAAAATCTCCCTCGATGAATCCTTTGGTCTTGGCGCCCCAAATGTCGGGCCCCGAGACGGTGAGGTTGAGTCGTGCTGTGATGGCCAGCATGTTGAGCGAGGAAATGCCGTTGAGGTCGTCACCGTTGACGTCTTTCACAACGGGCTTGGGGTAGAAGAACATCATCCCTTCGCGCCCGCTGACCACCTGTCGGCTGTCCCACCATGCCACGGGGTTCACCATCCCGTGCCACTGCAGTTTCCACTCATCGTTTTGTGCCAAGGCCGTTGTGGCGAAGGTGGTGATAAAGGCTGAGAGTATAAATATCTTGTTGAATTTCATTGCTGATTAGTGTTTATTTGTTGCTTGCCAATGCGAGGATGAGGCCGAGAGCCACACCGAGCAGGGCGGCAAAGAGCACCTGGAATGTGGAGGGCAGGATGAATGTGATGGTGTGTGCGGGAAACCAGAAGAGGGGGATGGTCTTTTTGAAAACCACATTCCACTGCACGTCCCAGTTAACTTTTGTGCCCATAATCTCGCGCATCTTCATCGGGCGCAGCAAGCCGCACACAGTGCCGCCGTTGCTGAGGATATGGATGTCGGTGCATTTGTGGAAGGTCATCATCACGGGTGCGAAAATTGTGTTCATCAGCACACTGACGGCGAAAGCTACGCCCACTTTGCCCCATGTCAGTTCGGGCGAAGCGAATACTGCGGGAGCGTTCTCCCAACCCAGCACGCTCAGGAATGCGGGCACACCGCTCTTGAAAATCATCATGGCCATGGTGATGCACATGCCCAGAAAGCCCCACACCATCATGCGAGGCACAATGCCGAAACCTTTTTCGTTGTATACCCCTTTGCGGATGCGCAGGGCGAGCATCTCGCCAAAGGTGGCGAGGATGGCAAATTTGAAGAACGCCATGATGAACGGATGGTTGGCGGTAGAGGCTTTGAACCACTCAAAGAAACCTGTTGCCGGAATGAAGAATGGGGCCAGAACGACCACGATAATCAGGATTGTAAGCCAGTCTTGTTTTTTCATATAATACTTTTTAAATTAATTATTTACTACTATTTTAAATGATAAATTATCTTTACTTTCAAATTCTGACATCTCTTGAGTGTCCTCGTCAAACACGCGGAGCCAATACGGGTCGATTTTGATGCAGAAACGACAAGGGTGATTCTCCGACACGGGCACTTTCGAAAATCCTACCAAACTTTGTTTTGGCCCTTGGGGATCGTCCATGTTGGTGCAGTAGACCTGTACCACGGCCCAGTGCCTGTCCGCTTGGCTTTTGTGGGTGAACTTGTGCTTCACATCTTTCTTGTCGCGATGGGCGCTCACCACACCATTCACGGTGAGGTTGTCCTTGTCCACCTCAAGGCTGTCGAGTTGGAAATGGACGTAGTTGAGTCCAAATCCGAAGGGGTACAGCGGCTTCTCGTCCATATATCTGTATGTGCGGCCCTGCATATCGTAATTTTCAAACGCTGGCAATTGTTGCGTTGATTTGTAGAATGTTATGGGCAGGCGGCCAAAGTTGTCGGAGCTGCCTTCCAAGGCCGAGGTCACGGCGCTCCCCATATCCTGTCCGCCATACCAGCACACCATGATGGCCTCGCTTTTCAAGGCGGTCTTGTCCAAAGCCAGTGCGCTGCCAGTGCAGAGCAGCAGCACTACGGGCTTATGTTTGCGGCGAAGTTGGGCCAGTTCGTCGCTTTGTGCTTTTGGCAGTTCTATGCTCGTGCGGTCGCCTTTGAGGAAGCCAGGCTCGTCCACGGGCAGCTCTTCCCCCTCCAGTTGGGGACTGAGGCCGCCAGCATACACTATCACGTCGGCTTTGCTCGGATTATCCACTAGGGTGAACACTTCGGCCAGTCCTTCTCGCACCGAGACGGTGTGCTTAGGTGTGCCGTTGTAGTTGCCCAAGGGCATCAAGGTGTCCGTGGCGTTGGGGCCGGCAAGATACACCTTTGTGCCTGCTTTGAGTGGCAGCAAACCCTTGTTTTTCAGCAATACGAAACTCTCCGTAGCCGCATCGTGCGGGTTGATGCCCGCTTCGGGTAACTCCACCTCGGTGGCCCATCCCATCACTTTCAGGCGGGTGCGGAGTGTGCGGCGAACATGCTCGTTCACCTTACGCTCGCTCACGAGGTGCTGCGACACCGCTTGCCGCAGGGCCTCCAAACCGCTGCCACACTCTAGGTCCACCTCGCTGCCGAAAGCGTCGGCGGCTGCCGCTGTGGCCGAGGCGTGGGTCTCGTGGCGTGGAATCACAGTGTCGCGTTCCCAACAGTCGTTGAGGGCCCAGCAGTCGGTCACGAGCATATTGTCGTAGTGCCACTTATGGCGAAGTATGTCCACCAGTAGGTCGCGGTTGGTGCAGCAGGGCTCGCCGTTGAGGCGGTTGTAGGCGCACATAACCTGTTGCACGTCGCTGTGGCGTATGATGTATTCAAATGCGGGTAGATAGGTGCTCCAAAGGTCGCGTGGCGAGACGTGCGAATCGAATTGGTGCCGCGTTCCCTCAGGACCGCTGTGCACAGCCAGATGCTTCAAACATGCTGCCGTCCAAAGTCGGGTGCCGTACATCTCCTCGTCGTCGTAGCAGTGTTGCAGACCGTTGACACATGCCAGTCCTATCTGTGCGGTGAGGCAAGGATCTTCGCCGAATGTCTCCATGCCGCGGCCCCAACGGGGGTCGCGCACGATGTTGATGTTGGGGGTGAAAAAGGTCAGGCCTGTGTAGTCTTGCGGAGTGAATGTGTCGAGGGTGGCCGATTCTTGGGGTACAAGTAGTTGTGCCGAACTTTTCATTACAGCCTCTATGGCCACCTCTGCAAAAATGTTCTGCACCAGTCGTGGGTTGAATGTCGCGCCAAGGGCTATCGGCATGGGCCATACCGTGGCAAGTCCGTTGCGTCCCACACCGTGCAATGCCTCGTTCCACCAGCTGTAGGCAGGCAGGCCGAGGCTCGGGATGGCGGGGTTGTGGTGTTCCATGAGCGAGAGTTTCTCGTCAAGGGTGAGGCGCGAAAGCAAATCCTCCACCCGTTCCTCGATGCTCAGGTTGGTGTCCTGATAAGGGAATGTCTGTGCCTCAGCTTGAAAATGGGGAAGCACAGCCAGGAGCAGCAAGGTCAATATGTTGAGAAACTTTCGGTACATGCTTATTTATATGATATGTAAGATTGGGGATTTGTAATTCGCCGATACTATTTGAGTTTCAAAGAAGAAATTGCACTTGTGAGTACTTCGGCGGCAGGAACAGCCAGCCACAGCCCCAAAGTGCCGAACCAGCGAGGCATCAATATGAACGCAGGAACCAAGAGTATCAATCCTCTAAGCAACATGAGCAGGGTGGCATAACCAGCCTGTTCCGTGCTTTGGTAATAGCCTATGGCTGAGACATTGAAAGCCACGAACACAAATCCCAAAGCATAGAGCGGTAGCCCCTTCACGGCTATGTCAAATGATGCGGCTTCGGGGGAAAGGAACACAGAGATAATGGTTGTGGGTAGGAGACAGAATAGCAGTGTCATGGCGGTGCCAAAGATGAGGCTTATGGTAACGCTGTGACGGAAAGTGTGGTGCACGCGGTCGCCCTGTTTCGCCCCATGGTTGAAACTGATGATGGGTTGGGCAGAGGATGCCACGGCACTATAAACCATATACACAACAGGGAAGAGGTAACAAATGACGCTGTAGGCCGCCACGCCGTTGTCCCCCAGGTATTTTCCAAAGACAATATTGCCCGTGAGCATCATTATCGAGATGGCCAGCTCGCCGATAAATGCCGAGAAGCCAAGTTTGCCCATGTACCCTATGTTGCGCAAGGTGAGGCGGATGCTTGTCCAGGTACTTTTTATGTGGTAAAATTTCAAGTTCTGGGCTTTGAAAATCATATAGTATAGGGTCATGAAGGCTCCCATGCCGGTGCCGATATCGGTGGCCAAAGCGGCTCCTTTCAGCCCCAATCCGCAGGGGAAGATGAAGACGAAGTCGAGAATGATGTTGATGATGGCGGGTATCATATTGGCAAACATGGCGTACCGAGGTGCCCCATCCTGCCGGATGACAAATTCGCCCACAATTTGGAACATAAGGAAAAGGCAGGTGGGTATAAACCAAAGGTAGTATTCACGAGCCTGAGCCATCAGTTCGTCGGACACTCCGAGCAACGACAGTACAAAGTGAGGCATACTATAAAGCACCACTCCCAGCACTATGGACACAAAGGTGCTGGCCAAGAAGGCCTGAGTGACGTTGATGCGGGCCGCTTTTTGATTCTCTTGTGCCAAGTGTATGGCGGCCACTACGCTGGAGCCTACACCAAACATCATGCCCAATCCGGTGATGAGCATCATGATGGGGGCAACGAGGTTGACACAGGCAAGCCCCGAAGGACCTACGCCGTGACCTACAAAGATACCGTCGGTGATGACGAAGGCCACATTGAAAAGCATACCGAGCAGTGTCGGCACAAAAATACTCCGAAAGAGCGGCTGTATGTCGCTCTTGCCAAAATCTATACTGTCTCTGTTGTCGAAAGCCATTTTTTTCAGTTGGGAGTTTGAATTTTAAAATTATCGATTTATCGAATTATCGAAGATGTCGAATTATCGAAGTCTCGAGTTCTCGTTAATTCAAGTTTATTTGTCAGCCAAAAAAGGAATCTCCACTTTTCTGCGGAGATTCCTTTCTATCGTATGGCATAAAGCCCAGTTAGAATCATTCGAATGAAGCAATTGCTTTCTTGATGATTTCCATGGCCTCACGCAGCTGTTCTTCGGTGATGACCAGCGGAGGAGCGAAACGGATGATGTGCTGGTGGGTGGGTTTGGCCAAAACGCCCATGTCGCGCATCTTCAAGCACACATCCCAAGCCTCTTTGCCGTTGTGGGGCTTGATGATGATGGCGTTCAACAAACCTTTACCGCGCACCTTCTCAATCATCGGGCTCTTGAAGTTGCTCATCTCCTCGCGGAAGATCTTACCGAGGCGGTCGGCGTTCTCCATGAGTTTTTCGTCCTTGATGACCTGCAGGGCTGCGATGGACACCTTGGCAGCGATGGGGTTGCCGCCGAAGGTGGAACCGTGCTCGCCAGGTTTGATGTTGAGCATGATCTCGTCGTCGGCCAAAACGGCGGACACGGGCACCACGCCGCCACCGAGGGCTTTACCCAGGATGAGGATGTCGGGACGGACACCTTCGTGGTCGCAGGCAAGCATCTTGCCGGTACGGGCGATACCGCACTGCACCTCGTCGGCCATGAACAGGACATTGTATTTATGGCAGATGTCATAGCATTTCTTCAGATAGCCTTCGTCGGGGACATACACGCCGGCTTCGCCCTGGATAGGCTCCAGCAGGAAACCTGCAATCTTGTCGCCGTGCTCTTTCAATACGTTTTCAAGAGCCGAGGGATCGTTGTAGGGGATACGGATGAAACCAGGAGTCATGGGGCCGTAGTTGGCATAGCTCTCGGGGTCGTTGCTCATAGTGATAATGGTGATAGTGCGTCCGTGGAAGTTGCCTTCGCAGCAAACAATCATGACTTCGTCATTCTTGATGCCTTTTTTCACAACACCCCAACGACGGGCCAGTTTCAAAGCCGTCTCGTCGGCTTCGGCACCGCTGTTCATGGGCAGCACTTTTTCGTAACCGAAATATTCGGTGACATATTTTTCCCATTCGCCGAGGCAGTTGTTATAAAAAGCACGGCTGCTGAGGGTCAACTCGTGGGCCTGGTCGCAGAGGGCCTTGACAATCTTCGGATGGCAGTGACCCTGGTTGACGGCTGAATAGGCCGACAAGAAGTCGAAATAGCGTTTGCCTTCGCAATCCCATACGAAAGCACCTTCGCCTTTGGCGAGGACAACGGGTAGCGGATGATAGTTATGGGCGCCGTATTTGGCTTCCATTTCCATGAATTCTTCAGATTTTGTCATAATGCTGATTTTTTATTAATTAATTGATTTGTTGTTTCGTTAAACTGCACTTTTGGATATTCACAATTGTTTATTCAAAAGATTTGCAAATTTACACATATTATTTCAAATAAAAAAATTATTTTTGCACTTTGAAAGAAAAAGATTGTCACTATGGTTGAGAAATTATTGGAAATAGATGGGTTAAGTGTTGATTTTCTGCACGAAAATGGTTATACTCCTGCCGTGAAGAATGTCTCTTACGAGGTGTTTCGTGGCCGCACACTTGGCATCGTGGGCGAGTCTGGAAGCGGAAAATCGGTCAGCACGATGAGCATCATGCGGCTCCTTCCCGTGCCTCCGGCCCGAATTTCGGCGGGTGTCATCCGCTTTTGGCCCAAAAGTTCGCAGGCCCCTGTCGACCTCCTCTCTCTTTCTGAAGATGAGGTTCGACAATACCGCGGCAGCCGCATTTCAATGATTTTCCAAGAGCCCATGACCAGCCTCAACCCTGTGCAGAAATGTGGTGCCCAGGTGGTCGAAATGCTTTTGCAGCACGAGAAAGTGTCGCCCCAAGAGGCCCGCAGCAGGGCTTTGGAGCTTTTTAACGAGGTGATGCTTCCCCGTCCCGAGAAGATTTTTGACAGCTATCCCCATGAGATCAGCGGCGGGCAAAAGCAGCGGGTGATGATTGCCATGGCCCTTATCTGTCACCCCGAACTGCTCATAGCCGATGAGCCGACCACCGCTTTGGACGTTACCGTGCAACGCGCCATAATCGACCTCCTCCGCAGTTTGCAACAAAAATATAATATAGGTATCATATTTATCACCCACGACCTCGGCGTGGTGGCGCAGATTGCCGACGATGTGGCCGTCATGTACAAAGGCGAGATCGTGGAGCACGGCACCGCCCATCAGGTGCTCTATCACCCCCAGCATCCCTACACACAAGGACTCCTCGCTTGCCGTCCTCCGCTCGACAGCCGTCCCTTGCGGCTCCCTACGGTGAAAGATTTTCTGGAAGGCACCCATGCCCCTGCTGCCCAAGAGGCACCCCTGCCGCCTTCTGAAGCCTCAAAACAGGTGCTCCTCCGTGTGCGCGATTTGGAGGTGACATACGTTTTGAAGAAGAATATTTTCGGAAAAACGACGCAGGAACTGAAAGCCGTCGACGGACTCTCTTTCGACATCTACCGTGGCGAGACGCTCGGTCTTGTGGGTGAGTCGGGGTGCGGCAAGAGCACCCTCGGACGGGCCATTCTACGCCTGCTCGACACCAGCGCGGGAACGGTGGAGTACGACGGGGTGAGGCTCAGCGACATGTCGGCTTCCGACCAAAAGTCGTTGCGCCGCAAGATGCAGATTGTGTTCCAAGATCCATATTCATCCCTGAATCCACGCATCACCATCGGCGAGGCCATTCTCGAGCCTTTGCGGGTGCACGGCATGAAAGGGGAGGGGAGTGCCGACTCTCGGCAGCGTGTACTCGATTTGATGCGTAAGGTCGACCTCGACGTTGATTGGTATGACCGCTACCCGCACGAGCTCTCGGGCGGCCAGCGGCAGCGAGTGTGTATTGCCCGCGCCTTGATACTCAATCCCGAACTGGTGGTGTGCGACGAGAGTGTCTCGGCACTCGATGTCTCGGTGCAGGCACAGGTGCTCAACCTGCTCAACGACCTGAAACGCGAATACGGCTACACATATCTTTTCATCACCCACGACCTCTCGGTGGTCAAATTCCTTTCCGATCGCATCATAGTCATGGAAAAAGGCCGCCTTGTGGAGTGCGGCACCGCCGACGAGGTGTACGCCCATCCCCAGCACCCCTACACCCAAAAACTCATCTCCGCCCTCCCCAAACTCGCCTCAGAAAATTAGAGAGACTTCGGAATATTTGCGTTCAAAGGCCATTTTGCAAGATATTTTTGTGTCATGACACAGATTTGTGCTGCAAAAGTACGATTTTTTTAAGCATCAACGAAGAACAAACAACGAATGACACAAATGTAACGAATTATATTTTGTGCATCTCGCATTATTTGCGAATTTTTGTGCCATTCGTGAAATTCGTTGTTTCAAAAAGCAATTCGTTGTTACGTTTGCCGCCCATACCTTCACCCATAAAAACGTATAGTGCACAGCTATCTTCCCCAACGAAAATATTTGTAAATATCTGAAAAAATATTCGTAACTTTGCATCTTTAAAATTATCACGCACACCGCCGAAGATCTTTATTTTTAAATAATAACAAAAAATATCTCATGAAAAAACATTTATTTATTTTAGCAAGCATCATGCTTTTGGCAGTTTCTACCTCTTGGGCAGGCTTCCATTTCAGCCAAGTGGCTCCCTCGGGGCAGACCCTCTATTTCAACATTACCGACTCCGCAGCCCTTACTGTGGCTGTGACTTGCCCTGGCTATAGCTCTTCGACTAGCTACACGGGTTACAGCAAACCCACGGGCAACATTGTCATCCCCTCAACTGTCACCTACAACGACACCACCTACACCGTCACCGCTATTGGCTCCTACGCCTTCTTTAGCTGCGACAGCATCATAGGCCTTGAACTCCCCGCCTCCGTCACCTCTATCGACACAGGTGCCTTTGCCTATTGCTACGGTCTCTCTGGCTGGGAAATTCCCTCCACAGTCACCTACATCATGAAGAATTCTTTTAACAATGTGAGAAACCTTCACTACTATGGTACTGCTGCCAACAGCCCTTGGGGTGCCCTGGGCGTCAACGCCTACTACGAGGAACCCTTCACTTATGCCGACAGTACCAAAACTCTTCTCCTCGGTTTTGATGTGTGGGCCCCCTACACAACCATCCCCGCTTCGGTTACCGCTTTAGGCAACTATGCCTTCTCTGGTTGCCAAGAGCTGGACAGCGTGGTGCTTCCCAGCACTATCACCGATTTCGGCGCTCTTACTTTTTTCGATAGCAAAGTGAAGAAAGTCGTCCTCCCCGAGGGTATGCTCTTTATCCCCGACGGAATATTCACCTCGTGTAGAGAACTTGTGGAAGTCTACATTCCCTCCACTGTCACCCGCATCGAGAGTGGCGCTTTCATGGATTGCCGTGCCCTCCCCAACATCGTTGTTCCCAATTCCGTCACCTACATCGGCGAATACGCTTTCTGCATCTGCATGGGTCTTCAAACCATCACCCTTGGACGCTCCGTCGACACCATCGGCAACGACGCTTTAGACATGTGCATGGCTTTGTCCGAAATCAACACCCTCAACCCCGTTGCTCCCATATTAGGCGATAACGTTTTCTTGATGGTTCCCGCTACTGCCGTCGTCAACATCCCCTGCGGCAGCACCGAATCTTACGATAGCATTTGGGGCTCCGTCTTCACCGACTTCGTCGAAGTCAGCCCCGTCGTCACTGTCCTCTCCGACAACGACTCCCAAGGCTATGCCGAAGTGATCGTCGAACCCTCCTGCTCCAACCCCCTTGCCACCATCCAGGCTACCGCCAACCAAGACTACGTATTCCTCCGCTGGAGTGACGGCAGCACCGACAACCCCTACAGTTTCGATGTCACCAGCGACACCACTATGACTGCCTACTTCGGCTCTATCGAGGGCATCAACGACATCAACAACGCACAATGGAACGTCACCGCTAACGGCAACACCATCACCATCAACGGCGTCAGCAACCGCCACGTCCGTATCTTCGACTCTCTCGGACGACTCATCTATTCCGAGACCATGAGTGTTGAGAACGTCACCGTCCAAGTTTCCCACACGGGTGTCTATATGATCCAAGTCGACAACAGTCCTGTCAAGCGCGTTGTAGCGATAAACTAACCCCATAACCGACAGCAGTTTTTTGAATTATATTAGGAATGGAGAATGAAGAGAGGGCTTCCGCCCAATGCTTCATTCTCCATTTTCAATTCCTTTGATGTGTGGGTTTTAGCACCTGTCTCTGAAAAATATCCCGAAGGGCATGCAAAGCCATCGTGACGCAGCACTTTTGCCCTTACATGGCGAGGAATGTATG
>JAZUIX010000225.1:0-10105 GCA_045642445.1 Bacteroidales bacterium | reverse complement strand
ACCCCTACGGGGTCTGAGCTCCTTTTAGATGACAGTTGAAAGATGTCAGATGAAAGTGGCTGCCGCCTTCGTTTTCGTTTACGGTTTACGTTTCGTAACACAGGTAATTCGTTTCATACCGGAATGCAGTTCTTAACTCTTAATTCTTAACTCTTAACTAATCAAGGGCTCCCGCCCAATTCTCAATTCATGAAGATCACAATTCACTAATCCCATCTCATCTGTCCCAAATCCAGCAGGGGGTGCACACTTCCGATTCGATGATGTTCTCTTCGGTGTCGTCGAGGGCGGGGAAGAAGTCGATGCCTGTGGCCTCCTCTACGCGGTCGACGGGGACGACCCATGTTTTGACCGACCCTTTTTTGTTCTCGTGGGGCACGAGGAAGGCTATGGCTTGCTGCAGACAGGGGCTGTAGATCACTTTGTAGAAGTAGCGGGGCACGCTGATGGTGTTGCTCTGCCCTATGGTGGAGATGTTGAGGCTGTCGGCCTCCACGGAGTCGCAGATGAGCACGGGGTCCGTGACCACATAGATGCTGTCGTATTCGATGGCCCAGTGGCGTACCTGGGCCTCGAGGCGTTTCCAGATACCGGCGTTGAAGCCGTGGCGCTGGGGCGACATGTTGCTCATGTAGAAACTTTCGTTTTGCACTTCCTCGCTGCGGCTCATGTCGGCGTTGGGGGCGAGGTGGCCCTTGTCGTAGCCGCTTTTGACATAGTCTTTGGGTGCGGCACTTCCGGTTTCGACGTCGGGGTCGGCGCGGAAAGCGTCGTGGCGGGGTCGCTGGGCAAGGGCATCCTCGCGGGTGAGGAGGTAGCTCACCCAGGTGGGTTGCTCGTGAAATTCGCAATACGAGAGGGTGAAAGCGTGGTGCTTTACGATTTGTTGGCCCTCCATGGGGGCGGGATCCATGTCTGCCTGGGCATGAGCAAACGTTGTGGACATCAGGGAAAAACAAATGATTGTTATGTATTTTGTCGCTTTCAAAGGTTAAAAATGTATTTTAATATGCAAAAATACAAATTTTTTTTGTACTTTTGCATTTTAATTGAGAAAAATAATCAAACAAAATAATAGTATTATGACAGAAACTGTTAAAACTCTCAGAGACAGTGCGGCAATGCGTTGGATTGCGCTGCTCTTGTTGGCATTGGCCATGTTCTGTGCCTACATTTTTATGGACATTTTGTCCCCAATTAAGGATTTGATGATGCTCGATGCGGCTCAAGGTGGCCGTGGCTGGGACTCTACGGCCTTCGGTACCATGCAGGGCGCAGAGACATTTTTGAATGTTTTTGTGTTCTTCCTCATCTTCGCAGGTATCATCCTCGACAAGATGGGTGTCCGCTTCACGGCGGTGCTTTCGGGCGCGGTGATGCTTGCGGGTGCCGGCATTGAATACTATGCCATCTCCAGTTCTTTCATTGGCAGCAGCATGGAGGCTTGGTTCACCAACCATCTCAACTACATCCCTGGTTTTGACGAACTCGGCGTTTCTCCCTTCTATCGCGGAATGCCTCCTTCGGCCAAGTTGGCTGCTATCGGATTCATGTTCTTCGGCTGTGGCGCCGAAATGGGCGGCATTACTGTCAGCCGCGGTATCGTGAAGTGGTTCAAAGGCCGTGAGACGGCTCTGGCTATGGGTTCGGAGATGGCTCTCGCCCGCTTGGGTGTTGCCACCTGCATGATTTTCTCCCCCTTCTTCGCCAAACTCGGCGGCCATGTCGATGTGTCCCGCTCGGTTGCCTTCGGCGTTGTGCTGCTCTGCATCGCTCTGATTATGTTCGTTGTCTATTTCTTCATGGACAAGAAACTCGACGGCCAAACTGGCGAGGCCGAAGAAAAGGACGATCCTTTCAAGATCTCCGACATTGGCAAAATCCTCTCCAGCCTCGGTTTCTGGCTGGTGGCTCTGCTGTGCGTGCTTTACTACAGCGCCATCTTCCCCTTCCAGAAATACGCTGTCAATATGCTCCAGTGCAACCTCACCCTCACTCCTGGTGAAGGCTTTTGGGCCAGCAATACGGTGACCATTGTTCAGTATATCATCATGCTCGTTGTGGCTGCCGGTGCTTTCGCCAGCAATTTTTCCAAGAAGAAAGGTATGAAGTACGGTTTGATGGCTCTCGCCATTGTGGCTCTGGTGGTTTACTGCTACATGGGTTATATGCGTGGTACTGCCGAGACCATCTTTGCCGTGTTCCCCCTCTTGGCTGTGGCTATCACTCCCATCCTCGGCAACTTTGTCGACCATAAGGGCAAGGCTGCTTCCATGCTTATGATTGGTTCGCTGCTGCTCATCCTCTGCCACCTCACCTTTGCCTTCGTGCTGCCTATGTTCAAGGGCAACGCTGTGGGCGGCGTCGTTGTGGCATACGTCACCATCCTTGTGCTTGGCGCCTCGTTCTCGCTGGTTCCCGCCGCTTTGTGGCCCAGCGTCCCCAAGCTGGTTGACGAAAAAATCAT
Source organism: Bacteroidales bacterium (assembly GCA_045642445.1). GTDB lineage: Bacteria > Bacteroidota > Bacteroidia > Bacteroidales > P3 > Colimorpha. Next base: position 7,638 of record JAZUIX010000225.1, on the reverse strand, counting down.
CGGCTCGGCTTACGCTCTGATCTTCTGGATCCAGAACATCGGCCTCTGGCTCTTCCCCCTGCTTATCGGCAAGGTGCTCGACAACACCAATCCCGACATCGTTCAGGCTGTTGCCGACGGCACCATGACCCGTGAAGTCGCCTCGGTTTCCTACGACTACACTTGGCCTCTTGTCATGCTGGCATGTCTCGGTGTGGCCGCCCTCATCATCGGCCTCATTCTCAAAGCCGTTGACAAGAAGAAACACCTCGGTTTGGAAGAACCCAATATCAAAGACTGATAAGATTATCTGATTAGAAGACGGTTGGAAGGCAAGCCCGACAACCGTCTTCTGTTTTTATTACTCAACATATCTATATTATGCAAACAGTTACTTTGGGCCGTACAGGCCTTGTCGTTCCCAAGAATGGCTTCGGCGCCCTCCCTATTCAGCGTATCACGCTTGAAGAAACCGTCAAATTGCTGCGCAAGGCTTTGGACAACGGCATGTATTATTTCGACACGGCCCGTTTCTATACCGACAGCGAGGAAAAACTCGGTGCCGCTTTCTACGACCGTCGCGACAAAGTCATCATCAGCACCAAGACAGGGGCGGTGAATGTGACCGATTTTTGGAACGATTTGCATACCAGCTTGCGGCTGCTCCGTACCGAATATGTGGACCTCTATCAGTTCCACAACCCCGATTTCTGTCCCAAACCTGGCGATGGCACGGGTCTTTACGAGGCCATGCTGGAGGCTCAGCAGCAGGGCAAGATACGCCATATAGGCATCACCAACCACCGCATGGCTGTGGCTCGTGAGGCTATCGAGAGCGGCCTGTACGAGACGCTCCAGTTCCCCTTCTCCTATCTTGCCAACGATGAAGAGCTGGCTTTGGTGGAGTCGTGCCGTGAGCATAATATGGGCTTTATAGCCATGAAAGGCCTTGCTGGCGGACTTATCGACCATGCCGCTACTGCCTACGCCTATCTGGCACAGTTCCCCCATGTGGAGCCTATCTGGGGCATCCAGCGCGAGAGCGAGCTCGACGAGTTCATCTCCTTCCAGGACAATCCCCCTGTGCTCACCGACGAGATGCGCGCCCGTATCGAGAAAGACCGCAAAGAACTGAGTGGCGACTTCTGCCGTGGCTGCGGCTATTGCCAGCCATGTCCCGCAGGCATCGAGATTGAGAGCTGCAACCGCATGTACCTCTTCCTGCGTCGTGCCCCCTACAGCGTCTATCTCACCGACGAGTTCAACGAGAAGATGAAACAGGTGGAGAAATGTCTGGGTTGCCGCCAATGTGTGAAGAAATGCCCTTACCATCTCGACACCCCCAATCTGCTCAAACGCAATTACGAAGATTTCAAGGAACATTGGGCCCGCAAATCCGAGCTCAATCCCGATTTGAATTGAGAATTGAAAATTGAGAATTGAAAATTGAGAATTGAAAATTGAGAATTGAAAATTGAGAATTGAAAATTGAGAATTGAGAATTGGGCGGGAGCCGGATTGAATTGAAAATTGAGAATTGGGCGGGAGCTGGATTGATTTATGAGTTTGGCTTCCGCCCTGTTTTAGCAGGGAGCCACTACCTCTAACAGGCGAATAAGGTACAGCCTTCCAGGCTGGTTGAATTAATTCCGCCAATGCGTAGAAATTTTTTTGTGTGATATGCAATATCAATCACTTTTTGTCGTTATATATTAAAAATGGGACATGAGTGAATCTGATATTTTCGAACGTATGCGGCAATTGAGTCTTGAGATTATACCTCCAGGAGGCTCGGTATGGCTATACGGCTCGCGTGCCCGAGGAACGGCTCATGAAGACTCTGACTGGGATTTGTTGATATTGTTGGACAAGGATAGTATTGATGCTGCGGATTATCGGCAGATAGCCCGCCCTTTCACCGAATTAGGATGGACTGTTGATGCTTTGATTGTACCCCAGATTTACACACATAAGGAATGGAATCAGATGTCCTTTATGCCATACTACAAAAATGTGGTCCAAGATAAAAGGGTTGTGCTATGAAACTTTCGGACGAAGAACGTATTGTAATCGAAGGTTTGGAGATGGAAAAGGCTCGTTCTTTCATGAATGAGGCCGACATAACGGCTAATCTTGAGTTATGGGATTTGGTTTTGAATAGACTTTATTATTCGTTGTTTCATGCAGCCACAGCTTTGCTGATTCATGTTGAGAAGTCAGCCAGCTCTCACAAAGGAGCCATAGTTCAGTTTAATAAGTATTTTGTCAAGTCGGGTATCATTGATCCTGAAATGGGACACACTTACGCCATGCTCCAGGGATTGCGCGAACGTGCCGATTATAACTGCAGATACCAAGCCCAGGCAGAAGATGTGAAACCATTAATTCTTTCTGCAAAACAATTATTGATAAAGATAGACGAACTCTTGCTTAAGGAAAAATCTGAACTTCCGATTAGCGAAGATTGATTAATCGAATACATGATACGATAACTATCTTGAAGTTCTACTAGAAAACCGACGAACGAGCGGGAGCCGGATTGGATTGAAAATTGAGAATTGAAAATTGAGAATTGAGAATTATTTTTTACTTATTATTTTTCATTCTTCATTTTTCATTCTTCATTCTTCATTCAAAAGGCGTGGCTTTACTTATAAATCATCATTTCAAAGATTCTGTGATGCTGACAACGGTGACCTTGGTTCCGTTTACTCGGAATTTCACTTCGTAGCCGCCGAATTCCATGCCATACACGCGCGCAGGGTCGGATTGGTATTGTGGCCGAGGATCGTGAGCCAGTACTTCTATCAACGGCTGGCGCAGTTCTTCGGGCATTACTGCCAATAGGGTGGAGGCGTCTTCGACCGCTAAAATTTGTTCGGCGGGCTTGGTGGCAAAACCACTGCGGGCCTCGGGATGACTGTCGGCGTAGGGCAGATATGGTTTGATGTCGAATATCGGGGTTCCATTCATCAAGTCGGCTCCTGATATATACAGCACGGGCCCTAATGTGGGGTCTTGCTCTATGCGAAGGAGTCGTACTGACGAAAGTCCTATGGCGTTGGGCCGGAATGGGCTGCGGGTGGCGAATACTCCCATGCGTTGGTTGCCTCCCAGTCGTGGAGGACGCACGGTGGGGCTCCAGTCTTCGCGCACAGCCTCGCTGAACTGCCATACCAGCCAGATGTAGTCAAAGTCTTCTAATCCCCTCACCGCTTCGGCTACTCGATATTCGGGCTCGAAGACAATCCTGCCAGGGGTGTTGACTATGCCGGCTTGTCGTGGCACTCCAAACTTGGTTCCGAAGCAGTTTTCAATATGGGCGATGATTTTCACTGGAGTTAAGAGTTAAGAGTTAAGAGTTAAGAGTTAAGAGTCGGGGGAATCATTCATTCTGAAATTCAAAATCGCAGATAGGGTGACAGCCAATACATGATGCTGGCACTCAGTATGCCTACACCCGCACCTGCAAGGATGTCGCTGGCCCAGTGTCGGTTGTTGTATATTCGCATCAGACCTACCCCTGTGGCTATGGTGTAGCCTGCGATGGCAATATAGGGGTAGTCTTCGCCATACTCGCGTCGCAGCAGTTCGGCTCCCATGAAGGCGGTGACGGTGTGTCCCGAGGGGAAACTGTTGAAGACCCCTTCGTAGGGGCGCTCGATGCCGAGGCTGTATTTCAGCCCTGTGTTGATGCCAAAAGCCAACAGAGAGGATCCGGCACCGAGGCAGAGAATGTCGCGCCAGTTGTGTTTGCTCTCGATGCCACAGGCTTTGAGCAGCAAGACGGAGGCGCCAGGGACATATTGGATGTAGTTCTCAATCTCCTGACGTGGATGGCCGTCGCGTTGTGACCAGTCGTGGAGACCACCATCCAGGTTGGTGTGCAGAGTGGGGACAAGGGTGATGGTGGCACCTGTGGCCATCAAGGCTGCGGGAGCGATGGTCTGCTGCCAACGAAAGCTGTGGTCGTAGTCGCAGAGGAGTGAATCGCTCCGCTGTGCCGAGACAGCATGGCCGATCATTAGCACAAACAATAATGTGGCCACCCAAACTTTCGGGATGAGGAATGAAAAATGAAATGTGGAACGTGGTGTGGCGGCCATATTATTTGATTCTTAATTTTACAGAAGTCCCCTCTTTTGCAAGTTTGGGCACCACGGGACAGGTGTCCATCTTGAAGGCGAACTCAACATCTTTTTGTGCGCCGAACCCCTTCAGACGTTCGATATGGCTGGCGCGGGTGAGGCAATAGCCGTAGGGGTCGTGGCGGCCCAGTTGCCAGAGGTCTAAGGCCATCATGGCGGCATCGTGCTGGGTGATGTATTGGCCAGAGTGGATGAGACGATTTATCAAGGCACCCGCAAAGAGGGTGTCCTCGATGCTGAAGTCGTTCTTCCAGCCGCTGCAAAGTATGACAAGGTCGCGCTGATGATGCAACAGGTGCGAAGTCAGGGCGCTGATATTGGCAAAGCAGCCGACGAGGGTTTCTTCGGCATCGCTGCCACGCAGGATGCAGATTGTTCCGTTGGTGGTGCTGTAGGCCATTTTTTTGCCGTGCAGGTCCATGGTGAGGTATTCGGTGGGCGAGTTGCCACATTCGGCACCATCTATCTTTTTGCCTCCCCGCTCGGCGGCACGCAGATAGCCTTGTCTGCGATAGGGCTCTAAGGCCTCCAGCGTGTCCAGGGGGACAATCTCGTCGATGCCTGCGGCGAAGGCGGCACAGATGGCTGTGGTGGCCCTGAGCACATCCACCGCCACGGTGGTATGGTGATCTTTGATGCCGCGCATGTCATATAGTGCGGGCGAGAGAATAAGTTCAATTTTTGAAACACTCATTGCCAAAAGCGTCTTCGGTGTATTCTTTGCGTTCCAAGCTGCCGTCGGGGTTGATGACAAAACTGTAGTAGGAGGGGTTGGAGGGGATGTATTGGTCGTGTTTGAAGTTCCAACGGTTCACGCTGGTGGGGAGGCTACGGAGCACAAAGTCGGACATTTGCTGGAGCAGGATGCAGCGGTGAGCCAGACGGTTGGGTAGGCCGGAGGATTTGATGAAGTCGTCGTCGCTCTGCAGGTTGATGGGTTCGCCGTAGGTGTCGACGGGTTGTATTTTTTCGCCACGCACCCATGTGTGTGCCAACTCTTGTCCCGTCTTGGTTGAGCGAAGGATGTATTCGGCATAGACCACCACCTCGTTCACCTCGGGCTCCTGCCACTTGTGGATGGACACCAGTAGAACGGCATCGACACCATATTGGGTGGAAAGACTTGTGAGGTCCTCTTGCAACAGACTTTTGTAGGTGGCACCGGCCTTTTCAATAATGACGTCCGATACCAGAGGCGTAAGCACATAATAACCCTGAAACAGCATAGGGTCGGCCAGTGTTTGTTGCATAAAGGTGGCGGCATCGCTCAGCTCGGCGTTGAACACCTCGTCCTGTTTGGTCTTGACATCGGCACGTTTGGCGTTGTCTTGAATGGGGCCGATGAGTATTGTTGCGGGACTCTCTTTGTAGAGAACTTCGTAGGAGGCGACATTCTTCTCGCTTTTGCAGCTGACGATAAGCAGCATGGCGAGGGCTACGATATATAGGTGAAAGCGGTTCATGAGAATTAAGAATTAAAAATTATGAATTAAGAGTGGGGCAGAGCCGATATTAATGAGAATTATTTTTCATTTTTCATTCTCTCCGTTGTCTATTTTGGGGGCTTCGGTTTCGGCAGCTTTTTCGGCTTTCTTGGCGGCTTCTGTGGCTTTTTGTTCGTCGGCTCGAGCCTTTTGTTCGGCTTTCTTAGCCTCTTGGGCAGCCTTTTGAGCCTCTGCTTTTGCCTTCATCTCTGCCTTTTTGGCTTCATCTTTGGCTTTCTGCTCGGCTTTCTTGGCCTCTTGGGCAGCCTTCTGAGCCTCAGCCTTGGCCTTCATCTCGGCATTCTTGGCCTCGGCTTTGGCTTTTTGTTCGGCTTTTTTGGCCTCCTCATTAGCCTTTTTTTCAGCCTCGCGGGCTTCTTCTTTGGCCTTCATCTCAGCCTTCTTGGCTTCGGCTTTGGCCTTTTGAGCCTCAGCTTTGGCTTTGGCATTGGCCTCTTGTTCGGCCTTTTTCTGCTTATCTTTCAGTTTCTTTTCCTTGTCTTTGGCTATCGCAGCTTGCTCTTTGGCCTCTTTCTGCTTTTCCTTCAGCATTTTCTGATATTCGGGGTCTTTGGCAAGCATTTCTTGTATGTGCAATTCTTCAGCGGTAAGTTCCACATGTATGGTGTCGAGGTTGACCATCAGAATCTCCGTGGTATCGGTGCGGATGTCGTTGATATAAGCGGGGGTAAGGGTCTCTTTCAGCGTGTTGACATACGTGGTGCTGTTTGGGAAAAGCATCTTTTCGTTGTTGAACATGATGTTGGCTTGTTCGGTGCAACCCAGTTTTGCCAAAGCCACACCGTAGTCGGCATACAGGCCAGGGCGCACGGTTTGCTCTTTTTTGTTCTCGTTGATGGCTTTGGCGTATGATTTGGCCAAAGCCAGCAAACGAGCGTCTGTGGGCTTTTGACGGTACTGCATTAGTGTGGCGGGTTCCTGCACCAGTGTGCCGTCACTGGCACAAGCCGACAGCAATGCTGCTGTGGCCAAGAGGGTGAGGTATAATCTGTGTCGTTTCATATATGCGATATTTCCGTTGATATATTCTTTTAAAATAAAACGGCAGCATCATAAGCCGGGTTCTGTTCTGCACAAGTGTGCAGCCTCTATCATCAATCTACTGCCGACATCGCTGCCGGCCTCTATCAACCTACCCCCCGACAACGGGCGAGCCAGCCCTTGACTGTCGGTATATTTGGTCTTTCAACCCATAAGGTTTACCATCATGCGGCATCGCTGTCGCATGTCGTGAGCTCTTGCCTCGCGCTTGCACCCTTGCCCCAGGTTGCCCTGTGGCGGTTTTTCTTTCTGTGGCACTCTCTGTCGACAGGATGCTTGCCCTCCTGCCGCCTTCCCGTTAGGAAGTATGGTGGCTCGTGTTGCCCGGACTTTCCTCCCGCAGTGCCCCTAAGGGTGCTGCCGGCGATAGAGTCCGCTGCCGTTTATTATGTCAAAGTACTCATTGTCGTTTTGAAATTGCAAAATTACTCCTTTTTTTTAATATAACGATAATATTTGTGCAAAAATATTTATTGGGTGGCAAAACATTGAAAAATGTTGGGCATTTTAAAGGATTGATAAGGCTTCAAAATAGCCTAAAAATGGACAAAAACACCGATTTTTTTGTAACTACTCAGCCCCATTAATTCTAATCAGATTTTTCCATTATCCGGATTCTTGATTGATCTTGCAGACGGTTCAGAACAATGTTTTTAACATATTGGAAACATGCGGTTTCCAATTGGGTTTGCGGCGTGGCGATTGGTCGTCGAAGAGGTGTCTGTCATGCGTTTTCGTGATGGTGCGAGGTGTTCGGCAAAGCCCCGTACGTCCATTCCGAAGAAGCCGCCCAAAGGCGCGGAAAACCGTCTTAAACGGGGTGCGATTTTTTTGTTAAATATTTGGCATTTATATGATTGAATGAAATATTTTTCGTATCTTTGCATCATGAATTCTACGGATTCCCTCATAGAAAACCTGATACAGCAACTCCTTTCGAGGATAGACGAGCTGACGCAGTCCGT
>JAZUIX010000224.1:0-4694 GCA_045642445.1 Bacteroidales bacterium | reverse complement strand
GAGGTTGCGCGGATCGTTCAATCCGCAAAACGAGCGCATAATGTCCACCCCCTGGGCCTTCTTCACCTTGGGCATCAGCTGGCGCACATCCTTCGGCACCCCATACATGCGCAATCCGTTGAGGGCACGTTCCAGCATGTGGGTCTGTATGCCCGCCTTGTTAAACTCCTTTGTCCAGGCTCTAACCGCTTTGTTGGGGTTTTCGCCATACATCAGGTTCACCTGCTCAAAAGCACCGCCGTTGGTTTCGACGCGGTCGAAACACCCCATCTTCACAATGGCGGGAGCCACCTGCACAAGTTGGTCAATACGGGGCTGATATTTGCCCGACGACTGCCACATGTCGCGATAGACCAAACTGAATTTTATCTCTTTTGCCATGACAAACAATTTTATTATTTAGCCATAAAGGCCTAAAAATTATTTACTAATGAAGAAAAAAACCTTTTTCCTCCAATAAACAAAAATACGAAAAAAAACGATATTATGAAAATTTTTAACGTTAATTTAATATTTTCTTTCCAATATACCTCAATTCCATAGGCTATCTGCGTGTATTTTCGTGCAACGAACACAGATGAGTCCTTGAGTCAGATTGTAAATCCGACACAACGGCACCCCTCAGAACATCCCCGAGAATGGTGGATTAACTACATGTCCCGAGGGACATCCTCACCATAGATGCTTTATACCCCACACCTCAAGACGCATGTCTGATGTGTGGGGTATAAAGCGGAGAGAGTGTCGCGTCCCGAGGGGACGCTCTATAAGTGTGATTAGTGAATTGCGAAATGTGAATAGACGACTTCCGCCCAATTCTCAATTTTCAATTTTCAATTAAAAGAATCAGTCCCAGTCGCCACAGTCGCCCGAGAAAAAGCCGCCGTGAGGGCCATCGTTACTGAAAGGGTTCCCCTCGTTGTAGGTTTCAAAATTATCCAAATATAAGCCGTCGGGTTTTCCGTTCCAATTCCCGAGTCCTTGAGTCATACTCCCAGCATAACCCCGTTCTACTTTAAATTCCACACATTTCAATGTGGGTGCGATATATTGTTGTTTAGTTTTCATTGTTGTTATTTTTTGTGACTTGTGATTAGGTGGCTACCGCCCAATTTTCAATTCTCAATTCAAAAAGCGGCAGCCATACTTTTCATTCCTAATTCTTCATTTTTAATTGTTAAAGTGTTTCTTTCCCTTCCAAAGGTATATGCCTCGGGGCAGGCCTTCGAGGTTGTCGGCGTTCTTGCGGACGAGGCGACCCAGCATGTCGTAGACATCTTTGCCATAACGTCCGTCATACTCCTGTTCTGGTATATCCATGGCATCGATACCCACGGGGTCGCCATAACCCACTTCCACATTCAGCGTGGGAGGCAGGCTCTGCGAGGCATCGCTCGAAGTGGTTTCGAAATAGGCGCGGAATGGGTTGACATGGGCGTGCGTACCATGGTCGCTTGAGGAACCATCGGCGCTCCGCACGAAGAAGCCGTCCCTATAACCGTAGTTGGTGCTGTTCATGCAGGTGCGAGCCGTAGTGCCTTTAAAGGTCATACCATTGTTGGTAGTAGTGTATGCGGGAGATGCTGTAGATGTTTTGGGAAACACAGCATTTGTTTTTGTGATGGTGCATGTGGTCGAGTTGCCGTCCTTGCTGAGTTCGTAACCCACGAGATAGGGAGTGTAGGCAGCAATATCACCCGTATGTTCGGAGAAAGAAATAGTATTATTGGCAAAAGAAGTGAAATCATACACCTCAAGGCCGCTGGGAACTGAAGCCGTGAAAGGCAGATAGAGGGTGCTACGGTTGCTGTTGGTGAACTCGCGGGTATAGGTAGCCGTCTCAGCAGTAAAAGTCTCGGGAGCCGCAAAAGTATCCTGTCCATCGGTAAGGACAATATTCTTGGCCTTCCAACCACCATCATTATAGATGAGGTTATCAATATTAGGAATTGTGGCCCGAGGAATGTGGGTCTCATCATAATCTTCACCATCCACAAAAGAAAAAGTAGCAGGAATCTGATAGATGGTATTTGCACCTGAACCAGAAGTGGAGGGAGCAATCACTCGCTTAGCATAGTAGGCAACACTTCCGTATTCGGACGATCTTATTGAAAAAATCAAACGGGAAAGATTATAAATGGTATACAAATAGGAACAACCAGAGAAAGCAGAATTTGCGATGCCGGCCACAGAATTGCCGATGGTCACGCTCGTGAGGTTGCTGCAACTATTGAAAGCATAAGTTCCGATGCTGGTCACCGAATTGGGGATGGTCACGCTCGTGAGGCTGCGGCAACTGCGGAAAGCACCCTGCCCGATGCTGGTCACAGAATTGCCGATGGTCACGCTCGCGAGGTTACTGCAACCAGAGAAAGCGGAAGTTCCGATGCTGGTCACAGAATTGGGAATGGTTACGCTCGTGAGGCCGCTGCACATATAGAAAGCATTAGCCCCGATGCCGGTCACAGAATTGGGAATGGTTACGCTCGTGAGGCCGCTGCAACCAGTGAAAGCCCGAGAACCGATGCTGGTCACCGCATAATCATTACCGCCATAAGGCACCGAAGAAGGAATGGTGAGATTTCCTTCCGGTTTTGTAGTATAGTACGGGGAAGCTTCAAGCTCATTAATAACTTCGACCGTTAATGGGGCAGTGCTGCTGGTGATGTTGTAGTACAACGTCTGACCTGATGGTGCCACGGCACTGAAATCGACAGCCCATGCTCCAAGCGAGCAGAGGCTCAGGGTGAAAAGGATAAAGAGTTTTTTCATCTCTTTCATTACTATTGTTTGCTCCTTTGGCTCGAAGTCGCGGTTATGTGATTATACAAAAAAGAAAGTGGAGCCATCCATTTTATGACCTCACTTTTGATAGTTGGGCATCCACTCCCATTATTACAAAATAAGGTAGGTGAATTGCTCCACCTCGATGTATCACATATCAATATGTGTACATACGCGGTGAGCGTTCATCATACTTTATCCCTGTAATAAAGTGGTGAAATGTGGATGTTTCACTATCAAGGAATAAGGCATTAATGCACTCTTCTTCGTTCCGATACTCTCCGGAATTGCGGTGCAAAATTACGAATAATTTTTTATTCGGCTAATATTTTTTTATTTCTTAATCCCTTAACCCCATGTTTGCGGAATTAAGGTATTGCACGAAATAGCATACCTCAAGGGACCAATTTTTGAACATTTGGAGGGACAAGGCGAAGGGGAATATCATTCGTGATAGGTGAAGAAACTTGCTATGGCAAGTTTCGACAGCGAAGCGAGAACCCTTCAGAGGAGCGAGAGCAGAGGAAGCTTGCTTACTATGCCGAGCCGAGGAAGGGTCATGCTGCAGCATAACCCTTCAGAGGAGCGAGAGCAGAGGAAGCTTGCTTACTATGCCGAGCCGAGGAAGGGTCATGCTGAAAGCATAACGAAGATATGTAAAAAATGATGGCTATATAAAGAAAATGTGTAATTTTGCAGTCTGAAACTGTAACGGCTGACTGATGGGGTAATGGGTTCTACCCATTTAGGAGGCCAAAAACGAATTTATAGAACTCGCCTTAAAAAAGCGCTTTTTTTGAAAAAAGTTGTTCGTAGATTTGGTCGTTTCAAAATTTTTTCCGTCTTTTGCATTTCGACATAGTTTAACACCAAAAATAGAGCAATATGGATAGAGAAGAACTTTTTGAGGCATACCTCAACGATTGCGAAAAAAGCAATCCAATTCAATTTCCTGGTCTCGGAAATCCAAACAAAGACATCCTAATAATAGGGAAAGAGTCGACGGCTGTATCCAACAACCATATTCGCGAATTCATCAATTTATGTCGCGACAAAGACTTGCGAGATAAGCCGAGAAAAATAAAACCAGAGAACTACACTTGGCGGAATTACCAATTACTTTTTGATCTCATCTATAAACGGCAATCGAATTATACCGACTATTGGGATTTTGAACGGGAATGTGCTTTCACGACAGAGATGAGCAACATTCCGAGCAAACACTCTCACCTCACAAAGAAAATCAAAGAAGGTATAGATATTCGGATTGAGTTCCTCAAGCAGTCAAAGTTCATTCAGTCGTTCCCAGTTGTCATTCTTGCCTGTTCCAACTATATTAGAAATGACGAAGCAAGTGGCTATACGATTAATGAAACATTCGGTGTCAAGTTTGACAATGAACCCAAAGCGGATGGGAGACCTATCGGTGCTCATGTGGATTATCCCAAAGGTTTTTGGTATTTTACGCACCATAGTAACGACGGAAAGAAACTTGTCATCCATACCATACAGTTAAGCCAATTCTATAAGCCGATGCTTGAAGATATGGCTGAGGAAATTAGAAAACACCTAAACATCAAATAACATGAAGCAGCCAGCAGTTTTGGATTTCACCGCAGACGGCGGTGCCGTTGTTAGAATTGCCGATGTGGGCGAAGTGGCTTATCTCGATATGTTTGGTTTCAGCCCAATTAGCAAGGTTGAGAGCGACATCGAACACGCTGACACCAGCGAAAGAAAACGCTTCCCCGTTGTGTTGGATTTGCAATCCCCGTTGTGTTGGATTTGCAATCCAACACGATATACTATCAGGATTTGCAATCCGCCAACATTTTCGTTGTGAACGAGAATTGGGCGGTGTCGGACCTTTATTCTTATTCCACGTTGGAATACGCCCCGAATTTGCGTTT
>JAZUIX010000223.1:0-28127 GCA_045642445.1 Bacteroidales bacterium | reverse complement strand
GTCCCCGGAGTCGGCACTCAGATGGCTGTGGAGGGCCATAGCCTGCCGCTCGGGATTGACAGAGGAACTCAAACGCCTCGGCCACCGCAAAGGCAATCATTTGCTGACCCCCGCCCAGGTGGAAGCGATAATCAAGGGCATTGGAGGGCCGTGATTAGTTAAGAGTTAAGAGTTAAGAACTGCATTCCGACTTGAGACGAATTACCTGTGTTACGGAACGAAAACGAAAAACGAAAACGAAGAACGAAGGCTGCCGCCCTAATTCTCAATTCTCAATTCTCAATTTTCAATTTTCAGAGTTCTTTCAGCCATTCGGGGAAGGAGCGGCCCATTACTTGGTTGAAGCCGAGGTAGAAGGAGGCGCGGGAGGGGTAGCCGCAGGTGTAGGCGAGGTTGTCGATGAAGCGGCCCTCTTCCTCGCTGTCTTCAAAGACCATCTTGCCTTCGTCGTTGCGTTCGAGGACAAGTCCGATGGCGTATTCGATACGCATGGAGTTGACGTATTCGGAGAAGGAGCTGCCCAGCACTTCGTTGATGACGCGGACGATCAGGTGCTGGTCGATGTGGTAGTGGTTGGCGATCTTGAACACCGAGACGTGCGGGTCGAGGAAGCCTTTGCCCTGCACCATGTACTCCTGCAGACATTCGTAGACGTGCTCGAGCGAATCGTTGCTGACGGTTTTGGAGATTTTTTGATACTGCTCGCGGATGTATTCGGTATCGCGCTGATGGCGGGCCAGTTGTTCGGCGGTGAAAGAGATGTTGTAGACGCATCGGCCAACGGTGTAGAGGATGAAGAACTGGACGATGGCGATGATGACGACCACGGTGACGGAGGTCATTTTGTGCAGGGGGAACGCGCCTTCGACGACTGCCACCATGACGACGAAGATGCCGAGGGTGACCATCATGCGGTTGAGGCGGCGGACGCTGCGGGGTGGCGTGGCGAAGTTGTTCTCCATCATTTCGATATACTCTTTGATGCGGGGGGCGATGATGACCATCATGCCGATGACGGAGAGCACGAGGGTGAGGAGGAAGCCGTAGTAGCCGATGATGATCATGGCGTCGTACCAGAAATCGCCCTGCAGGGAGAGGTCGCCGCCGTGGACGGCTGTGGCGAGGAAGCGCTGGTAGCGTTTGAGTCCGCCCAGGGTGCCGATGAGGAAGATGCTTGCGATGTTGAGCACGCTGGGGATGAATATCAGACGGTTGCGGAGCGGTACGCCCCGGCCCTGGTTGAGGTTGATGATGCCGAAGGTGAACACGGGGGGGGTGATGACGGCGGTGGAGGTGTAGAGGAAGCAGAGGATGTGTTCTTTTTGGAAGTGGGTGTTGAAGTAGGTTGAGTAGAGGGTTGCCGCCACGGAGGTGAGGAACACGCCGCCCATGAGGATCCACTGGGCGCTCATCACTTTTTCTTTGCAGAACAGCAGCCGGAAGCTCCAATAATAGCCTGCGAAAGCGGGTATCAGGTATAATATGGCGTAGGGGGTCATGGCGTGGGGGTTAGATGTTGGTTATTTCGCGTCCGGCGGCAATCTCGGCACGGATGAATTCTTCGCGTTGCTCCTGTGCCAGCTGCTCGGCGGTGTAGGTGAGGTGGAAATTGTAGCGTCCCACCATGAATTCCACCACGGCCACGGCGGAGGCTATCACGATGCTCTGGTATTTGTAGGCGTCGGGGTCCTGATAAGAGACGAACATGAGGCCCGAGGCGAGGGGGAAGGCGAGGATGGAGAGGGCGACGATGGGGCGGAGCGAGAGTTTGGGTCGGCCCATCTTGTCGGCATAGTAGTTGTTGAAGCGGATATGGAACTGTCGGATTTTAAATACGCTGATAGCGATGATGGTGATACTTTCTATGGCAAGGAAGATGGGGAAGCCGTAGTGGCTGACGATGATGAGGGCGTTTTTGGCCCAGTTGGCATCGTCGAAGAGGGGCACACCATAGAGGCGGGTTTCGATGCAATAGTACTGGTATTGGTCGCCCCCCAGGATGGTGGTGAGGACCAATATTGCAAAGAGATAGATGGTGGCGGGGAGGAAGACCGCCCTGTTGCGGCGGGTGATGCCTTTGGGCTTGGTGAGGGCGCAGACGAACATGAAGTAGAGGGGGGGACAGAAGCCCGAAGAGAGCATGAAAATAATGTCGTAGACATAGAGGGCGTTTTGTCGGCCTCGGAACCACACCATATAGGACATGATGGCCACCGTGAGGAGGATCATGGTGAGGCACATGAGCACTTGGGCCTTGTTGGCTTTTTCCTTGTGGAAGAACGTGATGACAGGCCAAAAGATGCACACAAATGCCGGCAGGAGATATATGTAGGTCCAATCGCTCATAGGTTAGAAACTTCGAGATGCAAAGATACTAAAAAATTTTCAACATGCAAAAATTTTTTTTGTGATAAGAGATTATTTAACACAACGCGACCTGTGTTCACGCCTCGATCCAATCGCCGTTGGATTTGATGAGGTTGACCAGTTCGTCTACGGCATCTGCCTGATCTATATTGCGTTTCATAACCTCTTTGCCTTTGTAGAGGGTTATTTTTCCACCACCTTGACCCACATAGCCATAGTCGGCGTCGGCCATCTCGCCGGGGCCGTTGACGATGCAACCCATGACGCCTATTTTCACCCCTTTGAGGTGCTGTGTGCGGGCTTTGATTTGCTGGAGGGCCTGCTGGATGTCGTACTGGGTGCGGCCACAGGAGGGGCAGGCGATGTATTCGCACTGGCTGATGCGGGCGCCGACGGATTGGAGGATGTCGTAAGCCACGGGGACCTCTTCGACGGGGTCTTCGGTGAGGGAGACACGCACGGTGTCGCCTATGCCGTCGATGAGCAGGGCGCCGATGCCTGCGGCGCTCTTGTAGCGTGCCTGCATGGCGTCGCCGGCTTCGGTGACACCCAGGTGGATGGGGTAATCCATGCCGAGGGCCTGCATTTTTTGGACAAAGAGGCGGGTGCTCTGCACCATGACTTTGACGTTGCTGGCCTTCATGGAGAACACCAGCTGGTGGTAGTCCTGTTCGCGGCACACCTGGGCGAACTCTATGGCGCTCTGTGCCATGCCCTCGGGGGTGTTGCCGTAGCGCGACATGATGCGCTCGCTGAGGGAGCCGTGGTTGGTGCCGATACGCATGGCGGTGTGGTGCTGCTTGCATATCTCGATGAGGCGCGACATCTTCTCCCCTATCCGCTTGAGCTCGTCGTTGTATTCCTGGTCGGAGAAATGGGTCTTGCCGGTATTGCGGTCGGTGTAGTTGCCGGGGTTTACACGCACTTTCTCAACGATGGTGGCAGCCGTTTCGGCGGCCAGGGGGTTGAAGTGGATGTCTGCCACCAGGGGGACGTTGCAGCCGCGTTTGGCGAGTTCGTTCTTGATGTTGTAAAGATTCTCGGCGGCTTTGATGTCGGGAGCCGTGATGCGGACAATCTCACAGCCAGCTTCCACCAAACGGAGGGTTTGATCGACGGTGGCTTGGGTGTCCATCGTGTCGGTATTGGTCATGGATTGCACCCTGATGGGGGCACCTCCTCCGAGAGGGAGGTTACCTATCTGTATTTGACGACTGGTATACATAATTGTGAATTGTGAACTGTGAATTGTGAATAGTGAATTGACAAATGATTATTTGTGAGCCAAAATTCCATTCCACCCTCCCTCTACGAGGGGGATTGAGGGGGTCTGGGTCTAAGGTCTGGGTCTGATGTTTGGGTCTTTACGACAATCTCGCCAGCGCCCTCTGAAGTGTAAGTATCTGCGACTTGAGCTGCTTAATCTGGTCTTGCAGATTGGCATTCTGGATGCGGAGGCGCTGGTTCTCCTCCTCCAACTCGTACTGCGTGGGGGCGTGATACTCCTCCCCTTTTTTCGGCTTGGAAACGGGGACCTCGATCTCTTGGTTGAAAGCCTTGCCCACACCCGTTTGGTCGGCCATACGGATGAGCTCGTTGGGCTGCATGGGCATATCGAAACCGGTACTGTCCTGAACATACACAAGACCTCCAGCAATCTTTGTGACCACTCCGCCACCGATGCTGTTGAGGAATTTTACTTTGTCGCCTATTTCAAATGAAGACATATCTTAAATAATTTGGTCGGCTAATTTGTTGAAATCTATGCCGTCGAAATTGCCCGACGACATCATAAGCAAGTTGCTGTTTCCCCATGTTTTGCGTTTGAGTTCTTCAACCAACAGTTGAGATTCGGTAAACACACGGACTTTTGCATTGGCGAAAGCATCGCGCACCTGGTCGGGGTCGAGATTGGGAAGTTTTTTCAGCTGCAAGGCATGCTGGCTGTAGTACACGAAAGCCTCGTCGGCACGATCCATAGTGCCGGCATACTGCTTGAGGAACTCGGCTGTGAGGCTGCTGAAAGTGTGCAGCTCCATGCAGGCGACAAGGTGGCGAGAGGGGTACTGATCCTTCATGGCCGAGATGGTGGCGCGGAGTTTGGAAGGAGCATGGGCGAAATCCTTATACACCGCCGAGGTGTCGTTCTTCTTGACCAGCTCCAGGCGTTTGCTGGCACCACCGAAGGTCTGTATCGCCTCGTCAAACTGTTCGTCGCTCACACCCAAAGAGTTGCAAGCATAGCGAGCCGCTGTGAGGTTGAGGAGATTGTGACGGCCAAAGATGCGCAGAGGAACACCCTGGGGCTCGAGATAAGTGATGCCCTCCACAACCTTGTGTTGGGGGACGTCGTAGGGACGTTTGGCGATATCGGTGCGAGCGTTGCGGAGAGCCACATCGCGCACCTCGACATCATCGTTGCAATAGATCAAAGTGCCTTGAGGCTCAATAAGATTGACAAATTGGGCAAACTGGTCTTTGTATATCTCAAACGTGGGGAAGACATTGATATGGTCCCACTCGATGCCCGTGATGATGGCCACATTGGGGCGATAGAGGTGGAACTTGGGACGGCGATCGATGGGCGAAGTGAGATACTCGTCACCCTCCAGCACCATCACCTTGGCCGTCTCGCTGAGCCGCACCATCACCTCGAAGCCCTCGAGCTGAGCGCCCACCATATAGTCGGCCTCGATGCCGCAATGCTGCAACACATGCAGAATCATGGCGGTAGTGGTGGTTTTGCCGTGGCTGCCACCAATCACGATGCGGGTCTTGTTCTTCGACTGCTCGTAGAGATATTCGGGATAGCTGTAAATCTTGATGCCCAACTCCTGAGCACGAATCAGTTCGGGGTTGTCGATGCGGGCATGCATACCCAACACAACAGCATCCAAATCCTTCGTGATACGTTCGGGGTGCCAGCCGTAGGTCTCGGGCAGGAGGCCATATTTTTGCAGGCGACTTTTGGCGGGGTCGAAAATCTCGTCATCAGAGCCCGTAACGTGGTAGCCTTTGAGGTGAAGGGCGATGGCCAGATTGTGCATGGCACTTCCTCCGATAGCAATAAAATGGACGTTCATAGTGATTGGTTTTGATAATTATTGTCTCAGTTCTTTGGGGAAGTAGATGTAGTATTTCGTGACCTGTTTTTCCAAGAAATGGCGGTCGAGCTGGTCGGAAGCCTCACCGATGTCTCGGCAGATGCCGTCCTTGAAGAGCACCTTGATTTCCTGATCGTTGTAGTCGTAGGCATGGTTGCGAAGTATGCCCGTGTTGACAAAATACTCGCTTTCGCGAGGGTCGATATTGTAAAGCAGCTGCACCTGGGTGCGGAACGTGTCGATAGTCTCATGGTCGAAGGGACGTTCGGAGACCTTGATGGAGGAAAGGTGGCGGTTGACCAGATGCTCGGAGAGCACCCGCAGAATCATATCGGGATGGGACATCCACCCTTTGACGGCCGTGTCGATATCGCTGTCGTCGATAAGTGCAAATCGGTCAAGCAGTTCGGGGTTTTCATGAAAATCCTGCTCGGTGTAATGATGCACCAAAAAGTCGTTCAAAGGAAGTCCTTCGATGCCCAGCGAGACACCCCTCGAGGCCAGTTCACGCGCCCTGCGAAGGATGCCCAGCAACAGGGTGTCGGCTGCCACAACGGCCTTGTGGAGATAGACCTGCCAATACATGAGTCGGCGAGAGATGATGAATTTTTCAACCGAATAGATGCCTTTCTCATCCACCACGAGCTCATCGTCCTTGACATTGAGCATGTTGATGATGCGATCTGTGCCCACGATGCCCTCGCTGACACCGGTGAAGAAACTGTCGCGCCCCAGATAATCCAGGCGATCCATATCCAATTGGCTGGAAACCAACTGATGAAGGAAATGTTTGGGATAGGAGTCCTCGAAGATGCGTATCGCCGTGGTGAGACGGCCCTTGAACTCGTTGTTGAGGCGTTCCATGAAAAGACGCGAGCAGGCCTCGTGGTGCATATCGGCGAGCATATACTCAGAGGTATGCGAGAACGGGCCGTGACCGATATCGTGGAGCAGAATAGCCAGACGGGCACCCAGCACCTCGTCGGAAGTCATCTCTATGCCCTTCACCTTCAACACATCCAGGGCACGGTTCATCAGATTGAGGGCACCCAGCATGTGGCTGAAACGGGTGTGCATGGCACCCGGGTAGACCAAACTGGTGAAGCCCAGCTGCTTGATGCGGCGTTGTCGCTGAAAGTAGGGATGCGAGATGACATCGAAGATGATGTCGTCCTCGATGGTGAGGAAACCATCGTAAACGGGGTCGTTGATAATCTTGCGTTTATTGGTCATGGCTGGTGGTTTTATTTGTCGCTAAAAGTCAATTGTTTGAAGAGTTCCCACAACACAATGGCCGCAGCACAGCTCACGTTGAGGGAATGTTTGGTGCCAAACTGCGGTATCTCCAAACAGCCGTCACACAACGGCAGCAAATCCTCTTGCACCCCCTCCACCTCGTTGCCGAAAACCACGGCAACACCCTTATCGGCAGAGAGTTCGGGCAGTTTGTCCAACATGATGCTTGTGTCCACCTGCTCCACGGCATAGATGCGATAGCCCTTCTCCTTCAATTCGCGCAAGCAGTCGGAGGTCTCTTCGTAATACTGCCACTCCACGCTATCCTCTGCCCCCAGGGCGGTCTTGTGGATGTCGCGGTGAGGGGGTGTGGAACAGATGCCGCAAAGACAGAGTTTCTCGATGCGGAAAGCATCGCCTGTGCGAAAGACGGAGCCGATGTTGTTTTGGCTACGCACATTATCGAGCACCACCGTCAGAGGGAGTTTGCCGGCAGACTTGAATTCTTCAACCGAGATACGGTTCAAATCGGACATGGAGAGCTTTTTCATCGGTTTCAATCTTTGGTTTAACCTACCGAACCTTCCAAACTGATGCTGAGGAGTTTTTGTGCCTCAACGGCGAACTCCATAGGCAGTTTTTTGAGCACATCTTTCGCATAGCCGTTGACGATGAGGCCCACGGCACTTTCGGGAGAGATGCCACGCTGCTGGCAGTAGAAGAGCTGGTCTTCGCTAATCTTGCTGGTAGTGGCCTCGTGCTCGAGGATGGCGGAGCTGTTGTTGGCCTTGATATAGGGCCAGGTGTGTGCCCCGCAAGTGTCGCCCAGCAAGAGGGAGTCGCATTGCGAGAAATTGCGGGCGTTCTCGGCGCTCTTGTTTATCTGCACCAAGCCGCGATAGCTGTTCTGGCTGTGTCCGGCACTAATGCCCTTGGACATGATGGTGCTGTGGGTGTTCTTGCCTATGTGGATCATCTTGGTGCCTGTGTCGGCCTGCTGATAATTGTTGGTCACGGCCACGCTGTAGAACTCGGCGGTACTATCGTCGCCTTGCAGGATACAGCTGGGATATTTCCATGTCACGGCACTACCCGTCTCCACCTGTGTCCAGGAGATTTTAGAGTGGGAGCCCTTGCAGATGCCCCGCTTGGTAACGAAGTTGTAGATGCCGCCCTTGCCGTCCTTATCGCCCGGATACCAGTTCTGCACGGTGCTGTATTTCACCTCGGCATCCTTCAGCGCCACAATCTCAACGATGGCAGCATGGAGCTGGTTCTCATCGCGTTGCGGAGCCGTGCAACCTTCCATATAGCTCACGTATGCCTCTTCGTCGGCGATGATGAGTGTGCGCTCAAACTGGCCTGTGCCCTTGGCGTTGATGCGGAAATAGCTGGAGAGCTCTATGGGGCAGCGGACCCCTTTGGGGATGTAGCAGAACGAGCCGTCGCTGAACACGGCACTATTGAGTGCGGCAAAGAAATTGTCGCCGATAGGCACCACGGAGCCGAGATACTGCTTCACCAAGTCGGGATATTTTTGCACAGCCTCGCTGATTGGGCAGAACAGAATGCCTTGTTCTTCAAGCACTTTCTGCGAGGTAGTCTTGACCGAAACCGAGTCCATGATGGCATCGTAAGCCACACCGGCCAGCTCCTTCTGTTCCCTCAGCGGGATACCCAACTTGTCGAAAGTGGCCAAAAGTTCGGGGTCCACTTCGTCGAGGCTCTTCTTTTTCTCTTGCTGTTTGGGGGCTGCAAAATAGATGATGTCCTGATAGTTAGGTTTCTCGTATTTGAGGTGGCCCCAATTGGGTTCCTCCATGGTTTGCCATTTGTGGAAAGCCTTGAGGCGGAACTCGAGCAGCCAGTCGGGCTCATTCTTCTTTTTCGAAATGAGTCGCACGACATCCTCGTTGAGGCCTTTGCCGATAGTGTCGGTTTCGATATCGGTGACAAAGCCCCACTTATAGTCCTCAGAGGTTACTTCTTCTATGATGTTTTTATTCTCGGGCATAAAATTTGTTTCAAGTTTCACAATTCACTCAATCACAATCTGTCGTAGTTGTCGATGAGGTCTTTGGCCATACCGAAGAACATGTCGGCCACAGCGTTGAAATCCATATTGAGGTCCTTGCTCAACCCCACTCTGTCTTTGAAGATGGCCACATTGTACCATTGCAGGCACTGGAAGGCACGGTGGAAGTAAAGGCGCTGAAGTTCCTCTTTCTGAGGTTCGTGACCCAGATAGGTGCGGAACAGCGAGAGGGCCTTGTCGAATCCGGCATTACCGTAGCAGGCAATGTCGTAGAACGGGTCGTTCATGCCGGCAAACTCCCAGTCGAGCACATAGAACTTCTCGCCGTCAACCACAAGATTGGTAGGCTGATAGTCGCAATGGCAGGGCACCTGGGGCACATGGGCGTGAGCCTCGTGCATCTGGTCGAGCTTCTTGCGCAAATCGATGTAGGCCTGGGGGTGAGAAAAGCCCGTCTCACGGCAATAGCGCTCATCGTCATCCAAACGCTTGAAAGCATCGTAAGGTTTGAATTTCAAGTCGCTGGAATGGATTTTCTTCAAAGCCTTGACCGAGGCCTCGTTGAAGGACACCACATCGGTTTCGGACAAAATAGTGCCCTCCACGTATGCGGCGAGCTTCTCGCCCGAACGGATTTCGACATACTCGGTGTCGTTGTTAAGTCCCAGACGGACAACCTCCTGAATGTTGGCCCACTCGTCGTCACGATCCACAAACTTCTCGGCGAATTTGCCAGGGACACGATAGGTGTACTTCTTGTTGCCGCTTTCAACGACGTAGGTGTAATTACTCATGCCGCCTTCGAGACGCTTGACAATCTTGGCATCTCCATTGTGAAGCAGGGCATCAACACGGGCGACGATATATTCTTCGATCTTCATAGTTTTGATAAAAAATAATTATAAAATATATATTTCGTCAGTTGCACAGACAATCCCTTTGAGGCAGCCCAAAGGTCCTTATTCCGATTTCAAGATAGCGCCCATCATCTCATCATACGCACTCCTTGATGAATATCAACCTTTTGCAATACGCCCTAAGGCCGCACAACTTTTTGCAAATATACGAAAATTTCCTCAAATATATTAGTTTTATTTTTGCACATTTTTATGCACAAAGTAATATTTCAGGTGGGTTCTATAAATTCAACGTAAACATGAAATATTTTGAAAATATACTTTTCTGTGATTTTGGCCGTTTTTGGTCATCTTGCTGTTTGTCACTCGGTCATGTAGCCCGCTACACTCCCTCGTTCCGCGCAGCAATCTGTTCCAAAACCAACTCAAAATCCCAAGAAATCAATTTATAGAACCCACCTTCATAAAAACGAAATTGCCATTACAAACTCTCATTATCCTCCCACGATTCTTTTATCGTTATGGTATCGTTATCGTATCCTTATCGTATCCTTATGGTATCGTTATGGTATCCGGGATACGATAACGATACCATAACGATACCATAAGAATACCATAACGATGGGAGCATCGAGGAAGAAGAGGGAGGGCTAATCCTTCTTGTAATGGGGATGATAGGATTGGATGGTGTTGCGGAGGAATTGGCGTGTGAGGTGCGTGTAGATTTCTGTGGTTGAAAGACTTTCGTGTCCAAGCATCTCCTGTACCGCCCTGAGGTCGGCTCCGTTTTGGACAAGTTCGGTGGCAAAGCTGTGGCGCAAGCTGTGCGGGGAGACGTTTTTGCGGATTCCAGCCTTTTCCACGGCCTCTTTGATGAATTGGAACACGGCCACTCGCGAGAGGTGGCTCCCTCGGAGGTTCAAAAAGACATACTTCTCCTCCCCTGCTTTTGGCTGCTGCTGGCTACGAATGGTGAAGATGTAGTCCTTCAACAGCTTCAGCGCGTGAGGATTGATGGGCACCCACCGTTCTTTGTTTCCCTTGCCTATGATTTGCAGCATTTCTTCGTCTTCGTAGACGTTGGAGAGCTTGAGATTGACCAGTTCGGAGACTCGGAGCCCGCAACCGTAGAGGATTTCGATGATGACGTTGTTGCGAGCCTGACCCGGCATACTGAGGTCGAGGGTGGACTGCATGGCGGCTATGTCTTCATCGGTGAGCACATCGGGGAGCCGTTTCGGACGCATGGGCATTTCGATGAGCGAGGCGGGGTTTTCGGGCATCACATCGTTGATTACCAGCATACGGAAGAAGGTTCTAAGCCCCGAGATGATGCGGCATTGGGTGTTCACGGCTATCCCTATCTCGTTCATTTGACGGAGCAGTTCTTTGAGGTCGTCGGGGGTCACCTGATCGGGATTGAGGCCCAAGGGTTCGGCATAGTTTCGCAGGTGCTCCACATCGCGGAGATAGGCCTGCACCGAGTTGTCGGCGAGGTTCCGCTCCAACCGGAGATAGGTTTCAAAGTCGCGTATGTATCGGCTCCAATCGCTCAACACGGCCTATTTGCCTTTCTTTTTCTGATCTATCATCCAGATGACGAAGTCGAAGAGGCCTTCATCCATCTGTTTGACATATTTTTTGTTGAGGTCTTCGCGTTTGGCATCGAGGTTGATACGCCCGTATTTGGACATGCGTCCTTGGATGGTGGAGGCATAGCCTCGGTGGTAAGAGGAAGGATGTGCCGAGTTGCGTTTGAGGGGTGCGGGAAGCGAGGCGGCGAGAAGGGCAGCCTCGTGTTTGGAGAGTTTGCTCGCGGGGTGGCCGAAATAGTGCTGGCTGGCCGCTTCGCAGCCGTAGATTCCATCGCCGAACTCCACGATGTTGAGGTAGCATTCCATGATGCGTTTCTTGCCCCAAACCAGCTCTATGAGCGAGGTGTAGTAGGCTTCGGCGGCCTTGCGGAGCATGCTGCGTTTGTGGGGCAGGAAGCAGTTTTTGGCCGTCTGCATGGAGATGGTGCTTCCACCTCGCACACGACGTCCACGCTGGTTTTCCTTATAGGCCTGCTTCAACTGCTTGACATCGAAGCCGTGATGATACATGAAGAGTCCGTCTTCGGCCACAACTACTGCGTTGACCAGGTTGGGGGAAATATCGTCGATGGAGACATAGTCGCGCTCAAAGCGCACGGTGCGATCCGAATCAAACACTTGTTCGAAAAAACGCTGCACCATGAGGGGGGTGAGCGGAGGGTTGAAGACGGCACAGAACGCCACTTGAAAAATTGTGAATCCCCACACGGCAAGTATTGTCACCCATATTACGCGCCACAACTTGCCACCAAAGCCGAGCTGTTTCCAGCTTTTCAGCCCTTTTTTCTTCTTTGATTTTTTAGTCTTTTTAGTCATCTTTTTTCTTAAAAAACGGGTGCAAAATTACAATTTTTTTACCATTATTAAAAAAAAATGTATATTTGTAAAATGAATTTAACCCAAGGTTATTTTATAAACATTTAAAAAACAATATACTATGGCAAAAGTTGCAATTAACGGTTTCGGCCGTATTGGACGTATGTCCTTCCGCGCTATGCTGGCTCATCCCGAGCTGGACATCGTAGCAGTCAATGACCTCACCAGTGCAGACACCCTCGCTTATTTGTTCAAATACGACTCTGTCCACGACAATTTTGACGGTGAAGTGCACGCCGAAGGCGAATACCTCGTTGTGAACGGCAAGAAGGTCCGCATCTATGCAGAGCGCGACCCACAGGCCCTTCCTTGGAAAGAACTCGGTATCGACATCGTTGTCGAATCCACCGGTCTCTTCAAAAAACGCGAACAGATGATGAAGCACATCATCGCTGGCGCCAAGAAGGTCATCCTCACTGTTCCCGCAGGCAAGGCTGACGATGTGGATGCCACCGTCGTCATGGGTGTCAACGACAATGTCCTGACCAAAGAGATGCAGCTCGTCAGCAACGCCAGCTGCACCACCAACTGCTTGGCCCCCGTCGCCAAGGTCCTCAACGACAAATTCGGTATCAAGCGTGGTTTGATGAACACCATCCACAGCTACACCAACGACCAGAAGATTCTCGACCAGCCCCACAGCGACCTCCGTCGTGCCCGTGCTGCCGCCGTTTCAATCATCCCCACCTCCTCCGGTGCTGCCAAGGCCGTGGGTCTGGTTATCCCCGAAATGAAGGGCAAACTGGACGGTTTCGCCATGCGCGTCCCCACTCCCGATGGTTCTGTTGTTGACCTCACCGCCGAGATGAACTGCAACGTCACCAAGGAAGAAATCAACGCCGCTATCAAGGAAGCCGCCGAAGGCCCCATGAAAGGTGTTCTGCAGTATGTTGACGAGCCTATCGTCAGCATCGACATCATCGACAACACCCACAGTTCCATCTTCGACAGCCTGCTCACCCAGGTCATGGATGGCAACTTCGTGAAGGTTGTCTCTTGGTACGACAATGAGAAGGGCTACAGCACCCGCGTTGGCGACCTCGCCGCAAAGCTGGCCACCCTGCTCTAATTCTCTGAATTGAATTTCAAAAGGGAGTTGCCTGCTTTGCAGATGGCTCCCTTTTCCTTCTTTTTTAAATCACAACTAAACTATGCTACTACAAGACAAAGTTGCCATCATCACAGGTGCCACACGGGGCATCGGCAACGCTATCGCTATCCGATTTGCAAAAGAAGGGTGCCACATCGCTTTCTGTGGACGCACCCGCAACGAGAAAATGATTCAGGTGGAGCAGGAACTCCAATCTTTGGGCATAAAGGCCAAAGGCTATGCCGTCAATGTTGCCGACTTCGGCCAAGCACAAGCCTTTGTGGCCGATGTGCTCAACGATTTTGGACATGTCGACATTCTCGTCAACAACGCAGGAATCACCGCCGACTCCGCCCTCAAACGCATGACCGAGGAACAGTGGGACAATGTGATCGACACCAACCTCAAATCGGTTTTCTGCATGACCAAGGCCGTGCAACCCTCGATGTGGAAACAGGGGCATGGCAGCATTGTAAATATCAGCTCCGTAGTAGGCATTGCAGGCAACTATAACCAAACCAAC
The DNA here is from genome assembly GCA_045642445.1 of Bacteroidales bacterium. Classification (GTDB taxonomy): domain Bacteria; phylum Bacteroidota; class Bacteroidia; order Bacteroidales; family P3; genus Colimorpha. Next base: position 14,444 of record JAZUIX010000223.1, on the reverse strand, counting down.
TACGCCGCCTCAAAAGCCGGCATCATTGGCTTCAGCAAAGCAGCCGCGAAGGAACTTGGCGCTCGCGGCATCCGTGTCAACGTTGTTGCTCCCGGCTTCATCGTCACCGAGATGACAGGCGACATTCCCGAGCAGATGAAAAATTATTGGCAGACCCGCATACCTTTACGCCGCCCCGGCACCCCCGAAGAGGTGGCCAATGCCTGCCTGTACTATGCTTCCGAACTCGGTTCCTACAACACCGGCGATGTGATGCACGTCTGTGGCGGCATGGAAGATGCTTGACGGCCCTATGAATTTTCTTCGAATAAGACTTTCGCTGCTTTTGGCAGCAATGCTATGTTTGGCCTCATGTGCAACCCAGGAGCGCTCTGAGGGTGACACGACCACCGTGAACGACGACTATGGCCGCACTGTGCAGGTGCCCGTCTCCCCTACTCGCATCGTTTCCACATCCCCCGCTGTAACCGAAATAATCTTCGCCCTCGGAGCCGAGGAGTTGCTCGTAGGTCGCACCGATTTCTGCACATATCCTCCTCAGGCGATCAATATCGAAAGCATCGGAGGAATCAGCAACCTCAACAACGAAAAAATCCTGACGTTGAACCCCGACCTGGTCATCAGCGGTTCCATGATACCCAAGAAAAATACCGACCAATTGGCCCAAATGGGTGTCCCCACCGTCTGCGTGATTGAGCAGCACCGTTTCGATGGTTTATACGACAACATCGCCAAGATAGGCAACCTTATCGGTCGTCCTGAAACAGCCGACAGCCTCGTTCTTCATCTGCAAAAAGAAACCATGGCCCTGCCTCGCCCCGATGATGGTGACAGACCTTCGGTATATTATGTGGTGGGGTTTGGTTCAAGCGGCAACTTTACCGCAGGAGGCAATTCTTTCATCAACGACATTATCACTATGGCTGGAGGACGCAACATTGCCGCCAATATGGAAGGTTGGAGTTTCAGCCTCGAGAGCCTCATGCAGAGCGACCCCGACTATATCATCATCCGCAAAGAAGATGCTGCCACATTCTGCCACACATCGCCTTACGACAGACTCAGTGCCGTAAAAGAGGGGCGCGTCATAGCCATCGAAAGCGGCATGATTGACCTCCAAGTGCCCCGCAATATCGAAGCTGTAAAAATTATTTCCCAGTCCTTAAGTACTCAAGTGCACGATTGAGCTGGTCGTCGATGCCCTGATACAGGTGTTCCTCATTGTACTTCACCTCGATGTCGGGTATCACACCTATGCCTTCCACTGCCTCTTTGTTGACATTCACAAAGTGGTAGGTGCTGGTGTAGACATAATAGTCGAACACATGCGGATAAGAAGGCTCGCCGTAGGTATAGTAATCGGGATCGCCAAAACAGCCGTTGTAGAACAAATCATGCGATGACTCGCTGTTGGAAAGAAGTGCGCCTGTGGCTCCAAAAGTGCGCTCTCCGATAAAGATACCGTTGGGCAGATTTTTGATGAGCATGGTAGCCAACTCGGCACAACTGACCGAATTCACATCGGCCAATACCACGATGGGCTTTGCCTCCTTCATGTGATTGCCCGGACAGTGCACATAATAAGGTGTCCATGCGCTATAATCCAAACGTCCCACACCCTCTTTCACGCGAGTGTAGCCCACATGCGTGCGTTGCTGAGCAAGACAGCCTATCAATGCGTTCAAGTCGGCTGTGCTGCCACCATTGTTGCCTCGCACGTCGATAATCAAGGCTTCCACCTCATCGCTGTTGGGCCAGCCTTTACCTGTAACACCCGACAAAGTGTAGTTGCCGAAGAAATTGTAGAAAGCATGCTGGTATTTGCCACGGTCACTCTCGTTCAGATATTCCATATAGTACAATGCCTCCGAGAATTGGAAACTTGAGAAACGAAGATAAGCAATTTTCTTGTCCTCAGTTTTGCCCGGCAACTGACAGCTGTAAGACATGGGGAAATTAATGGTGCCATAGCTCGCACCATCAAAACCGAAGAATTTCTCCACACCCTCCATGTTTTTCAACACCTTCAACTGCGTATAGGAGTCGGTCCAATGGTAGTAGTCGCGCGAGTGCACCTCGTCGCTTCCCGGATTCACCTCGTATTCGGTATCGAACTGCTGTTTGGGATTCCAGCAACGAACAAACAGGTGGTGGTCGGTCAAACCTGCAAAGAGGCCCTTCCATGCGTTCTTATATTCACGCGGATTGACTGGATGATTGGCTGGGCGAGAATCGAAATCTTGGAACACGGGCAGATATTTCTCATATCGCGCGTCCCAATCCACCGTGTCCACCTCCCAGTACATATACCCCTGATCCATGCCTTCCCACACCGCCTCAAACTGCTGCACGTATGTCTTGCAGTTTTTGAAACGCATATTCGGATTGATCAATTCCACGGGTTCCTTGCGGCATGCCGTGAAAAGAACAACAAATAATATAGAAACAATTATACTCTTTTTCATTGATTAAAAACTTTTAAATCGAGAACTCGGAATTACAACAATTCGGAATTACAACCAATACGAAACACCTCCCTGAATCATAAACGTGGTGTTGTATCTCGGACTCTGATGGCGCATATAGTTGTTCTGAATATCGGTCAAACCGTAGAACCAGCGCACCTCGGCGCCCACCTCTATCTTCTTGATGATGATTCCGCTGATGCCTGCTCCATACACCAAGCCTGCATCAAACCTGTTGTCGCGCACCTCGTTGAAGGGCCGCACCTCGTCAAACTTGTCGGCATCCTCTTCGTGCGACATTGAATACGACACGCCGTACCTGCGACTGCTCAGCCAGTAACCCACATATCCGCCTCCAAAGACATGGACACGGAACGCCCGTCCCAGCGACAGACGCAACGTTACGGGCACATTCAGATAATTGTTTTCGGTCGTCGTATTGGTGTTGATTCTTTGCTGCGGGAGCACGTGATCCATGTGGTAATTCTTCTGAACCATCACCACATCAGTTCTCAACGAAAACCATTTCAGCGGGGCGTATGTGGCCTGAATGCCGAAAGTATAGCCAGGGCTGTACTTGTCGTATTTGAACTCCGTCATGTAGGCCATATCCACAGTGTGATAGTTTCGATCCATGCCGCCCAGCACACCGAGGGCGAAATGGCGTGTACGTTCTTTCGGCGAAGCTGCCGAGTCGGTCGTTGCCTCTTGTGCCTTCGCGGCACCGGCAACTGTAAGCAATGTTAGCAGGAGTAGTAAATGTTTCTTCATCTTTTTATAAAAAAAGCGCCGAGCGGTGAAAACCCGGCGCTTTATATACAATATTATTCAGCGTTGCTGATGAAAGGATACTTATAGTCGCGAGCAGGGTCGAAAGTCTCCTTGATGGCCTGCGGGCTTGTCCAACGGATAAGGTTGAGGTACGAACCTGCTTTGTCGTTGGTACCGCTGGCACGGGCACCTCCAAAGGGCTGCTGACCGACCACTGCGCCGGTGGGCTTGTCGTTGTAGTAGATGTTGCCTGCGGCATATTTCAGTATCTCGGCACCTTGACGCAGAGCGGCACGGTCGTTGGCAAAGATGGCACCCGTGAGGGCGTAGGGCGAAGTCTCGTCACAGAGGTGCAGCGTCTTCTCGTAGTCGGCATCGTCATACACATAGATGGTGATGATGGGTCCGAAAATCTCCTCGCACATCGATTTGTACTTGGGTGTCTTGGCCAGGATGACGGTAGGTTGGATAAACCAGCCCTTGCTCTTGTCGCCCTCGCCGCCGAAAACGATCTCGGCATCCTTGCTCTTCTTGGCATGGTCGATATAGCGCATGCAGTTGTCAAACGAAGCCTCGTCGATCACGGCGTTCACGAAAGCGCTAAAGTCGCGCACATCGCCCACCTTGATTTCCTTGATCATCTTGCCGACAATCTTCTCCACCTTGGGCCACAGGCTCTTGGGCAGATAGGCACGCGAAGCGGCCGAACACTTCTGACCCTGGAACTCGAAAGCGCCACGAACGATGGCGGTAGCCACCTGGTCGGGATCAGCCGACTTGTGGGCAAAGATAAAGTCCTTGCCGCCCGTTTCGCCGACAATCTTAGGATAGGTCTTGTAAACGTCAATATTGTCGCCAATCTGTTTCCAGAAGCTCTTGAAAGTGCCGGTGGAGCCGGTGAAATGCACACCAGCGAGGTTCTCGTCGGCAAAAGCCACATTGCCAATCAAAGCACCGCTGCCGGGCAGGAAGTTCACCACGCCGTCGGGAAGGCCTGCCTCTTTGTAGATCTTCATCAGCAGGTAGTTGGACAGCATAGCGGTGGTCGAAGGCTTCCAGATGCACACATTGCCCATCAGCACGGGGCTGAGGCAGAGGTTGCTGGCGATGGAGGTAAAGTTGAACGGGGTGATGGCGAACACGAAGCCCTCCAAAGGACGATAGGTAACATAGTTCAGCGTGCCCTTGTCGCTGCAAGGCTGGTCGCTGTAGATCTGCGAAGCATAGAAAGCATTGTAGCGCAGGAAATCCACCAGCTCACATGCCGAGTCGATTTCGGCCTGCATCGTGGTCTTGCCCTGACCCAACATTGTGGCGGCATTGATCAGCCAGCGGTACTTGCCGCTGATGAGGGTGGCGATACGCAGCATCACGCTGGCGCGATCCAGCCAAGGCGTGTTGGCCCACTCCTCGTGTGCCTTCATTGAGGCTGCTATGGCGGCCTTCACCTCTTTTTCGGTAACCTTGTAATACTTGGCGAGCACATGCTTGTTGTCGGTAGGCATGACTATCTCGCCCATTTCGGCTGTTTTCACCTCTTTGCCACCAATAATGGGATAAATCGTGGTGGTCTTATTGTACAATTCTTCGAGGGCCTTGCGAATTTCTTTACGCTCGGGGCTGCCAGGTTTGTAACCAAGAACAGGTTCGTTCTCAGGCTTGGGGAATGTGAAAATGGTGTTGTTCATAGGACTTGTTAAATCGTATTAATGTTATTAATTAATAATGAATATTCGTTAAAAATGATTTGCAAATATACAATTTTTTTTCAATATGAGAATAAAAATGTACTTTTGCATCGTAGAATATTATCAACAAAAATCAAAATAACACCATGAAAAAGCTCAGTATCATTATGATGTGTGTTGCCACAATGGCCTTTATGTCATGTGGCAGCATGGGAGGTTCCTCCAGCAGCGAGTCTGCTGCAAAGAGCAGCGGACGCAACACCGCAAGCGCACTTATCACCCTTTACAACTCTTATCGTGCCACCGGCACCGTGAGTCTCAGCAACGCCAACGACCTTGCCGCAGCCCTCACCGTGGCCACCGGCTACACCAATTATCGCAACAACAAATCCGACGAAGCCTTCAAGAAAGCCTTTGCAGCCGGAATGATTGCCGGTGGTGCAGGCATCATCACCTCGGCCAACGTCGACAACATCATCAACAAGATGAACACCGTGACGGGGCTCAACGTCAATGCCGCCAACATCTCCAACAGCGTCAACACCGCCACGGCGCTCCTACAGCTGTTGCAGGTGCTCGGCTCCTCCAGCAATTAATTATTGAGACCAATACTTCATTACAAACAAAGGGCCGCCCCACGGGCAGCCCTTTGCTTTTTGTGGATAGTGAAAAAACAAGAGGAGGAAGAGGTTGTTCACAGAAACGTATGCAGCACTTCCGACCAGTTCAACAGAGAACAACTGTGCGAGGTTTGTGTGAAGTGTAGTACCCCTGTACCGAACGTGGTCTATCATGGCAGAATAGATTGTTCGTTGAAAAAATTGGCAAGGGTCTATATCGCAAGGTAAAACGCAACGACTGAAAAAAAGTGAAAAGTGAAAAGTGAAATGCTATATGTTTGCAAACACACATAAAAAAGAATTACATTTATAAGATTAAATAAATACTATTTATATTTAATAATATCATCTAATCAAATTTGCATTCTCACATACATGGCATTTCACTTTTCACTTTTCACCTTTCACTTTTCCTCCCTTGTAACATCGTTCATAACTCGTTGATTCTTCGCTACTATAGCAAACCTGCAACAAACCTACAACGAAGGTACTACGACCCTTCTCATCCTTGAAGGCGAAAAATCAAATCTTTTTTAACAAATTTTAATACCAAAAATATCATGATAATCTAACTCAATCATCAAAAAATGTTGTTTGTTTTTGCAAAAAACGGCCTCTACTACCAGTTTTTGAGCAATACGTTTTTGAAGCAAAAAAGGCAAAATTGCTTCACAAATACGGACTTAGCCTTGCCCACATGTTCCACAAGGAGGAGATAGAGATGCGTTGTCCGAAGTATGTAAAGATGCAATTTGTGTACATTTTGCTTGAGAAATGGTACAATTCACCCATCCCTTTTGACATTTTGAGGAAAAATTTGGAGGATTATTACGGTCCCATAAACCGAAAAACTTCGGTCACGAGAAGGCCTTCGTCCACGAAAAACGAAGACGAAAACGAGTGACGTTTGGTCTTGAAAACATCAAAAAAAGCAACCAGCACCACAGAATTGTGCAATGCTGGCTGCGTTTTATGAAGATTTTAAGATTTTATCTGACGGGGAACTGGTATCCCACGGTGAGGAGCAAGGCCCAGTTGTTGCCGAAATTGACCTTGTTGTTCATGTCGCCATCGGTGGCGCTGAGAGCGTCGACGGTGGAATAGGTTGCGAGAAAACCATAGTCGAACTGCAGCATCACGGAGAGGTCCTGATATTCGTAACCGATACCAATGATGGCGTCGATGTCGAGACGGTTGAGGGTGTTGAAGGCGTTTTCAGACACTTCGTAGTTCCACGAACGCTGTGGCATGCCACGGGAGATTTTTCTGTCGTATGCCGTGCCGAAAAGGCCATAGCTGACGGCAGGACCCACAGAGAAGAGCGCACGATGACCCGGCTGACGAATGGGCAATTCGTAGCGAATGGTGGCAAGGATGGGAATTTGGGCATACCATGTACTGTAATAGCCGTTGCGGATAGACATGTTGAGGCCGCTTTCCAGAACGTCTTCGAAGCGTGTGCCTCGACGAATGATGTTCAAGCCTGTCTGCAAGCAGAAATTCTCGGCCATGATGGATTGGGAGTTGGTGAAGCCGAAGGTGACGAATCCGCCAACATTGACAGCCATGACGGGGGTGGTTGTGCCCGTGAGGTCGTCGGCGTAGCGGGCGATACCTGCACCGCCACGAACGCCCCAATTGAGCATTTGTGCTTGAGCCGTGGTTGTGATGGCGGTAAGAACTATCAGTGCGAAAAGTATTTTCTTCATATATGCGTGCAATAAATTGTGCAAAAATACTAATTTTTTTTGAATTAGCGAGTTTTTTTGTTTAAAAAAGTCGATAATCTTTGTTGCTTAGAGTTTGCGATAGATGAAATCGGTCATAAGCTGATAGAGGTTCAGACGGGTGTTTCCGCCATAGATGCTGTGGTTTTTGTTGGGATAGATGCGGAACTCGAATTGCTTGCCGGCGGCTTCGAGTGCGGTAACCATATCGGCGGAGTTTTGGAAATGGACATTATCGTCGCCTGTGCCGTGGACAAGGAGATAATTGCCTTCCAGCAGGTTGGCAAAGTTGAGGGGCGAGTTGTCGTCGTAGCCTCGTGGGTTGTCCTGCGGACGCTGGAGGAAGCGCTCGGTGTAGATGTTGTCGTAGTAGCGCCAAGTGATGACGGGAGCCACGGCGATGGCGCTCTTGAAAACTTGGTGTCCTTTGAGGATGGAGAGTGTGGAGAGGTAGCCGCCAAAACTCCAGCCGAAAATACCGATGCGATTTTCGTCAATCCAGCTTTTTTTGCCGAAATAACGAGCGGCTTCGATGGCATCTTCGCACTCCATGTGGCCGAGATTTTTATAGGTCATCTTCTTAAATTCGGCACCACGTCCACCCGTGCCACGACCGTCGAAACAGGCCACAACGTAGCCGTGCTGTGCGAGCATGTGGAACCAGTAGTAGTCGCTATAGCCGTAACTGTTGGTGACCTGCTGATTGCCGGGGCCGCCATAGACATAGAAGAAGAGGGGGTACTTCTTGGTGCTGTCGAAATCGGGAGGCAGGATGAGGTAGTAGTTCAGCTCCGTGCCCAGCGAGGTGGTCAGGGTGCCGAAAGTCTTTCTGCCTGCGCCATAATCTTTGATACGCTGCTGCAGATCGGCATTGTCCTCCAAAGACTTCAAGAGTTTGCCATTGTTGGCATGAAGGGTGTAGATGGGGGCGGTGTTGGCATCAGAGAAGGTGCTGATGTAGTATTTGCAGTTGGCGCTGAAGGAGGCGTCGTACCAGCCGGGTCTCTCGCTCAGTTTGGTCTTCTTCTTGCCTTTGAAGTCGATGGAATAGAGCTCCTTGTTGAGGGGCGAGGACTCGTGGGAGAGGTAGTAGATGAGGCCTGCCTTCTCGTCGATGGCGCAGATGGAGACGACATCGAAGTCGCCTTTCGTAATCTGGGTGAAGGGCTTGCCTGAGAGGTCACACATGTAGATGTGGTTGTATCCGCTCTGCTCCGAAGTGAAGAGCATGTGCTTGCCGTCCTTGAGGAACACCCAGGTGTCGGGCACCTCGACGTAGGCCTCGTCTGTCTCGGTGTAAAGCGGACGGATCTGGCCATCGTGGGCATCGGCAAGAAGGATTTCCATCATGTCCTGCAGACGGCTCATGCGCATGATGGCGAGGGTGCCGGCATCAGCGGTCCACTGGATGCGCGGGATGTACTGGTCGTTCTGGCTGCCCACATCGAGCTTGAGGGTCTTCTGAGAATCGACATCATAGATGAGGACATCGACCACGGAGTTGTCCTCACCCGCCTTGGGGTATTTGTAAGTGTAGTTTTCGGGATAGAGATCGCCCCACATCTGCATGGTGTACTGTTTCACCTTGCTTTCGTCGAAGCGGTAGAAGGCAATCTTTTTGCTGTCGGGCGACCAATAGAAGCCCTGTGTGATGGCAAATTCTTCTTCATACACCCAGTCGGTGGTGCCGTTGATGATTTCGTTCATCTTGCCATCGGTGGTGATCTGGGTTTCCTTGAGCGAACCGAGATTCATTACATAGAGGTTGTTGTCGCGGACATAAGCCACCATCTTGCCGTCGGGCGAAAGAGTGGTGAGACGCTGTTTGCCCTCACGGGTGAGGCACACCATGTCGCCTGTGGCCACCGTGTAGAGGTAGTAGGTGCTGACACCGCTGTGGCGATAGATGGGTTCGAACTCGGCACTGAGGAGAATCTTCTGCTCGTCCTGCGAGAACTCATACGACTCGATAGGCGGCATAGGTTTGGCCTTACGGCGCATAGGGTCGGAAAAGGCGCAGATGACGCCCACTTTCTCGCCGGTCTTATAGCTATATTTCTCGATGCCGCTGCGGGTGAGCACACAGTAGTGCTCGCCGTCCTGCATGGATCGGATGGTGGAGATTCGGTTAGCACGGAAGGTAGGTTTGGACCAAATATCTTCCAAAGTAATCTGTTGCGTTTGAGCGTTAGCGCTGGCAAAACCCAGCACGGCCAGCACGGCCACAATAATTTTTTTCATCTATGTAATGTAATAATACTATATATTTATAAGGCTCGCTCGATTAATAAGGAGGTGGTTAGCAGCCAATGCAGCAGCACAGACCCCTAACCACCAACCTATCAATCAATATTACAGTTTGGGACCTGCTGCGACAAGGGCTTTGCCAGCCTCGTTGTAGGTGAACTTCTCAAAATTCTTGATGAAGCGACCGGCAAGGTCTTTGGCTTTGGCTTCCCATTCGCAAGCGCAGCCGTAGGTGTCGCGGGGGTCGAGGATCTTGGGATCGACGCCAGGCAGTGCGGTAGGCACCTCGAAATCGAAGTAAGGAATCTTCTTGGTGGGAGCCTTCTCGATAGAGCCGTCGAGGATGGCGTCGATGATTCCACGGGTGTCCTTGATGGAGATACGTTTGCCTGTGCCGTTCCAGCCAGTGTTGACCAGATAGGCTTTGGCACCGCTCTGCTCCATACGTTTCACCAGTTCCTCGGCATACTTGGTGGGATGCAGCTCGAGGAAAGCCTGGCCGAAGCAAGCGCTGAAGGTGGGAGTAGGCTCGGTGATGCCACGCTCGGTACCAGCCAACTTGGCGGTGAAGCCGCTCAAGAAATAGTATTTGCACTGGTCGGGAGTGAGGATGCTGACGGGAGGCAGCACACCGAAAGCATCGGCGCTGAGGAAGATGACGTTCTTGGCGGCAGGAGCAGCCGAGATGGGGCGCACAATCTTCTCGATATGGTCGATGGGGTAGCTCACACGGGTGTTCTCGGTGACGCTCTTGTCGGCGAAGTCGATTTTGCCGTTGGCATCGACGGTGACATTCTCAAGCAGAGCATTGCGACGGATGGCATTGTAGATGTCGGGCTCGCTGTCCTTGTCGAGATTGATGACCTTGGCGTAGCAGCCGCCTTCGAAATTGAAGACACCTTCGTCGTCCCAGCCGTGCTCATCGTCACCGATAAGGAGGCGTTTGGGGTCGGTGCTGAGGGTGGTCTTGCCGGTACCGCTCAAACCAAAGAAGATAGCAGTGTTCTGACCCTGCATGTCGGTGTTGGCGGAGCAGTGCATAGCGGCAATACCCTGCAAGGGCAGGTAGTAGTTCATCATGCTGAACATACCTTTCTTCATCTCGCCACCATACCAGGTGTTGAGGATGACCTGCTCGCGGCTGGTGATGTTGAACACCACGGCGGTGTCGCTGTTCAAACCCAGTTCCTGATAGTTGTCCACCTTGGCCTTGCTGGCAGCGTAGACGGTGAAGTTGGGTTTGAAATCCTTGAGTTCTTCCTCGGTGGGTTTGATGAACATGTTGCGGACAAAGTGAGCCTGCCATGCCACCTCCATGATGAAGCGGACAGACATGCGGGTGTCCTTATTGGCGCCACAGAAAGCATCGACGACAAAGAGTTCCTTGTTGCAGAGTTCGTTGACGGCAAGGCTCTTGACGGCTTTCCAAGCCTCCTGACTGGCAGGATGGTTGTCGTTCTTATACTCGGGCGAGGTCCACCAGACGGTGTTTTTGGAGTTCTCATCCATGACGATGAATTTGTCTTTGGGAGAACGGCCAGTGTAGATGCCTGTCATCACGTTGATGGCATCGAGCTCGGTGAGCTGACCTTTGTCATAACCGGTCAAAGCGGGATCCATCTCAAATTTGAAGAGGTCCTCGTAAGAGGGGTTATAATACAGTTTCTTTACTCCAGTGATACCGTAGCTTTCGAGGGCTTTAATGATATTCTCGTTCATAATATTTCGTTTTATTGTGAAATGTGAATAGTGACTTGTGATTAGTGACTTGTGAATAGGCGGCTGCCGCCCAATTTTCAATTCTCAATTTTCAATTCTCAATTCTCAATTCTCAATTTTCAATTCTCAAAGTTCACTATTCACATCCCATTCAGTTTTTATTTGCGACTATCTTTGATAGCGGCCTGAGCAGCGGCCAAACGTGCCACGGGGACGCGGAACGGCGAGCAGCTGACGTAGTTGAGGCCGGCATGGAAGAAGAATTCCACCGATGCGGGGTCACCACCGTGTTCACCGCAAACACCGCATTTGAGTTTCTCGCGGGTGCTGCGACCACGCTGCACACCCAGTTTCACCAACTGGCCGACACCTTCCTGGTCGAGGGTGTTGAACGGGTCGGCGGGGATGATCTTCTCATCGACATACTTGTGGACGATAGCGTTCACATCGTCGCGGCTGAAGCCGAAGGTCATCTGGGTGAGGTCGTTGGTACCGAAGCTGAAGAACTCGGCCACCTCGGCAATCTGGTCGGCCACGAGGGTAGCACGCGGGATTTCAATCATCGTGCCGTACATATAGTTGATTTTCACACCATACTTGGCTTCGACCTCGGCCTTGACCTCGGTAGCGATGTTCTTCTGGTGCTTGAGCTCTTTGACGTTGATGGTGAGCGGAACCATGATTTCAAGATGAGGATCGTGGCCTTCCTTCATCAGTTCGGCGGTGGCGCTGAACAATGCACGGAACTGGGTGCGGGTGATTTCGGGGTAGACAATGCCCAGACGGACACCACGGAGACCCATCATCGGGTTGACCTCGTGGAGGGCGTCGATACGGCGCTTGATCTCTTCAAAGCTCATGCCGCGTTCCTTGGCAACGATGCGCTGTTTTTCTTCTGTCTGAGGAACAAACTCATGCAGTGGGGGGTCCATCAGGCGGAAGGTCAGAGGCTTGCCGTCCATGACCTTCAAAGTGCCCTTGGCGCTCTCCTTCATGTAGGGTTCGAGCTCGGCGAGGGCGGCTTCGCGCTCTGCGGTGCTGTCGCTCAGGATCATGTTGCGGAGTTTCTCAAGAGGTTTCTCGCTGTTCTTGCCGTAGAACATGTGCTCGATACGGAACAGGCCGATACCTTCGGCGCCAAAGCTGACAGCCTTCAAAGCATCATCGGGGTTGTCGGCATTGGTGCGGACACCCATGGTGCGATATTTGTCAACCAGCTGCATGAACTGCTGGAACAGGGGATTCTCGGTGGCGTTGATCATCTTCACCTCTTCGGCGTAGACATAGCCCTTAGAACCGTTCAAAGCGAGGGTGTCACCCTCCTTGAATTGATGACCGTCGATGGTCACAATGCCTTTCTCGAAATCAATCTTCACGGCTTCGCAACCCACGATGCAGCATTTGCCCCAGCCACGAGCCACGAGAGCTGCATGGGAGGTCATACCGCCACGTGCGGTGAGGATACCGTCAGCGGCACGCATACCTTCAACGTCTTCGGGATTGGTCTCTTCGCGGACAAGGATGTTCTTAATCTTGGCGGCACGATACTCTTTGGCCTTCTCGCTGGTGAGTGCGATGACACCCACAGCACCACCAGGACCTGCGGGCAGACCCTTGGCAATAACCTCGTGTTTCTTTTCGTCGGAAGCATCGAGGATGGGGTGCAGCAGCTCGTCCAACTGGGCGGGGGATATGCGCATCACCACTTCCTTCTCGTCGATGAGGCCTTCCTTGAGCATATCGGTGGCCATGGTGAGAGCGGCAACACCGGTGCGTTTTCCAACGCGGCACTGCAACATATAGAGTTTGCCATCCTGGATGGTGAACTCGATGTCGAGCATGTCGTGGAAATTCTTTTCGAGGATGGTGCGGATGTCGCAGAGCTCCTTATAGGTGGCGGGCATGAGTTCCTGCATGGACTTCATGTGCTTGTTCTGCTCGTTCTTGGTGTCGTCGTTGAGGGGGTTGGGGGTACGGATACCGGCCACCACATCTTCGCCCTGGGCGTTGATGAGCCACTCACCGTAGAACTGGTTGTCGCCAGTAGCGGGGTTACGGGTGAAAGCCACACCGGTGGCGCTGTTGTCACCCATATTGCCGAATACCATGGCCTGCACGTTCACAGCGGTGCCCCAATCGTCGGGAATACCTTCGATTTTACGATAGCTCACAGCCTTCTTGCCGTTCCAAGATTTGAACACGGCCTTGATGCCGCCTTCCATCTGGGCCTTGGCATCGTCGGGGAACTCAGTGCCGAGCACCTCTTTGACCTTGACTTTGAAATCCTCGGCCAGCTTCATCAGATCCTCAGCGGTGAGTTCGGTGTCGCTCTTGTAGCCGTGGTTCTCTTTGTAAGCGTCGAGCATATCGTCGAGCTGTTTGCGGATACCCTTGCCGTCGGCGGGTTCAATGCCCTCGCTCTTCTCCATCACCACATCGGCGTACATCATGATGAGACGACGATAGGAGTCGTAGACGAAACGGGGATTGTTGGTGCGTTTGAGCATACCGGGGATGGTCTTGCTGGAAAGACCGATGTTGAGGACGGTGTCCATCATGCCGGGCATGGAGCTGCGAGCACCCGAGCGGCAGCTTACCAACAGGGGATTCTCGGCATCGTCGTATTTCATGCCCATCAATTTCTCGACATTGGCCATAGCTTTCCACACATCGTCCATCAAACCAGCGGGAAGCTGGCAGTTATTCTCGTAGTAAGCGGTGCAGCATTCTGTGGTAATAGTGAGACCTGCGGGAACAGGGAGTCCCAACAAACACATCTCTGCAAGGTTGGCGCCCTTGCCGCCAAGCAGGTTCTTCATGTCGGCTTTACCTTCAGCGGTTTTGCCTCCAAACGTGTAAACAAATTTCGTCATACAATAAAATATTTAATTATAATTATATACACATTAACTATTCACTTTCGTGAAAATGCAAAGATACGAAAAAAAATACAATTATTATAAAAAAATAATAATATATATTTTTATTTCTTAATTTTGGTGTTCTCAAACACCCCTCTCAGAGAGCAAAAGAACAGGCCTCCCATAAGGGAAGCCTGATTCTCTATAGGTGGGTTCTATAAATTGATTTCTTGGGATTTCGGAGTGGTTTTCGAGCAGATTGCTGTGCAGAACGAGGAAGCGTAGCGGGCTACGTGACCGAGTGATAAACAGCAAGATGCCGGAAAACGCCCGAAATCGCAGAAAA
>JAZUIX010000222.1:0-9111 GCA_045642445.1 Bacteroidales bacterium | reverse complement strand
TTTTCCATACTTTATTCCTGTCATTCTTGAAGTGAAGGGTCTAGTTTCACGGTTTAGGAATAAGGCATTCATGCACTTTTCTTCGTTCCGATACACTCTGGAACTGCGGTGCAAAAATACGAATTTTTTTTATTATGGCATACATTTTTTTATATATTGTACGAAATTGTATACCACAAGGAGCCAATTTTTGAACATTTGGAGGGACTAAACGACATTCTCATTCGCGTTCTATGAGATAGTGCTTCGCAAACATAAATACCCATGAACTAGGAAAGCGTGGTCGCGGATATTTTCGGATATTTTCGTTGAGACCTCAATACAAACATAGTGGTGTCTCCGTAGTACGCCCGTCGGAGAAACACCATAGGGTGATACGTGGATGATGACTGGATGACTCTATGGTCACTCCTATAAGCGACGAGATAGCGACACAGGAGCGACTATGGAGCGACCCTACAGCGAAGGTAGGGCGAGGGCACTACGGACACACTTTCTCTCAACCACTATGTTTTTTGGGGAGAATATCTGTTTTGTTTATGCCGGGCGGGCGTAGTGGCGAGTCATGAGGATGCTGGCGAGGTAGGTGAGGCCGCGGAAGGCGGAGAAGAGAATGAGGGTGGCCTCCATGGTGCCGAAATACCAGCCGCCGAGGAGGACAGATACCAAGGTGGTGACGGCGTAGAGCACCTGCCAGTAGAAGAACTGGCGCAGTTTGTCGGTGACGAAGAAGATGCCGCTCAAGGGTCCGGCGATGAAGGAGAGCACCATAGCAGGGGCAAGTATCTGGGCATAACGTCCGGCGACGGTCCACTGCGGCCCCAAAAAGAGGGTCATAAGTTGCGGCAGGAACCATACCAGCAGCAGACAGGCCCCAACCCCTGTGAGCACAAGCAGGGTGAGGAGTTTGTCGAAACTGGCGATGCAGTGGCCCTGGGTGCGTATTTCTTCGTTGGCACGCTGGCGATAAACGTCACGCAGGGCGGTGCTGATGATGTTGATGGGGATGGCGAAGAGGGTCAGGGCCATGGAGAAGTAGCCCACCTCGGTTTTGTTGAAAAAAGCCCCGATGATGAGGATGGGGAACGCCTGGCCGAGGGTGTTGAGCAGCTGGCCAGGCATGGTGAAGATGGGGAACTCCTTGAATTTTGCGGCACAGGAACGTATACCGCACCAGGTGACCTGGAAGAAAGTGTGTCCATCCTTGAGCAACGCCCTCACAGCACAACCCACGGCGGAGATGATACGACCTGCCAAATCGCCCACGACAAGGCCCTGCGAACTGAGTCGGACAAAGCCGAGGAAGGTCTTGGAGAGGGCTATGGCCGAGGAGTTGACAATTTTGTTGACAGAGAGTGCTTTGAAATATTTTTCGCGCACACACCATTCGTTATAGACGTTGAAAACGATAATGCTGAAAGCGGCCACAGGGCAGACATAGATCCAGCGGGGCAGGTCGGGTTCGTGGAGCATGGCAGTGAGGGGTTGGAGCAAGACGAACTGCATGAGCAGCCAGCTGAGGAGCATGACCACCGCCCCCAGACAGACGGAGAGGACGGCGAGATTGGCGGCCTCGAGCTTGTTGTCGGCGATGAGGATGCCGCTCTCGTATTTGCCCGAACCAAGGACGGCCAGCACGGAGGTGATGGAGGTGAGTGTGGCGAGGAGGCCGAACTCTTCGGCGGTGAAGATACGCCCGAGAAGGGGATAGAACAGGAACGGCAACACCTGAGCCAAGGCCACACCCGCAGAGAGGGTGAGGCTGTTTTTGGCAAAATCGCTCGACTTGATTTTGAGCCACAAGGTCTTCAGCATGACGACTCCTCCTTTCGCGGCACGAGGAACAACATGGCCAGGATGAGCACGATGCCACCATGGGTGAGCAGGCAGGTGAAGAGGGCGGAGTTGAGGAAATTGATGATGAGCAGCACGGTGAGGCCGATGAAACGGCTGTCGTAGTCGGCAGCATCGACAAGTCGCACCACACAGGCCCCAAGCACCACGAAGAGCAGCGATCCGAGGAGGCCGAAATTCATGAAGCCGTCGGCGATGATGCCTGTGTTGCAGTTGATGGTGTCGCGGCCATACATCATCTGACCGATGAGGTGGGACGGCTCGGCGGGATAGGGATATTGGAAAAAGGCGCCGAGGAAACTATGCGAGAGATAGACCTGTGCATGGTCGAAGAAACTGAAATAGGCATCGCTGACCAAAACAGGGATAAAGAAGAGACGCCGCACGATGACGGATTCGACCATAAGGTTGCCCGTAAGGAGATTGAGGATCACAGCGGCAGCACAGAGGGCGAGGATGCCATAGACGAAGAGGCCCGCCTTGGCAAAACAATCTTTGAAAAGGAAACACACCAGCACCACGGCGATGGAGAAAAGGATGGTTTTGGCAGGGTTGACCAAGAAGAGGTAGAGCATCAGCACGATGCCCAAGAGGACCAGGTACCACCGCTGTCGTGGACGGGAGAGACCATAGACAATGAGCAGGGGCAGCAGGACGTTGCATAGGGGACCTTGGAGATAGTTGGTGAGCAGGTTGCCCTGGCTGAGAGTGGCTTGGCGAACCTCGTAGTTATGTCCATTGAGGGCAAAAACGGAGAGGTCGGAAGGGATGCCGAAGGTGGCGAACATGGGAAGCATGAAAAGCAGCACCACGGCAGGGAGCAGCCACTGCTGGAGCCGTGAAGGAAGTTTGGGCGGACGTATGGCGGGAAAGCGGAGCCACGGCGTGGTGATGAGGAACAGGAGCAACAACGAGAATACAGGCCCCCAAACGGTGGTAGTGCCGATTTGGAACATCACGATCTGGGGCAGACAAAAGAGTATGGCAACCAGTATTCCCAAGGTGTAAAGCCGACCATTGTCGGGTTTGAGAAAGAACATCACGCCCAACAACGACAAGAAGAAACCGACACCGACAAGGATGGTAATCGGGGAAAAGTCGCAGTGGAAGTCCATGATGTTGAAATAATTGCGATAGACGAAGCGGTAATATTCTTCGAAGAGGAGCAGATAGAGCAACACGAGCGCCACAAGATGGCCCTTGGGGCAGGCAAGCCCGTGAGAAAGACGTGAGAGACAAGAATCAAACCCTTTTTTCATCCCAATACCGCAAGAAGACAAAGAAAGAGGTCAAAAGCACCGAGGCAAGGAACGAAAGGAACACTATCAGCCAGCGGTTGAGGGTCTTGTGCGCCGTGCCGACATCGGAAGTGTTGAGAAGGGTGACCATCTGACAATGGCCGTTGCCTATCTCCACCTCGGCCAAAAGGTGGTCGTATTTCTGCATAAGGGCCTCGCGTTCCTCGGTAATGGGGAGGACTTTAAGGCTGTCGAGATGAGCGCGATAGACGAGGGCGACAGGGGTATAGAGCCGAGTGCCATAGCGGGTGGCGGTGTCGCAGAGCCGGGCATAGAGATCGGCTGCGAGATGCTCGGCAGTATCTTTGGATCGATGGCGCACACGGAGGGTGATCTTCTGCGTATTGTCAGCCCAAATATCAACACCTTCGCGGCTGCCGACCTGCTGGGAAAGATAGTCGCATATCTCGCTACGGGGCATACTGGGAAGGGTGCGCAGGAGTGTGTCGGCATGGATCGAATAGTCGAGCAGACGCACCTCGTACCTTGCCTCGTAAACGGCAGGAGTAGGGAGATCGCGGGTGACCCATACCGCCAACAAAGTCACAGCCAAAGATATGGCAACGATGCCCTTGTAGTATTTCGAAAAAAGAGCCCTAAGACAACTGCTGTTCATAGAAACGGCACTATTCCAAAGGCACACAGGTCATGGTGATCAAATCGCTCGTGGTATCGTTAGCCGGCCACTCTTTGGACACCTCAGAGCAATCGGACTTGCCAACCAAAGGCTCGATGCTGTGGGTGACGGGGTAATCGGCTCTCATGGTGACGCATGCACAACGTTTTTCTTTACAAGCGCAAACACAGACGAGTAGTGTCAACATAGTTAAGGCTACAAAAAACTTCTTCATAACTTATTGTAATTTAAGAATTGAAAAACAAATTAAATGTGAGGCGGTTATTTTTCGCGTCTCATGTAGGTGTAACCCTTCATCAAGCCGGTGTTGGCGTTTCCGATGAAGCTGAGCACCTGTTTGCCCTCATCGGTATGTCCATAATGCTCCTTGATTTCCTCAACGGCATGAGAAATACTGTAACCTTTTTGGAACACAAAGCGGTAGATATCGGTGATATTGTTGATGCTCTCACGCGAAAAGCCGCGACGTTGCAGTCCCAACGAATTGACGCCAGCGTAGGATATGGGGTAGCGAGCCGCCTTGACGAAGGGAGGTATGTCCTTGTCGACCAAAGAGCCGCCACAGGTGATGACATGCGAACCGATATGGACAAACTGGAGGCAGGCAGTTTTGCCGCCGAGAATGACGTAGTCGCCCACAATGATATGACCCGCCAGGGTGGCGTTGTTGGCAAAAACGCAGTTGTCGCCAATCACACAGTCGTGTGCGATATGGACGTAAGCCATGAGGAGATTGTTGTTGCCAATCAATGTCTTGCCTGCAGCGGCAGTACCACGGTTGAGGGTGCAGCACTCGCGGATAACATTATTGTCGCCAATCTCGCAGGTGGTGTACTCGCCAGCGAATTTCAAATCTTGGGGTATGGCGGAGATGACGGAGCCGGGAAACACCTTGCAGTTCTTGCCGATACGAGCACCGGGGAAAATGGTGACGTTGGGGCCAATCCACGTGCCGTCACCGATAACAACGTCATCACAAATGGTGGTGAAATTGCCTATGGTAACATCTTTGCCTATCTTGGCATTGGGATGGATGTCGTTTATAATCATTTGTTTTTATTAATATATTCAATTAAATATTTACTCAATTGGGCGTTGGCCTTGTGGCCGGGCTTGAAGATGGAGAAATGAGCTTCCAAAGGCATACCCACCAAGCGGACGTCGCCCACAAAGTCGAGGAGTTTGTGGCGTGCCGGCTCGTTGGTGTAGTAGGGTTCGGTGGTGTTGAGGACACCGTCGTGGACACGGAACTGGGAGGCATCCTTGTGGAAGGTGCGTTCGAGGCGACGGAGCTGACGCGAACCGAGTTCCTTGTTGACAAACACCAGGGCGTTGTCGAGGCTGCCCCCTTTGATGAGGTTGAGGTGCAGCAGGGGCTCTATCTCGTGGAGGAAGACAAAAGTGCGGCAGGGGGCGATACCTGAGGCATATTGCGACATATCGTCGATATGGGCGCTCTGGCGACCGATGACACTATTGGGGAAATCAATCACACATTCGACCGAAAAATGGTCGGCGGGAGTGATGTCGTAAACAGAGCCTGTCTCCTTACATTCGAAATGCAGGGGCTCGGTAAAGCGATAGGGACGTCTCTCAACATCCTGCTCACGAATGCCCACACGGGTGAGCTGCAGCAGCCAAGGACGTGCGGAGCCGTCAAGGATGGGCACCTCTCCCCCATCCAGTTCGACCAACACATTGTCGACATCACAACCATAGAGTGCAGACATGAGGTGCTCGATGGTGGCGATATTGTGGCGGCCGCTGCCTATAGTGGTGCCACGAGCCGTCTCGCTGACGTTGGTGGCCAAAGCGGGCTGGGTGACGATATTGAACCTGTCGGTACGGCGGAAAGCAATGCCGAAATCGGGAGGGGCTGGACGCAGGGTCACGGTAACCGTGCGACCTGTGTGAAGGCCCATGCCCGTCAAACGGAATTCCTTGCAGATGGTAGTTTGTTTCATTGAATGGGGATAAAATGGAAGTCGGTCATGCGGAACATGACAGCAGATTGGTTCTCGAAGCCGTAATCGGAACGACTGTGGGAGAACGAAAGTGGGCAAAGCATTCCTTTGGGATTGGTGATTGAGGGAGATTTGAAGAAATCGGTACCTTTGCTGTTCAAACCACTAACAAAATAGAGGATGATATCGTTGGCCATGCCGGCATATACAGTAGTAGGTTCGGTCTTATAGCGTTCGCGGAAAAGTTCGACAAAGGCCTTCTGCTCAGCATCGTCCATATCCCAATCGCCGAAGAAGGTGTGATAGTTCAGGTTTTGAAGCTGGGCGAAATCAACATCGCTATATTCTGTTGTCCAATCGTTGAAAGTGAACAGATAGGGGGTGTTGCTTTTGAAAGCGGAGAGTTTGTTGAGAAGCTGTGACACATAAATGCGGCTCTTCGACTTGTCCTGCGAATAAACGCTGACCACGGCTGCCTGAGGGCTGTTCTTCAACGTGGTGGAGAGTTTTGAAGCCGAGGCCCAATTGACCAAGGAATAGTGCATCTCGCTATGTTTGTCGAGTTCGGTGGTGAGGGCCGTGAGGGAACTCTTTTCGGCTGCGGCACCCGAATGAATGATGAACACGGGTGCTGCAGGCAGAGCCTTATGGATAGCGCGCACAATCGACTTGGCGCAAGCCTCACGCGAAGGCATACATTTGAACACGTAGGGGTTGCCCTTCACAATCTCCTCACGATCAGCCACAGGGTTCACGACAAAGAGGTTGGAATTGCGAGCCAACTGAGCCACCTTGTCGAACGGCTGGCGAGTGAGAAGGGCGATGAGGAGGTCGGATTGAGCCACATTGTGGGAGGAAAAAGCACGCTCAACATCGGCATCGGTGGTACCTTCAACATCCACCACATTAAGGGTGACGTTGATGCCCATTTTCTCCAATTGTTCCAAACCGAGGAGCAAACCTTCGTAAAACTGAATGAACTCAAGGCTCTTATAGGTGATCTTGCCTCGCTGTTCCACATCGAACTTGGAGGTGGAGATTTTGTCCATCTGACTGAGGTTGAAGGGCATCATCAACGACACGACGATGCTTTGGCTGTTGACCCGAGGGCGTATGACGGCAGAGGGGCCGAGGGGTTCCTCATTTACCACCGTGTTGGCCTTGTCCTGTTTGCCCGAGGTTTTGGAGCCTCCCTGATTATTATTGCCCGAAGGAGTTTCGTCGGCTTGGGCGGTTGCAGAAAGGGCCTTGGTGCCATCCGACAGAAGCTGGCCTTTGCAAGGCAGCCACACCGTGTCGCCCACCTGAAGGAAATGGATGTCCTTCTTGGTGACGGCCTCAATCTCCTTCAAGCCGTAGGCACGCGAGATTGCGTATACGGTTTGCCCCTGCTCAACCACATGGACATAGTAGCGGCGGCCATTCATCACCTGCGTTTTGTGCGACACCTGGACGGCTTTGCCCCCAGGCATCTGTGCCCACACGAAGGTCCCACAAAGAGCCATCAATATAAACAATGTTATTTTCTTCATCATATCGATTGAATTGCCAAAACTAATTTATATCTAAAAATCCCAAACCTACTCCCATTCGATGGTTGCTGGGGGTTTGGAACTGATGTCGTAAACCACACGGTTGACACCCTTGACGCGGTTGATGATGTCGTTGGATACCTTGGCGAGGAAATCGTAAGGCAGGTGGCTCCAATCGGCGGTCATACCGTCGACCGACTCCACGGCACGGAGGGCCACGACGCTCTCGTAGGTGCGCTCATCACCCATCACGCCCACACTTTGCACCGGCAGAAGCATGCAACCTGCCTGCCACACCTTGTCGTAAAGGTCGTTGTCGCGGAGGCCCTGGATAAAGATGTCGTCAACCTCCTGAAGGATACGCACCTTCTCGGGGGTGACATCGCTGAGGATGCGGATTGCCAAACCGGGACCTGGGAAAGGATGGCGGCCAATCAGCTCGGGTTTGATGCCCAACTGACGACCCACACGGCGAACCTCGTCCTTGAACAAGCTGCGCAAAGGCTCCACAAGCTGAAGCTTCATATAGTCGGGCAAACCGCCCACGTTGTGGTGCGACTTGATGGTTTGCGAAGGACCTTTGACCGAGCTTGACTCGATAACATCGGGATATATGGTGCCCTGACCGAGGAACTTGGCATCGGTAATGAGCTTTGCTTCAGCATCAAAAACGTCGATGAAGGTCTTGCCGATAGCCTTGCGCTTCTTCTCGGGGTCGGTAACACCTGCCAAAACGCTGTAGAAGCGATCCTTGGCATCCACACCCTTCACGTTGAGGCCCATGTCCTTATACGACTCCAACACCCCTTCGAACTCGTTTTTGCGCAGAAGGCCGTTATCGACGAAGATACAATGCAGCTGATGACCTATGGCCTTGTTGAGGAGCACAGCGGCCACGGTGGAATCAACGCCGCCGGAGAGACCCAGCACCACCTTGTCGCTTCCCACCTTGGCACGGAGTTCGGCCACGGTGGTTTCGATAAACGACTCGGGCGTCCACGACTGGTCACAGCCGCAGATGTCCACCACAAAGTTCTTCAACAACGTGAGGCCGTCCACGGAATGGTGCACCTCGGGGTGGAACTGGATGGCGTAAGTCTGCTCACCTTCAATCTGATAGCCGGCATATTTCACGCTATCGGTGGAGCAGATGACGCGGTAGTTGTCGGGGATGCGCTCGATCGTGTCGCCGTGGCTCATCCACACCTGGCTGCCCGTGGGGATGCCCTTCATGAGGGGGTTGCCGTTGTCGATGAATTGGAGGTTTGCACGGCCATACTCGCGCACCTTCGACTGCTGGACGCTTCCACCGCCGAATTTGGCAAGATACTGAGCGCCGTAACACACAGCCAGCAGGGGCAAGCGGCCCTTGATGTTGGTCATATCCGGCACGGGGGCATCGGAGGCGTTGCAGCTGTAGGGGCTGCCCGAAAAAATAACGCCCTTCACCTCGGGAGTGAGGGCCGGAATCTTGTTGAAAGGATGAATTTCGCAGTAAATATTAAGCTCGCGAACCTTGCGAGCAATCAGTTGAGTATACTGAGAACCAAAATCTAAGATAATGATTGTGTCCATAGTTGTTTTACTTTATAAAGTTGCAAATATACGAATAAAAACTGATAAAACGTATTATTATTAAAAAATAATATTTTTTGCCTTAGCGATATTTGAAAAACGACCCGGGTCAAATGGTAAGAAAATGTACGGAATTGGTATGATAAATTCCCATTATCCGTCCTCTGTTCTTTTATCGTTATGGTATCGTTATCGTATCCTTATGGTATCGTTATGGTATCGTTATGGTATTCCGGATACGATAACGATAC
>JAZUIX010000221.1:0-12621 GCA_045642445.1 Bacteroidales bacterium | reverse complement strand
AGTAACGATTAAAAAATAAGTTCGTTTCTTCGCAACAGTCGTTTTCTCGCCTCGGCATAGTGAAAGCAAGCTTCCCCTCTGCTCTCGGCTTAACGAAAACGTCGTAACGATGTTGTCGTTTTTGATGAAAACAAAACTGCCTCATTTGTACGATAGGATTGTATCATGTTATTTTTTTACCGTTACTAAAGCGTTTTATGAAAGAGTGCTTCGCGAACGTGAACACCCACGAGAGAAAGGCCGTGTCAAATGAGTGACAAATGAGTGACACGGATGACAAGAGGCCTATCATTAAAAAAACACCTGATTTTCGTGCCGAGCAATTTAACACATATATTAAAGCAAGTTAAATCAAGGACGCTATATGTGCATATAATGTTCTTCGCTTATCCTTCGCTTATTGTTCGCTTATTGCTCGTCCACCGTTCGCCCTGAAAGTGACCAGCAATCGAAGCACAAATGAGCGATATTTGGGGAAGAAATGTTAAATTGTGATTTGTGAATTGTGATTTGTGATTAGGTGGGCTTCCGACCAAATTTGCAAGTCACAAGACACAAAAAAAGGAAACTCATTTCTGAATTTCCTTTTTTTCTGTCGGGGCGAAAAGACTCGAACTTTCGACCCCTTGCACCCCATGCAAGTGCGCTAGCCAACTGCGCCACGCCCCGAACACTTTTGCTTTCAAAAGCGGTTTCTATCTCTTTGAAAACGGGTGCAAAGGTACTACTTTTTTTCCATACCAACAAATTTTTTTTCAATTATCTTAAACTTTTTACCGTAATTTTTATATACACATTTAAGTATCAACATATTATAATATAGCAAATTTTTATCATCAACAAAGTATTCTCTCTCATTTTTCAATGCAAAAGCACAAAATAAAAGCCCATTTTATCAAAAATGGGCATAAATTGCGAACAATATCACCACATGTTTGGCTAACGTGCTGATTAATACAAATCAGAGACAACAACAGTCAAAGAATTGGTCATTGAAGCCGAAGTTTGCTGGCTGAGCAACAAATTTGCATTACTATAAGTGACACGGGAATTTGGCGGGAGTGACAATTCGAAATATCGTTCTATTGACTGCAAGCGTCTACCACATAACAATTTGTTGTATTCCGCATCAGTAGTTTGGTCACACAAGAGAGAAACCGACAAGGACAAATTAGGATTATCCCGAAGGAATTGAACCAGCGAAGCAAGTTGCGACATTCCCTCAAGCGTAATATCCACATCGGCACTGGATGGGAATATATTGGTATAGGTGACCGGGCGATTCATGGTGAACGTTTTTAATGTCACATCCTGGTGCAAATCATACACGAGGGTATTCTCATCGCCTCTTTCCGCAAAAATATTCTTGGTATACCTGTAATACTTTTCCTTAAATATTTCTAACTGATATTCTGTATTGGGTTGGACAAACACAGAAAACGAACCCATCTTATCCGTATGAACCGAACCCACCACACGACCTGCTTGCTTTACAACAACTTCGGCGTTTTCAATTGGCAAACCAGTATTGTCTGCCACCTTTCCACATATATTGACACCATCCAAAATTCCTTTGTAAGAGAAAAGTTCGCGATGTCCATTACGATATGACAGCCAAAGGCCTCGGCCATTTGAAAGGTTAGGAACCAGAGACAAATCACTCGAGTCGCTGTTTATTGGTTGTGGCAAAAGTTGAACCTTATGATTTCCAAAAATAAGCTTATCCAAGTTTTCATCCACCGAAGATATTTTCACAGCATACAGTTCAAAGTCACCCTTATGGGGGTTCAAACCATTTGATGCAAAAATCAGATAATCTTTATAGAACGACGGGGAAACCTCACTTCCAGCAGAATTGAACGACCTACCCATATTAAATGGTTCCCCCCATTGTTTTCCATCCCACAAAGAGCCCCACAAATCATATTCACCGACCCCACCCCCACTCACAGCACTAAACACCATAAGGTTGCCATCGGACGAGAAAGCAGGGTGTCCCACACCATCTTTCCAACCATCTAAAGACACACGTTTTACTTTTGACGACAAAAAGCCCTTCTCATCGCCATAAACAAACAACTGAGGAGTCACATCCCCCTCGGTAAAATAATACATACTGTCGCGAGGATTACGCACAACATAACGCATATCCTTACTCATATACTGCAACGTGGTATCAGGTTGAAAAGCGTACACATAATTATCAGAACACGCTATTGCCAGCACAAGACCATCTCCGCAAGCATACAGTTGGTTGCCCACCTCAAAGAACTCGACATTCCTCCAAGGCAGCTGCACTTTGTTACGACTGATGGAGAAACCATCCGTCTGTGCTTTCATGGGGATGAAGGCCACTAAAAAAGCGATCAGAATTATTATGTGTTTCAAGATACTGAAATAATTAGTTATACCAATGCAAGAGGCAAGGCTTCTGACATTTCTTTAATATAATGGAACGTGAGTCCTTCAAGGTAATTCTGCGGAATATCCTCTATGTCGCGACGATTTTCTTCAGACAGAATAATGTCGGTGATGTCGGCACGTTTGGCTGCAAGAATTTTCTCACGGATGCCACCCACAGGCGTCACAGCTCCTCGCAGAGTTATCTCGCCTGTCATGGCCACCGTGGCACTCACTTTACGCTGTGTGAAAGCAGAAATCATTGCCACAAACATGGTGATGCCTGCTGAGGGGCCATCTTTGGGTGTAGCACCTTCGGGGACGTGAATATGGATATTACTATTTTCAATCTTTTCCACATCAACGCCAAATTTTTCGGCATTAGATTTAAGATATTCAAAAGCAAGCGTGGCCGACTCCTTCATCACATCGCCGAGATTACCCGTCATGGACAGCGTGCCTTTACCCTTGCTGATACTCGATTCTATGAAAAGAATCTCGCCACCCACCTGAGTCCATGCCAATCCTGTTACCACACCCACCTTGGGTTCTTGTCCACGACGTTCGCTATTATGAATAGGCAAGCCCAAGATGTCTTTCAGTTCGTCCGTAGAAACATTCTTTCCTATAGTTTTTCCATCGGCCACTTGTACGGCTCGGCGACGGACAATCTTAGCTATTGTCTTTTCAAGTTGTCGGACACCGCTCTCTCGCGTATAGTCGTTAATTATTGTGGTGAGCACAGAATTGTCAAACTTGATCCCGTTTTTTCTAAAGCCATGCTCTTCCAACTGGCGAGGTATCAGATGACGTTGTGCAATTTCCAGTTTTTCCTCAAGGATATAGCCACTCAGATCAATAATCTCCATACGGTCGAGCAATGCTGGCTGGATAGTGCTGAGGCTATTTGCGGTAGCTATAAAGAGCACATTGGAAAGGTCGTAGTCGAGGTCAAGATAATTGTCGTGAAAAGCATTGTTCTGTTCCGGGTCAAGAACCTCCAGCAATGCAGACGTTGGGTCACCATTATGACTCATGCCCTGAACCTTATCAATCTCATCGAGTACAAAGACAGGATTGCTGACGCCCGCCTTCTTGATGCTTTGAACAATACGTCCCGGCATAGCACCAACGTAAGTTTTACGATGTCCACGGATCTCCGCTTCGTCATGAAGACCGCCAAGAGCAACACGGACATACTTACGCTTCATTGCAGCAGCTATACTTTTGCCCAAAGAAGTTTTACCCGTGCCCGGAGGACCCACGAGACAGAGTATCGGGCTTTTCATATTCCCCTTAAGGCTGAGAACGGCTATATATTCGACAATACGTTCTTTGACCTTCTCCAACCCATAATGGTCTTTGTCAAGCACCTTTTGGGCATGAGAAGTACGAAGGTCGTCCTTGCTATATTCATTCCACGGAAGAGCCAACAAAAGCTCGGCGTAGTTGAGTTCAACAGTATAGTCAGGGGTTTGGGGTGGGGTGCGACGAAGCTTTTCAATACTGTGGTCAAAAGCCTGAGAAACCTCCTTACTCCATTTTTTATGCGATGCTTTAGACAACAGTCGTTCAATTTCCTGGTCAACAGGCGAGCCACCCAATTCATTCTGAATAACACGCATCTGCTGGTTTAAGAAATATTCACGCTGCTGACGATCCATCTCCTCTCGTGTCTTGTTTTGTATATCGTCACGGACCTTATAGTACTCTTCCTCCTTGGCGATGAACTCAAGTATCATCTCTGAGCGAATCTCGTAACCAGATGCATCCAAAAGCATTTGTTTGTCGTTGACGCTGATATCAAGATGTGCCGCGATGAAATTGATCAATATACGATCAGATTTGATGCCCTGTAATGATTTTACGATATCATTCTTGCTCATTCCTTGACCGTTCAACTTCATACTCTGCAGCTCTGCAAAACGCTTACGGATAGTGGCCACCTGTGCGTGGAACAAGCGAGGATGTTCCGGCTTGGAATTCTCGTCAATAAGTGTCGGGCGGCATTTATAGTAGGGCCTTGTTTGTGTGATAGCATCGAAAGAGCACTTCATAGTGCCTTGTATTACCGCTATAGAATTCTGACGAGGGATGTCTATAACACGCAGCACCCTGGCAATGACACCCGTCTGAAACATATCGTCAATAGTGGGTTCGTCATTGTCGTTCATTTGTGCAGCAACAACTATACGCAAATTCTTACGTTCAGCCTCTCTCACCAAAGCCAAAGAACTTGCCCTTCCCACAGAAATAGGAAGAACGACACCTGGGAAATGAACCATACCGCGATATGGAAGCAGAGGCATTTCATCAGGGATAGCATCCTCATTCAACAAAAAAGATTCATCTTCTTTTGAAACAATGGGTATGATTTCAGCATGGGAAACAGCACTATCAGTGTCCATGCAATTGGCAAGTTTATCCAGTTCCAAATCCATTTCAAATAGTTCTTCAGGAGTAAAATGCTTCATTATAGATCAAAATAACCAATCTATAATATACGCAAAAAAAATAAAAAAGTTTCATTCAGAGCCTTTGCTCTTACTTTTATTCTCAAAAAATTGTTCCAACTCTTTGACCACCCAATTGATAATGACAATGGCTGCAACCGCAATAGCTGACTGTCGCCACATACCAAAACCGCAAAGGCAGCCTACAGAAGCGCTGCACCAGATTGTAGCCGCACTATTGAGGCCGTGGATTGTGAATCCGTCCTTCATAATCACACCTGCACCCAAAAAGCCTATGCCACAAACCACTTGTGAAAGAACTCGGAGATTGTCGTTATTGACAGGGCCTCCTGCCATAGCGGCATTTCCTATAACACTCTCAGAAGTGAGAATAAAGATACATGCGCCAACACTCACAAGCGAATTGACGGCAAGACCGGCACTACGGTGTCGTAGCTGACGTTCGATACCTATCAATATGCCACTCACAAGGGCACACGCCAAACGATTTATAAAGACTTCTATTGGCATCCTTCTAAAACAACAACAATTTCACCTTTGACCTCTTTGGATTGAAAATGAGCGAGAACTTCGGCCAACGTCCCTCTTGCTGTTTCTGCATGAAGTTTGCTGATTTCTCGAGACACACTCACTTTCCGCTCCTCTCCCAGTACCTCTATCAATTCTTCCAACAGCTTTACCAAGCGAAATGGCGACTCGTAGATAATCATGGTGCGTTCCTCTTCGGATAGATTTCGAATAGCCGTTTGTCGTCCTTTTTTGTGCGGCAGAAAGCCGAGAAAGACAAAACGGTCGCACGGCAACCCACTATCGACCAAAGCCGGCACAAACGCTGTGGCACCCGGGAGTGTCTCAACAGGGATATTGTTCTTCACAGCCTCTCGCACAAGCAAAAAGCCGGGGTCGCTGATTCCAGGTGTACCCGCATCAGTAACAAGCGCTATGTCCATACCACTCAACAAACGATCAACAACCGACTGCAATGTTTGATGTTCGTTGAAAATATGATATGGCTGTAACGGAGTGGCAATATCATAATGTTGCATCACCACTCGTGAAGTCCGCGTATCCTCTGCCAAGATAAGATCAACTCCTTTGAGCACCTCGACGGCACGAAAAGTCATATCGCCGAGGTTGCCCACAGGAGTTGGCACTAAAAACAGTTTCATTATTCTTCCTCGAAATCGTCGGGAATTTCCATGTCGTGGAAGACGTTGGTGACATCGTCATCTTCTTCCAGCAAGCTGATAATTTTCATAACCTTGCGGATGGTCTCAGGATCCATCTCACGAGTGGTGTTGGGGATACGCTGAAGCTCTGCGCTCTCGCACTCGATGCCCATTTCTTCGAGAGTCTTCACCATGTTGCCAAAGTCCTCGTAAGCGGTGTAGAGGGTCAGATACTCGTCATCAACTTCCATCTCTTCCAAGCCGCCATCGATGAGGTTCATCTCCAATTCTTCAACATCCATCTCGGGTTTGCGAGGAACCAGAAATACGCCCTTACGGTCGAACAAAAAGCCGAGGCTGCCGTTGGTTTCCATGGTGCCACCATTCTTGTTCATGATAGAACGGACATTGGCAACGGTGCGCATATTATTGTCGGAGAGGCACTCAATGAAGAGGGCAATACCGTGACTCACATGGCACTCGAAAGTGATTTCCTGCAATACGGCTGCATCCTTGTCACTGGCCTTGGAAATGGCACGCATCAAAGTGTCCTTAGGCATATTGCATCCACGAGCATTCTGCACAAGCAAACGCAAACGAGGGTTGCTGTCGGGATCAGGACCGCCTTCGCGAACGGCGACGGCCACCTCTTTCAAAATTTTCGAATACTGTTTGGAGCGCTTTGCATCGGCTGCACCTTTGGCTCTCTTAATCTTTGACCATTTATTGTGTCCTGACATAAAAAATGATATTTAATATATTAATACTATAAATTAATTGTTTCCTATATTATGTAGAATTTGATGTATGTGATAGGTTTTCCTTCGGCAAGAAACATTTTCTCGTAGAAAGTCTGCGTCATCTGAGCCTCTTGAAGACAGGGGATATCGGGACGACTGTCGGCTGGTGTGGCATACAAGTCGGTAGTGGCATATTCTACGCGGTATCCCGCAGGAGCGACAACTTCATCGCGCGTATATTCATGCAGTTCCAACGAGTCCGTTTTCAAATGTACCGGGCCTCCCGACTTCAAAAACGACTTATAGCGAGACAAGAACCTTTCACATGTCAGACGTTTGAACTCCTTCTTGGGTTGGGGATCGGGAAAAGTGACCCAAATCTCAGCCACCTCGTCGGGAGCAAAGAACTGTTCGATAAGTTCGATACGGGTACGGATAAACGCCACATTGTGCATCTGCTCCTCGTTGCTGGTCTTGGCTCCACGCCACAAACGAGCCCCCTTGATATCGACACCGATATAATTGCGGTCAGGATGCCTGCGAGCCAATGCAATGGTATAATCGCCTTTACCGCAACCCAATTCCAACGTAATAGGGTTGTCATTGCCGAAATACTCATTCCACTTGCCTCTCAATTCAAAGCCTCCCTCCTGCAACATTTGGAACGACACCTGGAACAGGTTCGGAAACGTCAGATTCTCTGCAAAACGCTGTAACTTATGATGACCCATATCTTATAATGACAAATTCTTATCTCTCAGCTATTACCCTACTCATTCCAGTTTTTAATGGCAATATCGCCCTTATACCAACTCTTGATATGGTTGTACAGCGATTCGGCAGCCGTGCGAGTGGGAGCCGAACCCATACTGACGTAATAGAGGCTGCTACGGTTGATGACGTAGGCGTCGCAACCCAAACTCTTCAGGTGGTTGGCCATTTTGTCGGCCTTGCTCTTCTGAGTGCAGAATCCAGCGATGATATCAAAGCCTTGTTTGCTGGCCTTGAAGGTGGGAGCCTCGGGCACCACTTCGACGTATGGTTCATCTGCCTTGGCCTTTGCTGTAGCCGCATTAGCGTTAGCAACACCTGTAGCAACACCCATATTGCCATCGGGATGGAGTCCCAATTCGCTAATCAAAGCATCCAGGAAGTCATCCAAACGTTCGGTATCCATAAGTTCGCCCTGAACGCGGCACTGAGACACATATCCACCCACCTTCTGCAACTCTTCATAGCAATAGTCGCGATAATTGTCGGTGAAGGGGAAGAAACGCTGAACAGCATACTGATTGTCGGTCATCAATTCGCGGAGACGCATATCAGAATATTCGTCAATACGTTCCATCACCACGGCCTGAGCATTGGCATAATGACGAGCCGTGAGATACTCGCGAATATAGCCAGACATGAAATCATTCACTCTTGCACGGCTTGCCAAGATGTCCGACTCATCGTAGGACAATCCTGCCAAATCACGAGAGAGCACACTATAATGAGCCAAATCAACCTTCTCGGTACTCACAGCAGGTTTCTCGGCTTCAGGCTTCATTTTGGTGAAATAATAATAGGCAGCACCTGCCAGCAGCAAAAGAAGCAGAATGATGAGAATCCAAATCCAGGGATGGCGTTTTTTCTCCTGCTGATCTTGTGTTTCATTTTTCTTAGGAGATTCAACCACGGCAAGTTTTTCAACCTTCTTCGATTCCTTTACAGCCTTCTTGGCAGCTTTTTCTGCCTCTTTGGCGGCCTTCTCCGACTCCTTGGCTACACGCTCAGCCTCTTTAGCAGCCTGACGCTCGGCCTCTTTGGCTGCCTTTTCTGCCTCCTTGGCAGCTTTAGCGGCCTCCTTTTCAGCACGGCGACGAGCTTTCTCGTCCATAGGAGACGAAGGCATACTGTCGAGCTGTTTCTTAAGTTCCTGCAATTCCGCATTCGAAGAAATGGCAGCTGTGGCTGCTGCAGCAGTGGCTGCTGCGGCAACGGTCTCTATGACCACCTCGGCTTTCGAAGCCGATTCTTCCACGGGCTTTGCCACCTCTTCCACAACGGGCTCTACAACCTTAGGCTTCACAACCTCGATAGGTTTGGCCTCTTCTACCGGCTTTTCAACCTCAACAGGTTTCACCTCTTCCACAGGTTTTACCTCCTCAACAGGCTTTTCTTCTTTTGCAGGAGCCTTGGGCTTGTCGAACGAAGCAAAGGGGTCAACAACCGTTTTGGGCGTATAGGTGGCCACATGCTCAATCGGCTCTTCGTGTTTCTTGCCTGCATCCAAATCCAAGCCTTCAACAGCCTTAAAAACAACCTTGCCACCCTCGCGACACATCGTTCCCAACCCCACAAATTCGTGACCTGCCGGATTGCGTTCCAGTTTGTCGTTGAGTGCGGCCATATAGTTATTCCAAACCTGCTCAGCAATTTCGTTCGTGACGCATTCCTTCTCGGCAATACGGCGAATAATGGCTTTGTTACCCGCCTGACTGTCGTTCAACACCACCGAACGTCGGGCGGGATAGTATGTGCCCGTGGCAGCATCATGATATGCGCTCACATTGCTACCCGTCAAGGTTCCCATTCCTGGAAACTCGACCACATTGCCTTGCTGAATGAATTCTACGATAAGATCTGTTATGTTCATATTTTATATATTATTTTCGTTTACTTATTATCAATCTGCATTTTGTATTTGCAATTCTGCCATCTTTAGGTCTTCCGGGGTATCGATGCCGATATTGGCAGCATCGGTGTCGCACACCCTGATGGTATAACCGTTTTCCAGCCATCTCAACTGCTCCAACGACTCGCTCCGTTCCAGCGGCGACTGTTCCAACATCACCACCTCTTTCAATATCTCCGCACGGAAGGCATAGATGCCCACATGCTTGTAATAGGGCTGTACCGAGAGCCATTGCTCGGGATTGGTGCCCCGCAGATAAGGCAACGGCTGGCGGCTGAAATACACGGCCCTACCCTGCGCATTACAAATCACCTTCACATTATTGGGCGAGAACAGCTCCTCGTTTCCACAGATGGGGGTTCGCAGCGTAGCAATCTGCGTAGCCTCGTCGTCAAAACACGACACCAAACTCCGCAACTGGCCGGGACGGGTAAAAGGCTCATCGCCCTGCACATTGATGACCACGTCAAAGTGCTCCCCTTCAGCCTCAAGCTTGCGCAACACCTCGCCACAACGATCCGTGCCACTCCTGTGCTCGTTGCTGGTCATCATGGCTCTACCGCCAAAATCCAGCACCGCCTTCACAATGCGCTCATCATCGGTGGCCACCACAGCTCCGCCCAAGTCGGGCATGGCGTTCACCCGCTCCCACACCCACTGTATCACAGGTTTGCCACAAAGCAATGCCAAAGGCTTGCCCGGGAAACGGGTGGAAGCATAACGGGCCGGTATTATTGCGAGTGTCTTCATACTATCTATTCTGTAAAAAGTGAATTAATTTCAGCGTCAACCATATTGTACACCGCACCCAAATCCTCCTCGCGGGCAACAAAGTCCAACTTGTTCAAGTCGACGATGATGAGCTTGCCCTTGCTGTACTTGTCAATCCAATCCTCATAGCGCTTGTTGAGGCCCGTGAGGTAATCCAGGCGGATACTGTTCTCATACTCTCGGCCACGGGTTTGGATGTTGCGGATGAGCGTAGGCACATCGGCGCGGAGATAAATCAGCAAATCTGGCGGCTGCAAAAACGACGACACCAGCTCGAAAGTGTGCTGATAGTTCTCAAAATCGCGCGTGTTCATCAACCCCATCGCATGCAGATTCGGCGTGAAGATATAGGCATCCTCATACAGCGTGCGGTCCTGGATGATGTTCTTGCTCTCCTTATGTATATCGAGCAGCTGGCGGGTGCGGGTGTGCAGATAATAAATCTGGATATTGAACGACCAACGGCGCATATCCTCATAAAAACTGTTGATATACGGATTCGTTTCCGTCGATTCATAGATGGGACGATAGCCATAATGACGTGCCAAAATCTTCGACAGCGTAGTCTTTCCCGATCCAATATTTCCTGCAATAGCGATATGCATAATACATCCAATTTTGCCTATTCGTTTGGCCGACAAAAGAATAGGCATTTTATTATTCTATTTTATAAATGGCAAATATACGATTTTTTTTTTAGTCAGCATAAAAAATCTTTTTTTCAAAAAAAATATTGTATCTTTGCAGTCGCAAAACAACCCATTTTCAGTCATTAAAAAAGAGTAATTATTGCAACAATATTATGAGTCTGATCAAATCCATTTCGGGCATCCGCGGAACCATCGGCGGCAACCCTGGCGAAGGGCTGAGTCCCATCGATGTGGTGAAATTCACCACCGCTTTCGCCACTTTCTTACAGCGTCGTAACAACAACTCCAAACGTCTCACCCTCGTTGTCGGACGTGATGCCCGTCTCTCGGGCGCCATGGTCGACCGTCTCGTGGTCGGAACCCTGCAAGGCATGGGCATCGATGTTATCGAAACAGGCCTCAGCACCACCCCCACCACCGAAATGAGCGTCATCGACAAACACGCCGACGGAGGCATCATCATCACCGCTTCGCACAACCCCAAGCACTGGAACGCCCTCAAACTGCTCAACGCCCGTGGCGAATTCATCGACGCAGCCGAAGGCAACGAGGTGATCCGTATCGCCGAAAGCGAAGACTACAGCTATGCCGAAGTCGACGACCTCGGCCAGGTGACCGAAGATTTCGACACCATCGACCACCACATCCAGCGCGTCCTCGACCTGCCCCTGGTCGACCGTGGAGCCATCGCAAAGGCCAACTTCCGCGTGGCTGTCGCCGCAGTCAACTCCACAGGCGGAATAGCCATCCCCCGACTCCTCCGCGCCTTGGGCGTGAACAACGTGGTCGAACTCAACTGCGACCCCACCGGCCATTTCGCCCACAACCCCGAGCCCATCCCGCAGAACCTCACCCAGATAGCCGAAACCGTGGCCAACGAACACTGCGACCTCGGCATCGTGGTCGACCCCGACGTCGACCGCCTCGCCCTCGTGTGCGAAACCGGCGAAATGTTCGGCGAAGAATACACCCTCGTCAGCGTGGCCGACTACGTCCTCGCCCACACCCCGGGCAACACCGTCTCCAACATGTCCTCCTCCCGCGCCCTGCGCGACGTCACCCGCAAATACGCCGGATGCCAGTATGCGGCCTCCGCCGTAGGCGAAGTAAACGTCACCACCCTCATGCGCCAAACCAACGCCATCATCGGCGGCGAAGGCAACGGAGGCGTCATCTACCCCGAACTCCACTACGGTCGCGACGCCCTCGTAGGCGTGGCCCTCTTCCTCACCCTCCTGGCCAAGAAAGGCATGAAAGTGAGCGAACTCCGCAAGACCTACCCCGACTACATCATCAGCAAAAACCGCAAAGACCTCACACCCGACATGGACGTCGACGCTCTGCTGAAGAAAGTGGCCACCAAATACAGCGCCGACAAGAACTGCCAAGTGAGCACCATCGACGGAGTGAAAATCGACTTCGAAGACGGCTGGGTGCACCTCCGCAAGAGCAACACCGAACCCATCATCCGCATCTACAGCGAAGCCCACACCGAGACCCGTGCCAACGAACTCGCACAGCAGGTAATCGCCGAAATCTAAACACATTCACCCATACCCTATCCGCGCCCTTTGTCC
Organism: Bacteroidales bacterium; assembly: GCA_045642445.1. GTDB lineage: Bacteria > Bacteroidota > Bacteroidia > Bacteroidales > P3 > Colimorpha. The sequence goes on along the minus strand of JAZUIX010000221.1, from coordinate 160 downwards.
TCAATCGGCGCGGATTTTCTTATAGGTGGGTTCTATAAATTGATTTCTTGGGATTTCGGAGTGGTTTTCGAGCAGATTGCTGTGCAGAACGAGGAAGCGTAGCGGGCTACGTGACCGAGTGATAAACAGCAAGATGCCGGAAAACGCCCGAAATCGCAGA
>JAZUIX010000220.1:0-15164 GCA_045642445.1 Bacteroidales bacterium | reverse complement strand
GATAGTTCTAAAAAAAATCTTATATTGTCCATGTTGACATAATAAGAGATCTTTGAACTATTGATAGTATTTCTACCAATTAGCCTCCGAATATAGGGTTTGGTGGCTGATTTTCATACTTTTATATGCAGTAGATTGTATTTAATGATTGAATATTTAGTATAATTATATAATATTGTATGATATATAATATTGAAAACATTTTTCTATGACATGGGAATTTCTGCAAGCATTTTATTGAGATCTTTTCGTGGTGTCATTGGATCCAAGGTTGGCTGTTTTTGGTTTTGTAGTTGATGTCGTTTTCCGATATTATTGTTTGGTTGATTATGTTTAAGAAATTTATAAAAATAAAAAGATGATAAAAAAATCTAAAGGGTTAAAGGGTGACAGATGGATACCCATACACATTGTTAAATCATCGCGAGCCATATGGCCTCCTCACAAGAGTATCCATATTCATCGAAAAATAATAAAGGTATTGGTGGGTGATGAAAATAAATCACACTACTTTGTCCATTTAGAAGAGGAAAGAAATCCTTATCGTATTACTTGTGTTTTGCGATGGAATGAGGATTGGTGTAATGAGACGAGGTCGGTTTCATATGATTCGACTGAATTGAAAAGTAGAAAGCCTCAAGACATCCAGACTCTTGAGGAATTGCTCAAATTAGAATCGGAAGATTATCATAGGGCAAATGTGGCTGCTATGATATGTGAAACTATACCGGAGAATTCGAGTGTTATTGTGTGGAGTAAAGGGCAGATGGTACTTTTGTTGGACCGTTTGGGAGTTCAGGTGCCAGAAAAAAAAGAACAGCTGAGCAGGATAAAGCAGCAGTTGGTGTCGCTTTCGGCCTATTTTATCGGCAGACATATTGATACGAGAACAAAACCAAATTCAAATGATTGTTATTGTGGTGATGTGATGCATACTTTTTTCCCCGATTTGCCTGGGTACAATTCAGACACTCATGATTGCGAAAGAATCACCTATGCTACGGCTGAAATTATGAAGGAGGTGGCTATAGCGTATCATTATACTGAAGAATTTTACGCCAAGGCTCAAGTCTATTATCAAAAGGCTCAAGATTTGGAGAAAGAGGCTGCGACCTTAGAAGCGGACTGTAACGATGCAGCATTGATTGCTGGCAAAAAACAAGAAAGTGAACGATGCTACAATCAGGCTTACAAACTCTTTCAGATGGTGGGCGATGATGACTCGGAGGCCGATGAGAAAGCGGCTTTGTTCGGAATGGCGAAACATCATATAGGTACCCAAAGAAAACTGGCGGAAAACGAGTTGCGTCAAGTTCTGGAATATCGTAGAAGGACAACGGATGACACCAATACGACAAAATATGCTTTGGAAGAGGTGTTGGATGCGTTGGCATCGTTGTATACTCAAAATGGTGACATCGTTAATGCCGAAGCGATGTGGAGAGAATTGGCTCAACTTCGTAAACAAATATTAGAAAATAACGACTTTAATAAATAATGAAAAATATGCAAGTAAAAACAGAAATTCAAGAAGTGAGGGCGGGTGAACTCTGCAAACAGGCTTCCGAAAAGATAGCAGAGGATAACTACCAAGATGCAATAAACATGTATTTGATTGCATTAGAAAACTACAAAAGTTTAGCGGGGGAAAACAAAGAGAGATATACACCCATTGTGGCTGATACACTTTGTGAACTGTCAATGGCTCTGTGGATGGCAGAGAGTGAACGGTTATCTGAAAAATATGCTATTGAGGCTGTGGAATTGTATATGGAACTGGAACGGCGGAATCAGGGGGAATACATACATCGTGTGGTTGATGCTTTAGAAAATCAATCCATTGCATTGATGATGCGTCATAAATTGAGAGGAAAGACAACGGTGGACGAGAAAATATTGGCTATTTATCGCTTATTAGAAAACCAAGCCCATGATAAGTATACTCGTCAAATCATCGAAAAACTGGACCAGTTGGGGTATGCTCACCGAAGGTTGAAGCAATATATGTTAGCAGAGACCGAATATATGGAGATGATAAACCGTATACGCCATGCTGCCGATAATGTGCTGGATAATCCCCAGTTCACACTAGCTATGGCATACCAAGACTGGGCAATGTTGTATGTTGATATGGAACATTATGATGATGCAAATAGAAACTATCAACTTGCAATTTCAATACTTAATAATTTGATTGGATATGAACGTGTTGGATATCATCACACTATGGCTGAATTATTGGATAGATATGCACATTGTTGTGCCAAACAAGGCATGATTGAAAAAGCCTTGGAACTTATTGACGAGGCCATTTCCTCAGATCCACAATATGCCGATTTGTACGATTCCAAAGGTCAATTTCTTCTTATGCGGGGCGACCGTGGTGGCGCTGTAGAAATGTGGAACAAAGTGATAAAAATTGAACCAGCACATCGTGACTATTATTACTCAGACTTGTACGACAAACTATTTCTTTCACTAGACAAATACAATGACCCTCGTTCTCTGAAAGAGGAGTTGGATCGACTGATAAAGGAATTAGTCCATTGTGCGCCTTTGAAAAATGACGAAGAGGCAAAACAACTCTCAAACAAAGGTATTGGTCTCGCACATCGATTACGATACTATTCACCTTGTGATGCCTATAAAGCAGAGGTTCGTATTCGTGAATGGATGCTGAATATGTGCACCAAAGAGGGCCCTGAAAAACTTGAATTATGGGATATGTTGGTAAATGTGGGAAGAAGGTATTCTGGCACAGCAAGAAGCGTCTTTCAGCCGAATGAATGGAAGTTGGGTGAATTGCTTTTGGGGAGGGGGCGTAGCGAACAGATTTGTGGAAAATATGATATTGCACAAAGAGATTTTGAAGAAGCTTTGAATATTTTTCTCAACCATGAGCGAGAATTGAGTATGGAGGATATCAATGACTACGATTTTGACACTCAGCAATATCGGGTATTGAATGCTTTTTGCTATGGTCCTGGCATTTTGCAGTCAGATTGTGCTTTGGATGAATTGGCTTGGAATCACATTTATATGGGACATCAAAATGAGGCTATACGTATTGTTGATTCGCTGATACAAAAACATCCAGAGAATGTGATATTTTGGGAGGAAACCAAGGAACTGATGCTTCATGCTTCAGAGAATTTACAAAATATTGAACAACTGAGAAACCAAGAGAAACTCCGTGTTAGTTGGAATATTATTCAATAAAGAACTCTATAATATGGTTTCAATAAAGAAGCTATATTGCGTTTGGACAAGTGAAACAAACATGTTATGAAACTCAAATAATTAATTAACTATTAATAAACAATAGAATTATTTTAAGATACCATGGAACATAATCTTACACAAGTCACCCCCTTTATTATAGATAAATTGAACGAGTTTGAACAAGAGAATCTTTCAAAGATGACAATTTTATCCGCCTTAGATTGCGTGCAAGAAAGTGCCTCAAACGCGAAGAATATCGAAAAAAACAATGTATTCAGTATGTGTGAAAACGAATTGTCTTTCTTGACCCAGAAATTATTGCTCAACAAAAACCAAGTGTTAATGCTGGCTCTTTTCCTTGAGGAGAACGATTCGTTGACGATTGCAAGAATCGCCCAATTCCTGGGAATTTCGCGTTTGTCAGCCATGAACTATGCTAACGATTTGAACGAACTAGTGAAACTGCGTTGGGTGGTAAAGAGCAATGAGCAATTTGGCGAAGAAGACAAATATTTTCTCGAAACAGAGGCGGCTCAGGCTCTTTGTCGTAATGAGGTCTTTGTTCCTCAAAATATTCGCGGTCTCAACGAACTCGAGTTTGCCAATTATTTGGAAAACAGAGTCAACAAAATGATAGATGTCTCACAATATGGGCATTATGACTATGAAAATGAAGAAGTCTGGATGCGTAATTTGGTTGATTCTAATCCAAGCCTCCCTCTTTGCAAAGAAATATTACAACTGAAAGACTTACATGCTAAATCTTTGCTGCTGTTGATTACTGCTGGATATATCATGAGCAATGGCAGTTCTAAAAAAGGAGTGAGCGTGTCGTTTATTAAGAGTTTCTATGAGAAAAACGGCATTAACAAAGAAATTATCGCCCAATTGCAAGTAGGTAGTCACGAACTTATCAAGAAAGGTTTGATTGAATATTTTACTCAGGAGAATAATTTCGAAAATAGTGATGGTTATAAACTTACAACTTTTGGAAAACATAAATTTTTGTCTTCGATTAAAGAAGCTCGTAGACCTACTTCCGTTTCATCTTTCTGTAAAGTTATTAGGCATGGTACCATCCAACCCAAAGAACTCTTTTTTAACTCAGAGGAACAGAAATATATTGACGATCTCACAAAACTGTTGGGTAAAAAGAATTATAATCTCATGCAGCACCGTCTTGAAAAGGCGGGTATGCGTAAAGGTTTGGCATGCCTTTTCTATGGTGAGCCTGGCACTGGCAAGACTGAGAGTGTGATACAGATTGCTCGCCGTACTCACAGGGACCTCATACAGGTTGATTTCTCTCAACTACGCGACAAATATATCGGCGAATCAGAAAAGAATGTAAAGGAGATCTTTGACAACTATCGCCAACTTTGTTCTCAGTTGCAAGTTAAGCCCATACTCTTTTTTAACGAGGCCGACGCTATTTTGGGCAAACGCTTGAATGATACTCGGCACAGTTCTGATAAAATGGAGAATAGTATCGTGAATATCATCTTGCAAGAAGTCGAACAATTTGACGGAATCTTAGTGGCCACTACAAACTTAATCTGCAATATGGACGAAGCCATGGAACGACGTTTTCTCTACAAAATTTTATTTTCCAAACCCAACGAGGTCACTAAGACCAAGATATGGAAATATATGTTGGGCGACATCACCGATGAAGAGGCAGCTCGTTTGGCCAGACACTACGATTTTTCTGGCGGTCAAATTGAGAACATCTCTCGCAAACGCACTATAAGCCACATCCTCACTGGAGAAAAAGCCACTATTGACGACATCGAAGAGTTCTGTCAAACCGAGGCCATCACCTTTGAAAGACGCAACAAACATATCAATATTGTCGGTTTCGACATAAGACACTAGGTGGTATTGCTATTATATTCAAAAGACGGCTGGAAACTAATCACGAAAACGTGGAAGAAACGCAGACGAACGTGGAAGAACGTGGAAGAAAACGTGGAAGAAAACGTGGAAGAAACGCAGACGAACGTGGAAGAAATGTGGAAGAAATGTGGAAGAAGTGAGAAAAAAAGAAGGATTGATTATTACTGTTTTATCAAAAGCATCGAAAACAACAATAAATGAATTGGTGGAGAAGACGGGCATGTCGCGTCGTGGAATAGAGGATATGCTGAAAAGATGGTTTCCATGCTGATACTGCTATCGGGTCCCGAATAGCTGAGGATTGTAATTTTGTCAGGTTCAATGGTTATTTCCACAGGTTCACGTTCTTGATAATCCCTATGGTATAATGCATTGACTACAGCTTCCGCTATAGCTTGATAAGGGTGGTTGAAATATGTTATTGAACGTTCATTATCAGATGGCTTAGTGATGTTTGTGCGAATTATGTTTGTGCGAAGATAGTTCAACGTCTCTTTTATCATATAAGGACCACAACCTTTGACAGGAGGGATTTCAATGATATTGTTCGGATTATTCAGTCTACCTTCGGGAAAAATCACAATGTCAACTTGGGTTGTTTTGAAGAAACGCTCAGGATGTTCGCAAAACATCATTGCCGCAACATTTAATGTCACTAGCTTTAACTGTTCTTTGTTCTGAAATGAACAATACTATCTTTTAAGATTATCCGCATATAGGCGATTGTTTGAAAAGTTGCCTGACGGCAAGAAATAAAGCCCTCTGTCGAGGGGAAATAGTCGGCCCTTTGGGGGAAATAGGGTTATGGAAATATTCTGACATTTTCACCTCGTTGCGGTTAATCATTGCGAAATGACACGCCATAGTTAATGACACAATATGTCTTTGTTTTTTTGTGTCATTTTTGTCATTAACTCCGAGGATAAAAACATACTGCGGTTAGAATCAGCATAATACATTTTTTTTAACCATTTACGAAATGACAAACTGATGACATTAATGACATCGAAATGACACGATAATGACATTTAACGATTATCCGCATAAAGGCGATTGTTTGAAAAAGTTGCCTGCCGGCAAGAAATAAAGCCCTCTGTTGAGGGGAAATAGTCGGCCCTTTGGGGGAAATAGGGTTATGGAAATATTCTGACATTTTCACCTCGTTGCGGTTAATCATTGCGAAATGACACGCCATAGTTAATGACACAATATGTCTTTGTTTTTTTTGTGTCATTTTTGTCATTAACTCCGAGGATAAAAACATACTGTGGTCATAATCAGCATAATACATTTTCCCCAACCATTTACGAAATGACAAACTGATGACATTAATGACATCGAAATGACATCGAAATGACACGATAATGACATTTAACGCTTATCCGCATATAGGCGATTGTTTGAAAAAGTTGCCTGATGGCAAGAAATAAAGCCCTCTGTCGAGGGGAAATAGTCGGCCCTTTTGGGGAAATAGGGTTATGGAAATATTCTGACATTTTCACCTCGTTGCGGATAATCATTTGAGAATTAAGGCGGCAACCATACTTTGTTTTTCGTACTTCGTTTTCGTGACTGAAGGTCTATACTTCTACACCATCTCATCCCACGTTTTGTTGCCTGATGAAGGCTTAACAAAACATCAACAACTTAAACCGAAACAGGGGTCATCGATGTCAACCATAGACAAACGCCTGCGGGAGCCCACGATTTTGCCGCGGATTACGCGAATAGCAAAATCATTCATTACACATAAAGTCCTTAGTATTAGCGTTAAATAAAAACACAAATAACTGTAGGTATAATCTTATGGGTGTCCTTGCTATTCTCGTAATCCGAGGCAAGGACAGAGGCTGACGCGGTAGTTTGTCGCAGTATTAATCTCGGCTGTTTTGGTTTGGTTTTGATATCGTCATGCTATGCAAATCTGCTGCATGACGGTTAATTGGACGTAATAGTTATTACGCTTGTCCGTATATAGGCGATTGTTTGAAAAAAGTTGCCTGACGGTAAGAAATAAAGCCCTCTGTCGAGGGAAAATAGTCGGCCCTTCGGGGGAAATATGAGTAGGGAAATAGTTTGCTGACATTTTTACCTCGTTGCGGTTAATTATTGCGAAATGACACGCCATAGTTAATGACACAATATGTCTTTGTTTTTTTTGTGTCATTTTTGTCATTAACTCCGAGGATAAAAACACACTACGGTCAGAATCAGTATAATACATTTTTCCCAACTACTTACGAAATGACAAACTGATGACAAACTGATGACAATAATGACATCGAAATGACACGATAATGACATCGAAATGACACGATAATGACATTTAACGCTTATCCGCATATAGGCGATTGTTTGAAAAGTTGCCTGACGGCAAGAAATAAAGCCCTCTGTCGAGGGGAAATAGTGTCTTTTCCTAAAATCGCTCGTCAATTTTTCCTATGTTAAACTAAAATTCTTGTCATTCGGATGGCGTTATAGCGACATTGTGGTTACATGAATGATAGTGACCCAATATAGTTCGACAAACAGGGGTGCAGTGGGGGTGAGGCTCCTCTGTATTTGATGCAGAGTGAGGTTGTTGGTGAAAAATCTAAAAAAATAATGCGTTATAATAATAATAATTGACGCGGGTTGGCGTTATTATATAAATTGTAAGTTTGAATATGATACAAGATAATCTGAATAAGGTGCGTGCCACGGTGGCTCAGGGTGTTCGACTGATTGCTGTGTCGAAAACTAAGCCCGTGGAGGACCTCCAGGAGGCTTACGCTGCCGGACAACGTCTGTTTGGCGAGAATAAGGCTCTGGAGATGAGGGACAAACATGCTGTGCTGCCCGAGGACATAGAGTGGCATTTCATAGGCCATCTACAGACCAATAAGATTAAATATATCGTGCGTTATGTGAGTCTGATACACAGCATCGACAGTCTCGCGCTGTTGCAGGCGGTGGACAAAGAGGCGGCGAAGTGCGACAGGGTGGTGGATTGCCTCTTGCAGTTCCATATTGCCACCGAGGAGACTAAGTTCGGTCTTGATATGGCTGAGGCCGAGGCTCTGTTGCAAAGTCCTGAGTATGCTGCTATGAAGCATGTGCGTATTGTGGGTGTGATGGGTATGGCCACCAACACCGACGACCGCGAGCTGATAAGATCGGAGTTCCGCACGCTGCGGAGCTACCGCGATATGTTGGCAGAACGCTATTTTGCAGGACATGAGGAGTTTCGCGAGATTTCGATGGGCATGAGTGGCGACTACGATATTGCCATGGAGGAGGGGAGCACGCTGGTGCGCGTGGGTTCCGCCATCTTCGGAGCCAGAAACTATAATGTGCCGGTGAATGATTAAAAATTGTGAATAGTGAATTGTGAATAGTGAATTGTGAATAGTGAATTTCGTTAACCAATAACCAATAACCTTTAAAACTATGCAGATTTTTCAGAAAAAGAGACACATCATTATTTCGTATCTGGTGATTACGCTAGGGATATTGCTGTACACGTTTGCCTGGTCGGCGGTGATGTTGCCGGCAAAGATTGTGGGCGGAGGTGTGAGCGGTATCTCGTCGGTGGTGTATTACGCTGTGGGGTTGCAGATCCCTATTGGTGTGATGAACTTGATTATCAACGCCGTGCTGGTGGCCGTGGGCTTCAAAGTGTTGGGGTCGAAGTTCGGCGTGAACACCATCTACGGCATCGTGATGTCGTCGGTGTGCTTCATATTATGGCAGCAGGTGCTGCATGTGGAACAGTGGTTCAATGTCGAGGAGTTCGGTGGCTTCATGTGCGCCATCATTGGTGGAGCCTTGTGTGGTGCGGGTATCGGCATGACCTTCTCGATGGGCGGCAACAGTGGCGGCACCGACATCATCGCCCTCATACTGAGCAAATTCTACAACATCTCGCCCGGCAAGGTGATTATGTATTTGGACATCTTCATCATCGGCAGTTCCTACTTTGTGTCGCACAAGATAGAGAATGTGGTGTTCGGATATATCGTGATGGTGACGATGACGTATGTGCTGGACTTGGTGCTTGACGGCAACAAGCAGTCGTATCAGATAATGGTGTTCTCGCAGAAGAACAAGGAGATAGGCGACACGATAACCACCGAGGTGGGACGTGGTGCCACGTTGTTGGATGCCGAAGGATGCTACAGCCATCAGAACCAGCAGGTGCTGATAGTGATGGTGCACAAGACCGACAAGCCCCATGTGATGCAGATAATCCACCGCATCGACAGCGACGCCTTTATCTCGGTGAGCAAGGCCCAGGGCGTATATGGCAGAAACTTTGAGAAATTGAAATTATAATAAGATAATCGAAACTAATAATATTGAATATGAACAAAATGATTTCCCCTTCTTTGCTGTCGGCTGATTTCGGCAATCTGCAACGTGATGTTGAGATGCTGAACAACAGCGACTGCGACTGGCTGCATGTGGATGTTATGGACGGCGTGTTTGTGCCCAACATCAGTTTTGGTCAGCCGGTGGTGAAACATATCAAGAAATATGCTCAGAAACCGCTCGATGTGCATCTGATGATTGTGGATCCGGGCCGCTACATTGACGATTTCAAGTCCGCAGGGGCCGACATTCTCACCGTGCACTACGAGGCCTGCACACATTTGGATCGAACCCTCAACGCCATCCGTGGCGCGGGTATGAAGTGCGGCGTGGTGCTTAACCCCGGCACAGCGGTGTGCCTGTTGGAAGACACCGTGCAGCTGTGCGATGTGGTGCTGCTGATGTCGGTCAACCCAGGTTTTGGCGGACAGAAATTTATTGAGAATACTTATAATAAAGTGCGTCAGTTGAGAGAGTTGTGCAACCGCAAGAATCCTGCCTGCCTTATTGAGGTGGATGGAGGTGTTACCACCGACAATGCTGCCCAACTGTTTGCCGCAGGAGCCGATGTGCTGGTGGCTGGCAGTGCGGTGTTTAAGAGCCCAGACCCTCAGGAAACCATCCGTCAACTGAAAAAATAAAGAAAGGAACACGACAAGGTGAGGAGTAAACTATATCTCGCTCCAGGCAAAGACAAAGCCGTGATGCGTCGCCATCCCTGGATATTTTCGGGGGCGGTGCGCAAGTGTGTCGGGAAGCCCGAGGAAGGCGACATCGTCGACGTGTATGGTGCCGACGGTACTTGGTTGGCCGCAGGACACTATCAGGACGAGAGCATCGTGTGCAAGGTGCTCAGCTTCGACACCCCCGACGTTGACCCCGAGGAACATCCCGAGTTTTGGCGCGAAAGAGTGCATCAGGCGGTGGAATATCGTCGCCGGTTGGGTTTCTTTGCCGAAGGAATGTCTGCCACCAATGTTTTTCGGCTGGTACATGCCGAGGGCGACTTCCTGCCAGGGCTGGTGGCCGACTATTACAACGGGGTGTTGGTGCTTCAGGCCCACAGTGTGGGAATGCACAAGGTTTTTCCGTTGCTGACCCGCCTGTTCTGCGAAGAATTGCCGCTCAAATCGGTTTTTGACAAAAGTTCCACCACACTTCCCGGAGGGGGGACTGAAGACCGTTACATCTGGGGCGACGAGCCGCAGGAATGGGAGATTTGCGAAGATGGCAATCGTTTGCTCATCAACTTCTTTGAAGGACAGAAAACTGGCTTTTTCGTCGACCAGCGTGAGAACCGCCATCTGGTGTCTACACTCGCCCAAGGCCGCAGGGTTCTGAACTGTTTCGGCTACACAGGCGGTTTTAGTTTGGGAGCGTTGCGCGGAGGTGCCGACTATGTGGAAACGGTGGACATCAGCAAGAAAGCCATCGAACTGTGCAACCGTAATGTGGCATTGAACTTTGGTGCCGAAGCACAGCACAAAGGAGTTGTGGCCGATGTGCTGCAGTATCTCGACACGGTGAGCGACCAGTTTGACGTCATCATCCTTGACCCGCCCGCCTTTGCCAAGAGCCACCGCAATCTGCAGCAGGGTTTGAAAGGCTATCGCAACATCAACCAGAAGGCGATGGAAAAGATTTGCCCTGGCGGATTGTTGTTGACCTTCAGCTGCTCGCAGGCTGTGAGTCGTGACGATTTCCAAACCATGTGCTTCACCGCTGCCGCCAATGCTCACCGCAAGGTGCGCATAGTGAGACAGTTGCCTCATGCGGCAGACCATCCTGTGAGCATCTATCATCCCGAAGGGGAATACTTGAAAGGACTCTTGTTGTACGTTGAGTGAAAAGTAAAAAATATAAAATATAAAATAAAAAGTACAGGGGCCGAGGGGTGGGGTGTTTAAGTAAAAAGTAACAAATAAAGATGACTACAGGCATAGGACACGGAGCATTATACGACAAGGCAATGATGTTTGCCATACGCATCGTGAACTTATACAAATACTTGAAGGAGGAGAAAGATGAATATGTCATGTCGAAACAAGTGTTGCGAAGCGGCACAAGCATCGGTGCGAATATCAGTGAGGGCTTCGGCGCAGAAAGTCGAGTCGATTTCTCTCACAAATTAAGTATCGCATTGAAAGAGGCTAACGAAACCAGATACTGGTTGGATTTGTTACAAGCGACATGTTTTATATCAGAACAACAATATGACTCATTAGAGTCGGATTTAAAAGAAATAATCAGTTTGCTAACAGCAAGCATTAAAACTTGTAAAACTAAAAAGAACATTAACTTAGAAAATGAAAAGTAGATTACATAAGTAGTGAATGGTGATTGGTGATTAGGAGGGACGGCTGCCGCACGATCACTAATTGCTGGTCATAAGTCACATCAACGTTCGCGAGTATTTTTTACTTTTTATTTTTTATTTTTTATTTAAAACTATGGACGAAAAAGGCTACGAAAAAATAGAACAGTACGATGGCCAATGTGTAACCGAATTGGCATCGCACTATAAAGAAATCTTGCGTCTGTTGGGCGAAGATCCCGAGAGAGAAGGGCTGCTCAAATCGCCTGAACGCATTGCCAAGGCTATGCTGTTCTTCACCAACGGCTACGACCTCAACCCCGAGGAAATACTGCGCTCGGCAATGTTTCACGAGGATTACAAGCAGATGGTTGTGGTGAAGGACATTGAATTGTATTCGTTATGCGAGCACCACATGGTGCCGTTTTTGGGCAAAGCCCATGTGGCGTACATCCCCAATGGAACCATCGTGGGGCTGAGCAAGATACCTCGCATCGTGGATGCCTATTCACGCCGTCTGCAGGTGCAGGAACGGCTTACCCGCCAAATCAAAGACTGTATTCAGAACACGCTGAACCCCCTCGGGGTGGCGGTGGTGATTGAGGCACAGCACATGTGCATGTCGATGCGCGGTGTGCAGAAACAGAACTCTGTGACAACCACGAGCGACTTTACCGGTGCGTTCATCAAAGACCCCAAGACCCGCGAAGAGTTTATGCACATCATCGGAGTTGATTTACATTAATAATACTATGAAGAGAATATTTTTTCCCATATTGATGTTGTTGTTCGCCGCTATGCCGGCCATGTCCCAGATCACCCACACCGCCAATGGCGCTGTTGATGAGAACGCCAACGCATTGATAAAAAAGGCTTCGGCCAAGATGTCGGGCACGGTGGGCTTCACCGTCACCGTGGTCAACCGCGACGCTGATAAGAAAGAAACTTATCGTCAGAAAGCCGAGGTGGTGTATAACGCCCCTCGCTACAGAGTGAAGGCGGGCGAATTGGAGATGTATTGCGACGGCAAGAGTGTGTGGCAGGTGAACAAGACCGCCAACGAGGTGGTCGTGACCAACATGACTGACAATGACGACGACCTCACCAATCCCGCCAAACTGTTGGCCAACTACAGCAAGAACTATCGAGCCAAATATATTCGAGAAGAGGCCGATGGTACCGCCATCGTGGATTTGCAGCCAAAGAAAGGTCGCATGTACCACAAAATCCGTCTCTTCATTGTGGCCAAAACAGGTCTGCTGAAGAAAATGGAACAGCACAACTACGACTCGTCACGAGGCGAATATACTATCACTAACTTCAAGAACGTCAAGGCTTCGGACGCTGATTTTACCTTCACCGCCCCTAAAGGGATGGAAGTGGTGGACATGCGATAGAGTCTTGCGCTAAACAATTCATTATGATTCTCTTATTATTAGAAACCGCCACCCCTGTCTGTTCCGTCGCTTTGGCACGTGATGGCGAGATTATAGCCCAAAGACAATCCAACGAGCCCAATGCCCACTCGTCAAAACTCTCTGTGTTTGTGCAGGAAATGTTTGACCAGTGTGGGTTGACACCCAAGCAACTTGACGCGGTGTGTGTGTCAAGTGGCCCAGGAAGCTACACCGGTCTGCGCATCGGAGTGAGCTCGGCCAAAGGATTTTGTTATGCCTTGGGGGTGCCGCTGCTTTCGGTGCCCACACTGCAAGGTATGGCGGCACAATATTATGCCCAACATCCCGATTTTCGGGGTATGGTGTGCCCTATGATCGACGCTCGAAGGATGGAGTGCTATACTGCCGTATATGCTTCGCCCACAGATGAGTTGAAGACTGTGAGTGCCGACATCATCGTTCCCAATATCTATGATGAATATCTTGATAAAGGTGAAGTGGTGTTTGTGGGCGATGGTGCCTCCAAAACTCGTGAGATCTTGGGTGTGCATCCCAATGCCCGTTATGATGACTTCGCCATCTCGGCCACAGGTATGTTGACTGTGGCGTTGAAGAAACTGGAGGAGGGGAAAACAGAGGATGTGGCCTATTTTGAGCCGTTCTATCTGAAAGACTTTGTGGCAAAGAAATCTGTTGTGAGAGGTTTGCGGTAGACATTATTGCATTCTCACGCGAGGGTCGAGGAGACCGTATAGTATGTCGGTGAGGATGTTGATGACAATCAGCAGCACACAGATGAAGAGTATGGCCCCCATGACGACGGGGAAGTCGTATTTGTCCAATCCGTCGACGATGACGATGCCCATGCCTTTCCAATCAAACACATATTCTACAAACACAGCACCCGCAAGCAAGCTGGCCAACCATCCCGATGCCGAGGTGACCACGGGGTTCATGGCATTGCGGAGTGCGTGGTGGAACACCACACGACGGTAGCGCATACCTTTGGCTCGCGCGGTGCGTATATAGTCTTGCGACAAGGCATCAAGCATCGAGTTTTTGGTGAGCTGCGTGAGCGTGGCGAGGGGGCGTATACCTAATGTCAGGGCGGGGAGAATAAGATTCTTGAGGTCCAAGTATTCGCCTGTGCCGTAATCATCAACCGTGAAGAGGTTGCCAAACATATTCAGGTGGGTCCAATCTGCTAAAACGTAAGCAAAGAACCAGGCAATGAGGATGGCGGCAAAGAATGAGGGCAGCGACATGCCCAAGGTGGAGAGGACTAGTGTGAGGCGGTCGATCCAGCTGTCTTTGTATAGGGCCGAGAGCACCCCGAGCAGCACACCTACCACCAAGGCGAAAGTGAGGGCCACAACGGCCAGAAGAGCCGTCTGAGGAAAGGCTGTGGCGATGATCTCGGATACTTTCCGCTTCGACTGATAACTGCGACGGAGATACGGGGCTTTGAGCACAACGCTGGTCGTGCCGGCTTTGATCAGGGTGGAGTAGGGGGCGTATTTGTTATTGTCGAGGAAGAAATAGTTCGAGGGGTCGCTGTTGTTGTGAAACGAGATGGGGAGCAAATCGTTGAGATAGTTTACATATTGCAACGCCACAGGCTTGTCTCGCCCGAGGTCGCGGTTGATGATTTCGATGCTCTCGGCATCGGCCCTTTGCCCCAGCATCATACGGGCGGGGTCGCCAGGGAGGATGTTGAAGAGGAAGAACACGAGCGAAACCACTCCCAGAAGCACCAGGAGGCCGTAAAGGAGTCGTTTCAACGTGTATCTCAGCATACTACCTTAAGGTGGGTTCTATAAATTGATTTCTTGGGATTTCGGAGCGGTTTTCGAGCAGATTGCTGTGCAGAACGAGGAAGCGTAGCGGGCTACGTGACCGAGTGATAAACAGCAAGATGTCGGAAAACGCCCGAAATCGCAGAAAAGTATTTTATTTTTCATTATCTTCATACGTTGAATTTATAG
>JAZUIX010000219.1:0-3079 GCA_045642445.1 Bacteroidales bacterium | reverse complement strand
CTAAATTTTTTTCACCCTCAATGTAATTTTTCGCGTTTTTGAACGTTATTGTATGGTGCGTTTTTGAAAATGTCTCGGGCGGTTCTATGGAGTCCTATGCCGCGTGAGACACTAAAAAATATAGAACTCCAACAAACACCCATGCGTATGCTCACTAAGTTGCACCCCTCGAAAAAGATTTTCCGCTACGGAATAGCCGTAATGCTTCTCCTCTGTGCCTTCCCCACCTACGCCCAGCAGTTGGTTACAGGCAAATTGCAGAGCGACAAGGACAAACAGCCCATCCCCTTTGCCAACATCGCCATGATGCGGGCCGACGATACCACCTTCCTCCGTGGTGTCACCACCAACGACCAAGGACTTTTTTCTATCGAAAACGACACCATCGCCACCCTCTTGCGACTCTCCGCCATGGGTTATGAGACACAGTTCATAGCCGTGCCCAACACCCGCCACGGCGGCCCTACCGGCTTGGGCAAGATTGACATGGGCACCATAGTCATGTACGAAGGGGCCATGCTCCTCGACATGGTCACCATTACCGAGAAACGTCCGCTCTATACCGTGGACGGCGAGAAAGACCTCTACAACGTGGCCGAGGATGCCAGCATACAAACCGGCAACGCCAGCGACGCCCTCCAAAACGCCCCGGGCGTGGAGGTGGATGTGGAGGGCAACGTGACCCTCAACGGCAGCAGCGTCACCGTGTGGATCAACGACCGCCCCTCGCACCTTGAAGGCGAGGCCCTCAAACAATACATCAAGATGCTCCCCGCCAACAGCATCGACCGCATCGAGGTGATGAAAAACCCCTCGGCCAAATACGGCGGCGGCAGCCCTGTGGTGAACATCATCACCAGCCAGCGTATGCTCAAAAACTCTTTCTTCAGCTTCGGCGCCAACGGATCCTCCCAACCCTCTATCTCCCCGTGGATATCCTACGTCTACAGCAACGAGAAGTTCCACATCAGTGCCTACGTCAACTACAGCGGCTCCAAATACAGCAGCACCTCCACAGGCGAAAGCCAGATGTTGGATTCGCAGGGGAACCTTTCGCGCGACCAAAACGACTCCTCCTCGTCCGACAGCCGCAGCCATCACATCTGGGCCAGCATTAACGCCAGCTACCAGTTCGACTCCATGAACTCTATCTCGGGCTGGTTCGGCACCTACCCCTCCTGGTCTCGCTCCAACAGCATCGGCAACACCCGCCGCATCGAATATATCTACGCGCCTGGCGACTACAGCTACCATTCCGAGAGCGATTCCAAGCGCAGCAACTACGGCGGCTATGGCGGCATCGACTTCACCCACAAATTCAACAACGACGGCCACGAACTCTCCGTCAACTTCAACGGCAGCTTCTACGGCAACGGCAACAACAGCAACGAGTCGCGCACCTACCTCTACCAGCCACTGATGAGCTACAGCCACCGCACCTCCAGCGGCATGCTCTCCGGCGATGGCGAACTCGGCATCGACTATTCCCTCCCCTACAGCAAACAGGGCGAAATTGAAGCAGGTTTGACGGTCGAGCTGGGCAGCGGGCACGACTACTCGCTGCGCGACACCCTCGACAACCTCTCAGGGCTCTACCATTGCGACTACCTCCGCTCCGACACCAATTACTACCCCAACCGAGGCATCAGCAGCTACCTCACCTGGCGTCGCAAATGGGGCAACTTCACCCTCAAACTCGGTGGCCGTGCGAGCCACGTATACAGCAAGGACTATCACCTCAACGAGCCTCAGTACGACGTCACCGTCCACAATTGGACCTTCTCCCCCTCCATCCACGCCAGCTACCGCACCGAGGACATGCACAACTTCAGCCTCAGCTACCGCTACAGCACCGGCAAACCCTTGGCCGGCAGCCTCTCCACCTATGAAAGCTACGGCATCGAATCCTTCTCCACGGGCAACCCGCTGCTCGAACCCGAATACTCCCACAATGCCGACCTTTCATGGAACAAATATTTTTCCAAGTTCGGCTCTGTGGGTGCCAGCGCCTCCTTCAAAGCCGACCTGAACGAGTACACCACCATCAGCGATGCCCGCTATGTGCCCTATTTCGACCGCGTGGTCAGCTACAGTATGCCCTACAACTGTAGCGACAGCCGCCGTTTCTCGCTCAACGCCAACTGCATGTACCGTCCCACAGCCTTCCTCAACGTCCGCCTCAATGTGGGCCTCACCGACGACTGGTACAGCGTCCTCGTCCGCACCAACGAGCCCCCTGTGGTCGACGAGATGCTCTCCTTCAGCATCCGAGGCAAAGTGTGGACAAAACTGTGGGACAAACTGGAAGTCTTCGTCAGCGGCTACTACAACACCCCCTCGCACGGCTGGACAAAACTCTCCATCAGCCATGAGCGCAAAGGCATCGACCTCGGCATGAGTGCCGACTTCTTCGACCGCAAACTCTCCCTCTACCTCAACGCCAGCGACATCTTCGACTGGAACAGCTGGGGCTCCACCAACATCAACCCCTACAGCACCAGCGTCTCCGACAGCAAATACACCAGCCGCTACATCACCTTCGGCCTCACCCTCCGCTTCGGCAAAATGGAACTCGAAAGCCGTGCCCGCACCGGAGCCACCGAAACCTCAGCAGGCGGAGAATAATGCTTGGCAGCCACCAAAAAATAGTGAATGGTGAAATGAGCACCACATTTCACCATTCACATATCACATATCACATATCACAATACATAAGCAGTAGATAATAGATAAGTAGATAAACTACCCCTAATCGCGCTTCACACAATTTCAATATTTTCAAGCATCTCTTCCATCAAGGCGTTCATCTGTTTTGAAGGCTTAAACTTTACACGCACTTTCTTAAGGTGGGTTCTATAAATTCAACGTATGAGAATAATGAATGACAACATACTTTTCTGCGATTTCGGGTGCTTTTCGGCATCTTCCTGTTTATCACTTTTTGTTCACCGCTCGATTTCGCTTCGCTTATCGTCCTACGGAACGCTATCGAAAGCCACAGGCTTTCTTCTCATAGCCCGCTTTTGTTCTCCGGCTTCGCCTATCGAAATCTCCACTGGAGATTTCTTCATCTCGTTCT
>JAZUIX010000218.1:0-2048 GCA_045642445.1 Bacteroidales bacterium | reverse complement strand
CATTCCCACCCAGTCGGAGCGGTTCAATCCACCCATTTTTGAGTCGGAAATCGGCTTGAAAAACGGAGCATATCCGTTCAATATCGCCGAAAACGCCGAAAAACGCCCGAAAAAACGGAGCATTGCCGTTCACCTGTCTTTTCCTGAAATCGCTTGTCAATTTTTCCTATGTTAAACTAAAATACTTGTCATGAGTATGACGGTTCAACTAATCCGCCTGACAAGTCGCACTGATTTGCTTGACAAGTCCAAGATGACAATGGATAATGCAGAGCCATCCTTGTTTTGGGGTAAAGCCGAATGGGGCATTGAGTCCCACTCGTCTTTGGGATGACGATGGCATAAGGCTGTCGCCACCTTGTTTTGGGGTGGTGCAAAGATACGACTTTTTGGGGAATCACAAGCATTCTTTTTGTTTTTTCCAAAGATTTGGCCCCGGTTGCTCTCCATTATAGACCGACATCGGCGTCCTCATACCGATGCTCATGTGGGGCCTGACATGGTTGTATACATATATCATCTGGGATATGGTGGCTTCGGCCTGTTCCCTGTCGCGGAAGACCTCCTGGTGGTATATCCATTCGACCTTGAGGATGCCGTTGACACGTTCGGCGACGGCGTTGTCCGTGGGATTGTACCTTTCTGTCATGCTGATCCGGATATGGTGTTCGATGAGCGTGTCGACATACTTGTAGCAGGCGTACTGCACCCCCTTGTCGGAGTGGTGTGTTGTGCCGCAGAGGTTGCCGCCCCCCGCCGTGCGTATGGCCATCATCAGCGCCTCTACGGTGTTGTCGGCCTCCAGCGTGTCGGACAGGCACCAGCCTATCACCGCATGGGAGTATGCGTCGGTGACCAGATGCAGATACAGGACGTCGCCATCAATCCATATATATGTGATGTCGGATACCCATATATGATTGACATTCAGTGCATCTATACCAGAAATCAAGTTGGGGTACTTCCGGTACACATGGTTGGAATTTGTCGTATGGATCCGTTTGGGGCGTTCCAGTTTGAATCCCATTGACGAGTATGCCTTGAGGAAAGAGTCCCGCCCACGGGTGACCTCCTTCCCGACATCCTCCCGCACAAGTTCGTAAAGCTTCGCGCCGCCTATCCGGGGCATCAGGCCGCGGTAATAGGCGATATGCTCCTCGATCAGCTTTGTCCGCTGTGTCTCCGACACCACCACTACGGCCTTCTTGTAGTACCCATTGGCGTTTTCTGCCAAACAGCCCGCACAATACCTCCACGCTGGATTGGGGGTATTCTTCGCGCAGCGCCGTCACTGTTTGGCACCATCTTTTTTTAATATGCTGATGCCCTCCTCGGCCTCGGCTATCTCTATCAGTTTCTCGTATGCCCTGCTTCGCATTCGCTCGTATGCCAATGCCTTCTCGAGCTCGTCAATCTTTGACTGCAGATTCTGTTCGGGACTGGTTCCCTCGGGTTGGTCTTTCATTATTGCATTCGTCAGTTCGGAATGCAAAGATACACATTCCTCATCAATCGGCGTGTTTTTTATCCACACCCGCAGAGTGGACTCGTTCAGAGAAAACTTCTCACGGGTCTTTTTGGCATTCTTGCCGTGGCTGTAATAATAACTAAGGGCTTCCAACTTAAACTCCGGCCCTCTAAATAGGTGTTTCGTTCCTTTTCGCATTTTTCGTTATTTTTTATGGAAAAATGTGTCAAGTTATTTCCGTATAAGACAATAAGACGGATACAATATTTATAAAAATCACAATAACAAATTCAAGTTTCGCAAGTTGTTTTCTTTATTAAAAATCAATTTGTTAAGAATGCATACAGGTGAATACTGATACTCCACATATCGTTTACTGCTACAGATTTCAATGCTT
This sequence comes from Bacteroidales bacterium, assembly GCA_045642445.1. Classification (GTDB taxonomy): domain Bacteria; phylum Bacteroidota; class Bacteroidia; order Bacteroidales; family P3; genus Colimorpha. Next base: position 183 of record JAZUIX010000218.1, on the reverse strand, counting down.
CTGACAACTTCTGCTGATAGCGAAAGTCTTGAATTTTGATTTATGCTACTATATGTTAATTAATTAGAACTTGCGAAACTTGAAAAGATAACCCTCATGATAGAGATGGTAAAACGTATCATCGCCAGAAAGATACGCTTTGACTACATCCTTGCTGATAGTTGGTTCGCCTGTGCCGAGGTC
>JAZUIX010000217.1:0-4778 GCA_045642445.1 Bacteroidales bacterium | reverse complement strand
GGGGGGGGGGGGTGGGGGGGGGGGGGGGGGGGGTCCGGGGGGGTTGGGGGGGGGGGGGGGGGGGGCCTTGCCTGGAGGAACTGGGGACTTCGGAGGTTTGGGATGCCCCGGATTGTCCGGATTGTCCGGATTAACCAGATTTCCCGGATATTCCGGATTAGCCGGAGGCTTCGGATGGGGGAGGGGCATGTCGGGGTGGCAGCGGGTATCGCGGAGGAGGCGGTTGAGCTGGTTGAGGGCTACACGGTGGTTGGCGTTCGGGAAAAGGTACTGGGCAAGGTCTCTCTTTTTCCAATTTCCATCCTTCTGTTTGCCTCTGTTGGCTATCGCAAAAGCGCGAAATGTCATTTTTTTCGCCTCAAATGTCATTTTTTTGCCTGTCAATGCGTCGGCTATACGCAACAGACTGTCGATAAACTCGTTACGCGGCATTATGTCGCTCAGTGCCGTCAGAAAGCGTTGCAGCGTTTCCAATGTCACCGAGCCCCCTTTTTTAGGGCTTTGAAGGTGCTTGCGCTGAGCCCGTATTCTTGCATTAGCAATTCTGTAATCTTATAGCTGTCACATAGTTGTGTCGCGATGGCCGCCGCGTCAGCAAAGGGCGTTTTTTGTTTCATGATATGATGTTTTTATTGATTTTGCAAGTGGATTGTTGGGGCGAAAAACAGTGTTCGCAAAGGCGGAATTCCGCCTATACACATTTCGTTTGTTCGTACTTTTGCATGAGTAAAAAAGGATTGCTATATGTGTTTACGTATTTTTTTGAAAAAAGTTTCCTTAATGCCTGTCACACAGACGATTTTTTCATTGGCACCTGCCCCCAAGCCCGTGTTTTTCGGCGTCATCCCAAACGCCGAAAAACATGGGCTCTCCTTTTCTGGATTTTTTTGCAAAAAAAATTCAGATTTTATAATATTGACTCTATGTCTGGCTTTTTTAGTAAAAAAAGCCAGAAGAGGAGTATAAACCTATATATCTCTTAGCGAGATATATAGCTTTATATAAAAGAAAAGAAAAAGAAAAGAAAAAACCGCGAAAAAATGGAAGATGTCAAAGCTTTTTTTCACCGCCTCAATGAGGCTTACCGCCGCAACCCCAACGACAGTCTGCTGGGCGAAATCATCCGCCGGCTGATGGTGCTCTTCGACCTCACACGTGCCGAGGCGTGCCGTGTGCTCGTGACCCTCGTGCAGGACGACCTCTACGACTACATGGCCGTCACCAAGGCCCAGCAATTCGCCCAGCTCACCGATGTGGGCCGATGCTGCTGGCTGCGCAACCTGCTGCTGGTAAACCACAAGGGGCTGAGCAAACTGCAGGCCGCCACCCTCCGCGTGTTCCCCGACCGCGACGTCAATGTCGACGAAGTGTGGCAGATGGCCTACAAGGGTAGGGAAGAGGTCGTGAAGATGACGCGCAACGTCCGCGATGCGCAACGCCAACGCCGACAGCGCACCAAACAGAAGCCCCCAACCACCAAACCCACCGAGCCGACAGCCACAGCAGCCCAGCCGCCGCGCCAGAACCGCCCGCTGAGCCCCCACGAGTGGACCGACCCTGCCACCCGCCAGCGTTGCTACGACGACCCCGTCGAGGGGGTGCTGGTGCTGCCCTACGACGCGCCTCCGCGCCCCACGGCAGCCGCCCGCTGGAACCCGCTGCGCCACGGCTGGTACTGCGACGGCCAGCCCGTAGGGGCCTGCGGCCAGCTGGAGATAAGCACCCAATGAACCGGAGGCCCCGGAAGGCCCGGATAACCCGGATAACCCGGAAACTCCGGAAGACCCGGAAGACCCGGAAGCCCCGGAAGATCCGGAAGATCCGGAAGATCCGGAAGGGCCGGATAACCCGGAGACCTCGGAAAAAATATTAACCACTTAACCCCTTACAACCATGAAAAAGCCTTTTTACAGTCTTGAAGAAATCAAAGCCGCCGGACCGGTCAGGTCGGCGGGCAAAAACTGGATGGCCACTTGTCCCGAGTGTCGCAAGCAGCATCTGAGCATCAGCAAAACCCATGGCGTGTACCACTGCTTCACCCCGGGCTGCGGCTGCGACGGCGTGCTGCACGACCGCCTCAGCGACCTTGCTGCCCCCTACGCGGGACGTCTGCGTATCACCCCCGATCCTGCACGTGCTGGCGGCGGCAAGGAGCCCGCCGCCGAGAGCGTGGGTATGCTGCCTTGCGACTATAAGCAGCTGCCGGACGAGGTGCTCAAGAGGATGTACCTGCTGAAGAGCCCGGAAGCCCCGGAAACTCCGGAAAAACCGGAAAAACCGGAGAAACCGGATAATCCGGAGAAACCGGAATCTCCGGAGAGGCCGGAGCCTCCGAAAGCTCAGGCGGCGGTGGAGGCGTATCTGGCGGGGCAGGGCTTCGCCCTTGCCACGGCGGAGGCGTTACGCCTGTGCTACGCCCGCCACCGCTGCTACGGCCCCGACGACAAGCTGGGCCGCGAGTGCGACTGTCTGGTTTATGTCAACTATGTCGACGGGCGGCCCGTCAACGCCAAATACCGTGCCGTGGAGGGCAAGCTCTTCAGCCAGGACTCGCCCACCACGCCCTGTCCGCCCTACAATATCGACTGCATCAACCCGCTGCTCGTGGCCGAGGATCAGGTGGACCGCCTCGTCATCGTCGAGGGCGAGAAGGATGTCCTCACCCTCCGTCAGGCCGGCTACCGCTATGTGGTGAGTGTGGCCAACGGTGCCGCCACCGACGTGGCCCGCTGCTTCGACCCCTTCGCGGCATGGCTCGAGGCGGTGCGCGACGTGGTGATCTGCGGCGACACAGACCTCCCCGGGCGCACCCTTCAGCACCATCTGGCCGACTATTTCGGTGCCCGCGCCTACGCCGTCACCCTGCCGGGCGAGTGCAAGGACATCAGCGAGGTGATGCAACGCTACGGCCTTGCTGCCGTCCGCGAGGTGGTGGACAACGCCGTGCCTCTCTTCCGCCGCGACATCGTGCAGGTCAGCGACATCGCCGACAGCGTCCTGCGCCGCCTCCACGGCGACTACGACCACGGCTATTCCCTCGGCTACGGCCCCCTCACCGACGGCGTCCTCCACCTCACCGACCAGGGCGGACTCATCATCGTCACCGGCAAACCCAACGCCGGCAAGACCGACTTCCTCAACGACATCTGCGCGCACATGATTTTCAAATGCCGCAAACGGGTCTGCCTGTGCAGCTTCGAGGTGCCCGACAAGGCGGCGCACACCTGCCGCTTCGTGCAGCTCGGCCTCGGCCGTGCCGACACCTCGCTCTTCACCTCCGACGACCTACGCCCCATGCTCGACTACCTCGACGCCCATTTCTCGCACATCGACACCGACAGCATCGACCCCACGCCGCAGAACATCATCCGCCTGGCCGAGGCCGAGCACCGCCGTGCGCCCCTCCACGCCCTCGTGGTCGACCCCTACATGTTCCTCAACCTCGGCACCGCCGCCAACGAGACCCTCGCCATCAAGCACATGCTCACCCTCTTCCAACGCTGGGGTCGCCGAAACCACGTCTGGGTGATCATCGTGGCGCACCCCCGCAAACTCAACAAGCTGTCCGGCAGCAACGACCTCGAAAAAATCGACATGTACACCATTGCCGGCAGCGCCAATTGGGCCAACCTCGCCGACTTCATTATCAGCGTCTCGCGCATCAGGGGCGACAGCGGCGCCGACACCGATGCCGCCGTCCCCGCCGTCGTGATGGACTACACCAAGGTCGATGTGCTCAAGGTGCGCGACCAGGAGATGTGCCGCACCGGCAGCGTGATCTACACCCGCCAGCCCTGCGGACGCTACGACGAGCGTCCCGACGTCGAGACCGTGCGCGCCGAAACCCTCGGCCGCGTGTTGAAAAAAGACCAGGAGGTATGGCTCACCCGCTGACGACCCCCTGCCTCCGCCCAAGACCCGTCGGTCGAACTATGTATGGTCATTACAGGGTCGTTCATGGGTCGCTACAGCGTCAATTCTGCAAGCGACCCAAGGGTCATCCAGTCGTGACAATGTCGCGAATTGTTGGTTATCGTCGGGCAACGTTGCATATCGCCTACCGCCTCGGCGGAACTTCGTATCTTTGCAAAAAAAATTGATAGCTCCACATTTCACAATTCACAAATTACCCTATGTCCGAAGATCTATTCACACACAAACACCGTCCGCTGCCATTGCGCGGCTATTCGGGCCGCATAGGCGGCATGGTGTTCTACGAAAGCAATGGCAAACAGTATGTGCGACGGCTGCCCGAACGGCACGGCCCGCTCAACCGGTCCTACCTCCGCATGGTGCGGTGGTGCGCCTGGGGCAACACCATCAACCTGTGGAAGGCCATGCCCGCCGAGGCCCGCGGCCTTTTTGAGCACCTCAAGCCGGGCCGCACGGCCTACAACGAGTTTGTGGCCTCGGCGCAGACCACGCAGCGGGTGTTCCTCACCAAGCGGCTGGTGGCCGACTGCGCCTGCGTGGTGACCGAAGTGCCTGTGTCGCGTGGCTCGTTGGCCGAAATACGTGTCACCCCCAGTGCCGACCGCTGTGTCACTGACATCTGCCTCGGCAGCCTCGTGGCCACGGCCTCCACCACCGTGGCGGAGTTTTCGAGGGCTGTGGTCCGCAACAACAGGGGCTACGCCGACGGCGACATACTGCTGTTCCTGCTGGCCGCGCAGCTGGTCGACTACGCCAGCGGGCGCCCCTACGTCGTCATGCGCTGCTGCAGGGTCCCCCTCAGCCTCATCGACGAGACCCCTTTGAAGTCGGATCGTAGCCATGTC